>JBDHDM010000008.1:0-33630 GCA_039591515.1 Gemmatimonadota bacterium | reverse complement strand
ATGCCATCGCTCGCCGAGTCGCTCCCCTACATCGTCCTCGAGGTGCTCGCCGCCAGAGTCCCGCTGCTCACGACCCGGGTCGGGGGGATTCCCGAGATCTTCGGCCCCCACCAGGACACGCTCATGCCGCCCGGTGACGCCGGGGCGCTGGCGCAGGCGATGGCCTCATTCTTGAACGACCCGGCACCTGCAAAGAAGCAGGCCGCCGTACTGCACGCACACGTATCGCAGCACGCGCGTGTGCCCCAGATGGTCGACGCGACCGCGCAGCTCTACGAGTCCGTCCTCGGCACGGGGTCTCAGGCCGCCCCCGCTATGCCACGTGGATCCGGGGCAGACCCGGCTGCAGCGCAAACGGGACACCTGTAAGAAAGAGGTCCACGAAGTGGGCGCGTTGGTAGTCGCCGTTCAGCGACACCCGCGGGAGCGCCTGCAGGAAGTCGACGTGCTCGGGATGCACCACCCCCTTACGGGTCGTGACCCCGGTTTCGAACCCGAGCTCCCGGGCCGCCTCGAATTCCCGACGGGCCGCGGACCTCTCGTCACCGTACGGATAGGCGAGATGTCGAGCGTCCAGGCCGTGGGTCTCGCGAATCCAGCTGCGGCTCCACTCCATTTCATCTCGCATGTCCCGGGAGGAGAGCTTGGCCAGCTGGGGGTGGGTCATCGTGTGTGCACCGCCAACGAACAGCCCGCTCTCTCCCATCTCGGTAATCATCGCCGGCGTCAGCATCTGCGGACGCTTCACGGGCGCAGTCAGGTAACGCTCCACCATTGCAGCGAGCACCTCCATCTGCCGGTCGTGCGGCATCTGCCTCAGCGCCCAGTAGACGGTGTCGAAGGTCCGGCGCTTCTGGCCATCCGTAGCACCCGGGTAGGTCCGTGTCTCACCGCCTATATCCACCTCGAGGGTGTCGTGAGTCGCGACGATGTCCTCGAGGTCACGCCACCAGTGTCGGGCACTACCCTCCATCAGCCCCGGGCAGAGGTAGATCGTGAACGGGACCCCATACGCCCGGAAGAGAGGGAACGCGTGCTCGTAGTTGTCGGCGTATCCGTCGTCGAGTGTGAAGCTCACGAAGCGGGTCCGGTCGTCCCCTTCCTCGAGCCGCCTCCTCGCCTCGTCCAGCGTGACGAATTCGTAGCCTGCCCGTTCGCAGCGATGTATCGTATTCTCAAGGAAGCCCGGCGTGATTTCGAGGATTCGATTGGGTGCGAACCCTCCCCGCGGGGACTCGGGTCGGACGTGGTGAAGTGTGAAGATCGCACCGACGCCACGCGCGGTCCGTTCCAGCAGGCGGTACGCGCGTGTGTGGTACAGGCCACTGAGGGCGGCCCGTCGGACCCGGGTCCGAGCAGGGATCATGGGGTTCTCCGGACCGTCTTCTGTGGCAGGCAGGGGCGGACAGCAGAGGCTGACTCGTGCCCCACGAGTGGCGGCGTTGGTCTCGGACAGGACAAGAAGGCCCGAGGAGGACGGTACTCTTGCAGTATAGAGCGGGAAATCTGAACCAGCCACTCGCGTGGCCCTACCCGACGCAGCAGGTGACGGCTCCGGCACTCGAGGAGCGTCCAGCAGCCACGGAGGAGCCTTCACGCCTGGTTGCGATCGCACTCCTGGTCCAAGTGGCTTCCAGCAGCGTCGTCATGATGGAGCCCGCGGTTTGTGACGTGCTCTTTCTTCCCACGTTGGTGCTGACGGTGATCACCGGGCATCTGATGTCGCCGACGCGCCTCCCACGGCTCTTCGTCGTGGGCCTGCTGATGTTCGTCCTCGCCAATTATGCATCCCTCATCGCGACGCGTACCTACGGGCATACCGAGCCGCTGTTCTACATGGTCGTCACCATCTACCTCCTGGTGTACACCACCTACATGGCGCTCTTCCTCGGGAAGTTCGGCGAGTCGGGGATGCGCATCGTGCGGGACGGCTACCAGATCGCGGCCGTCATCGCGGCGGGCATCGGAGTCCTGGCGAGTCTTCAAGTGCTGCCGAACAGTGAGATCTTCTTCCGCGACGCCTCGATGGTGCGCGTGCAGAGCACCTTCAAGGATCCGAACGTTTTCGGGCCCTTCCTGATCGGCGCGCTCCTCATGAGCCTACCGCCGCTCATCCGTTCGCGGCGCTTCGTCGCCAGGCACCTCATCGTGATCGGACTCTGTCTGACCGGGGTGACCCTGGCCGGCTCGCGGGGCGCCTACGTCCACTTCGTCGTCTCCATCGTGGTGTATCTGGCCCTCGAGTTCCTCGTCATCGCGAACGCAAGGGCCAACCGGCGCCTCCTGGTGGGAATGGTCTCCGTCGCCCCCGTTCTCGCGGTCGCCGTGCTGGTCCTCCTCGCGAAGACCGACATCGGGCCATACCTCCTGGACCGGCTCACGCTTCAGGCTTACGACCAGGAGCGGTTCTCGAACCAGTGGACCGCGTTCTCGGTGGCCCAGCAGTACCCGTTCGGGATCGGCCCCGGAGCGTACACGAGTCCCCGTTTCCTTCAAGACGTGCACAACCTCTACCTGAAGGTTCTGGTCGAGAACGGCGTGCTCGGCCTCGTCGGCCTGCTGTTCATGCTGGCCGCCTCACTCTTCTACGGCCTCGCCGGCGTGTTCCGAAGGGGCCCGAACGCCGGCGTGCACGCAGCCCTCGTCGCGGTCCTCGCGGGGATCATGGTGGAGAGCATCGTCATCTCCTCCATCCACTGGCGGCATTTCTTCCTGTTCATGGGGCTCCCCATCGGCCTGACGCTGTTCGAACGCGCCCGAGAAGAGCGGGAGGCGGCGAATCCGTCATTCTTGCAATCGCAGGGCGCGCCCTTCTAAGTATTCTCAGGGCGGTCGCGGACCGCTTCGCTCCCGTTTCCGGCGCTAGAGCGCGCCCCATCCACAAGGGTGTCGAACCGTCGATGCTTCACGGCAAGGGTGTATCACGGGCCCATTCGTGGGTTCACAGGCTGGCCTCGATCGTCGTGGCAAGCGGTTGGCTCGTCGGATGCTCCTCGAGCTCGACCCCGCCACCAGAGCCCATCACTCCACAAGACCAAGTGGTCCGCCCGGGCGACCTCATACGGATCGAGGTCTGGAGGCAGCCCGACTACAGCGGCGAGTTCACGGTGGGAATGGACGGCAACATCCTCCATCCCCTCTATCAGGAGCTGCGGGTCGCAGGTCGCACGACCGACCAGGCCCGGGTGATCGTGGAGCAGTTCCTCAGCAACTACATCCAAGCTGCGAACGTGGTCGTCGAGCCGCTCTACCGAGTCTCCGTGGGCGGCGAGGTGAGGCAACCGGCCGTGTATCCCATGCTGCGAGGCTCCACACTCGCCGATGCCGTGGCCATGGGAGGCGGTCCGACCGCTCTCGCGAAGCTGGACCGGATCATCCTCCTCCGGTCCGGCACACAGTACAACCTCGTATTGGGCCAGGATTCGCTCGTGACCTTCGGGCAGCTGCCCGTTGTATCGGGCGACCAGGTGCTGCTGGAGCGGCAGTCGACGTTCAACGTTTTCCGAGACGTGATCGCTCCCGTCGCGACCCTCGCGGCCCTTTGGCTCACCGTCATCCGGATCGGGGACGAGCGCGCCCGGTAGCCCTACCTCGACCCTCGCGATCGCCGACCCACCCGGTGGGATCGCGCGTGTGTTGGATCCGTCGTCGAAGAAGCCCTAGCCGAGGGCCTTGAGCGCCGCCACGGTTTCGTGCACGTGCTCCGCGCTCGTCGAGAGCGCGGCCTGCTCGGCGTCGTCGAGCTCGACCTCGATGACCCTCTCGAGCCCGTTCGCGCCCAACAAGCAGGGCACGCCGAGGAACAGGTCGTGGAAGCCGTACTCACCCTGAAGCCAGGCTGCGCACGGTAGAATCCGCCGCTTGTCCTTCACGATCGCCTCAGCCATCTGGACGGCCGCGGCGGCCGGAGCGTAGTAGGCGCTCCCGGTCTTCAAGTAGGCGACGATCTCCCCGCCGCCCTTTCGCGTACGCTCGACCAGCGCGTCGATGCGGTCCTGAGAGAGGAGCTGCGTCAGCGGGATGCCACTCACCGAGGTGTAGCTCGCCAGCGGGACCATCGTGTCCCCGTGGCCGCCGAGAACGAGGGCCTGGATGTCTTCGATCGATACGTCGAGCTCGAGCCCGATGAAGGACCGATATCGGGCCGTGTCCAGGACGCCCGCCATGCCGATCACCCGCTCGCGCGGGAAGCCGGACGTCTCGAGGGCGACCTGAGCCATCACGTCGAGCGGGTTGGTGACCATGATGATGATCGAGTCCGGAGCCACGCGCTTGATCTCGTTGGTCACGGACTGGATGACGCCGGCATTGGTCTTGAGCAGATCGTCGCGGCTCATGCCCGGTTTGCGAGCGATGCCGGCGGTCACGATGAAGATCTCCGCGCCCTCGGAGGAATCGTAGTCGTTCGCCCCGTACACCCGAGAGTCGAATCCCTCGATCGGGGCACTCTCCCACTGGTCGAGGCCCTTACCCTGAGGAATGCCCTCGGCGATGTCGACGAGGATGACTTCCCGTGCGAGCTCTTTCTGGGAAAGGAGCTGCGAGCAAGTGGCCCCCACGTGGCCCGCTCCGACGACGGTGATCTTCTTGGCGCCCATGAAAAACGTCCACTCCGCGGCAGGTTTGGATCTCTTGACGCCGGAGTATAACGACGCTGCGACCGAGGTCTACCCGCCGGTCTGAGACAGGGCCACGAGGCCTCCGGACCCGGAGTCACTCCCCTGAATGAGGTAGTGCCTCTCGGGCTTGATCCGGAGCGTTTCTGCGATGTGCGGCAGCAGGTCCTCCCCCGCGCGCAGTGGGTCGCGGAGGTTGGTCTGGATCGAGCCGAAGAGGCACGGACGGAGCTGGCCATCGGCCGTCAGGCGCATTCGGTTGCACCGATCACAGTAGTTGTGACTCATCGGCGTGATCACGCCGATCGTGCCCGGTGCACCAGAGAACCGATAGTACCGTGCCGGGCCGTTCCCGAAGGGTCCCTCGACCGGTTCCAATGCCTCGATCCGCTCGATGCGAGTGAGCGCGTCGTCGCAGGAGACGAACTGGCTCGCGCTGAGATCCAGGTTGGCCCCGGTGGGCATCATCTCGATGAAGCGGACGTGCCAAGGGCGCTCACGAGTGATCTCCGCGAATTCCTCGATCTCATCGTCGTTCTGTCCGCGGATGAGGACCACGTTGATCTTGATGGGGGAGAAGCCGCACCGCTCCGCGGCCTCGAGGCCCTCCATGATGCGGGGGTACGACCCCGGGCGGCGCGCGATCTCGTCGACCCGGTCCGCGCGAAGCGAATCGAGTGAGACGTTCAGACGATGCACGCCGGCGGCCCTCAGGGCATCGGCGTGGTCGGCGAGTAGGACCGCGTTCGTCGAAAGAGACAAATCCTCGATCCCGTCCACGCTTGCGATCATCCGAGCCAAATCGGGGAGGTCGCGGCGAACGAGAGGCTCGCCCCCGGTGATTCGGACGCGACGGAGCCCGATGCCGGCCATCGCTCGGACGATCTGCTCGATCTCCTCATAGGTGAGCAGGTCGTCCCGCTTCAGCCAAGGCAAGCCCTCGAGTGGCATGCAGTACACGCACCGAAGGTTGCACTTGTCGGTGACGGAGACGCGCAGGTACTCGACTCGGCGGCCGAACTGGTCGATCATCCGACCCCCTCACGGGACGCGGCTGTGCCGGGCGGCGTCGCCCCTTTCACCCATTCGCTTTCACCGTCGACGTAACGCTCCTTCTTCCATACAGGCAGGCGCTTCTTGATCTCCTCGATGACGTAGCGCGACGCGTCGAACGCCTCGGCCCGATGGGGGCTGGATACCGCGATGGCGACGGACACGTCGCCGATGGCGAGGTCGCCGGTCCGATGCACCACCGCCAGCCGCTCGCTCCCGAGCCGCGCCCACGCCTCCGCCGCGATCTCGGCCAGAACGGCCCGCGCCATGGCCTCATAGGCGTCGTAACGCATCCCCCGCACCGTCCGACCCTCGGCGTGATTTCTCACGACACCCAGGAAAAGAAGGGCCGCCCCGTCTGTCGCGTCACCGACCCGTGCGAGCACTTCCGCGGGGTCGATCACGCCGGGGCCCACATCCGTGTGTATCACGCCACGCCGCTCAGCCACCCGCCACCGGCGGGATGAAGGCCACCTCGTCGTCGGCCGTCAGCGGCTCGTCGAGAAACGCGTACGTCTGGTTGACCGCCACGGCCGGCTCCGAAGGCAAGCCATCGAAGGGAGAGCCACGGCCCCGAAGCTCCTGAACCAGGTCCGCGACCGTCGCCCCCTCGGCGAGCTCGACACGCAGGGACGACTCACCGACCAGGTCGCGGTAGGCGGCGAAGAAGAGCGCGTGGACTGAGAGGGTCACGAGACGAGCCGGGGCGCGAGACGGGCCAGGATAACGGGGGACGCGAGACGAACCGGTGTAGAAGGAGACCGCCCACCTGCCGAGTACCCGGCCGTTCGTCGACAGTGCTTCGACGATGTCGGCCTGCATCGGCAACGCGGGATCAGGTAGGTAAGGGCACCCCGAGCAGCCAGTCAACGTTCCACTCCTCGTGTGCGCCGCCGTACGGGCCACCTCCCCCGGGCCGTCGTCGTCCGTCGCCACGGCGCAAGGACCGAATCCGGCGCCCCATCTCTTCCCGCAGGCTCTGAAGCTGCAGCACCTTGGCAGCGGGAAGCACTTCGAGCAGCGCCTCCTGCTCGTCTTCGAAGAGATCCGCTTCCTGTCGTCGTAGGTCGACGATGCGACCGAGCAGCTCGACCGCCTCGACGTCGTCGACTCCGCCCTCGAGCAGGAGCGCCTCGATGCGCCGCCGAGCGGCCAGCTCCGACCTTCGGAGGTCCCGCCGCCGTTGCTCGAAGCTCTGCACCACGGTCGAGAGCTCGTCCGCCTCGTCGTCGGACAGCTCGAGCCGCTCCTTCACCAACCGCGCCATCTGCCGTCGGACACGCTCCTCCATCTCGGCCCGGTCCCCAGGGCCTCGCCGAGGTGGCTCCTGGGCGACGAGACCGATCCCCGGAGCCACGAAGAATGGGAGCGCGGCGAGCCACGCCCCCCATCGAACCCGCTTCATGCCGAACCTCCTGGACTTTCTTCGACCAACTCTTCGAGGAGCTCGAGAAGGGCCTCGTCGGACAGACCGTCGAACGACGGCGCCCCTGCGAGCATGCCGTCGTCGCTGACCCAGAACTCACCCTCCTCGAACTCCGTCGCCAGTGCGTCGCCCTCGGCCGAACCGAACGACGTACCCTCGGACGTGATACCGATCCCCAGGGCGATCGCCGCGACCGCCGCCGCCGACAGGCCCCACCACGGACGACGGACCGCGGATGACCGCTGCGTCACGGCATCGATGACACGATCCGCGAGCTGGGCCGGCGCCTCGGCTCGGCTCTCGTAAAGCAAGTTGACGAGGTCGAGCTCCGCGCGACACGCATCGCACCCCACCACGTGACCCTCGACCGTCGCCCGTGCCTCCGCCTCGAGGCGACCGGCCACGTGCTGCGGAAGCCACTCGCGCACCGAGCCGCAGAGATCACCGGACGGGGACCCGTGGGCAACTCCCGCTCGTAAATCGCTCATTCCATCAACTCCCTCAGTCGGCGAATGCCGTGAAAGTAGTTCACGCGCGCAGCCCCCTCACTCGATCCGATCACCTCTCCAATCTCCCGAAAGCTCAACCCCTGGTCGATTCGGAGTGAGACCGACATCCGCTGCTTCTCTGGCAGCCGCTCCAACATGCTCCGGGCGCGCGCAGCCTCCTCGGCCATCACCGCGGCCTCCGCGGGGTCCGGGCCTCCGGCGGCCACGGGCGGCGCGCCCTCGAGTCCGACCTCCCGACGGCGCGTCCTCTTGCGAAGCGCCCCCCGGGCTTCGTTGACCGTAATGGACAGCAGCCACGTCTTGAAGGAGGCATCCCCGCGGAAGCCGTCCAAAGCCCCAAAAGCCTTCACGAACGCGTCTTGCACCACATCCTGAGCCGTATCCTGGTCCCTCGTAACGGAAAGCGCGACTGCGTAGGCCGCCCCGTGATGCCGCCGGACCAACGCCCCTTGCGCGGCCGGGTCTCCGGAGCGGGCCCGCTCGACCCATGGGCCGTCGGGCACATCGTCGTCGAGCCGCCGGTCGTCTTTCACTGACAAGTGGACGCGCGGGAGCCCACTTCGTTAAGAGGGGTGGTGCGTGCCGGACAGGCGCAGAGGCTGGGGCCCCTCAGCCTCAGAAGCCGACCTCGTCGAGGCGCTCGACCCTGGCGCGGAGGTGCTTCGAGGGCTTGAAGACCGGCACCGAACGGGACGGGACTTCCACGGCCTCCCCCGTGCGGGGATTCCGCGCCATGCGGGTCTTCCGTTTCCGCACCTTGAACGTTCCGAATCCACGGATCTCGATGTTCTCACCATTCGCGAGCGCGAGCTTCACGGCGTTCAAGAAACCATCCACGACGAGCGCGCAATCCTTCTTGGTGATCCCTGGGCCGATGGCTTCAGCCACCTGCTCCACCAAGTCTGCCTTCGTCATTGCGCCTCCAGAAGCCGTTGCCCAGCACGACCGCGGGCCGGGATTGGCACGGTAACGCGCCCGATCGGAGGCCGCAAGTTAGGTCGGAGTCGTTGCGGGATACGGACTTGCGACGACCGAGGGCGGTTCGGGTCGGGTCGGCGCGCCCTCGCGTCAGCTGCGCGTCCGAGCCTCCATCATCGAGATGAAGTCGTCGAAGAGGTAACGGCTGTCGTGTGGGCCGGGTGCCGCCTCCGGATGATACTGGACGGAGATCACCGGCAGCTGCCGATGGTGCACCCCCTCGACGGTGTGGTCGTAGAGGTTGACGTGTGTGAGTCGCAGCCCGGGCGCGCCCGGGATCTCGTCGCCTTCCCCACTCTGCACGGCGAAACCGTGGTTCTGAGAGGTGATCTCGACCTTCCCGAGGTCGAGGTTCCGCACCGGGTGGTTCCCGCCGTGATGACCGAACGGAAGCTTGAACGTGGTCGCGCCGAATGCCCGGCAAATGAGCTGATGGCCGAGGCAGATGCCGAAGACGGGCACGTCTTTCTCGGCGAGGCCCACGATCGCCGCCTCCGCGTTCTGGACCACGGAAGGGTCGCCGGGGCCGTTCGAGACGAAGAGCCCGTCCGGAGGATCCGAGAGAATCTCCTCGACAGGGGTCTCCGCCGGGATCACCGTGACCCGACAGCCCCGCTCCGCGAGGAGCTTGGGCGAATGTGCCTTCACGCCGAAGTCGTACGCCAGCACATGGAACCGTTCCTCTCCGACCGCGGGGACTTCGTACGCCTCGGGCGTGGACACGCCGGAGGCCAGATCGAGCCCCTCCATGCGCGGCTGCTGGAGGATCTGCTCGAGGACCTCGCCCTCGTTCCGGGCAGTCGGAGCGATCGCACCCCGCATCGCGCCGTGCGAGCGGATGTGTCGCGTGAGTGCGCGTGTATCGACGTCCGCGATCCCCGTGATTCCGTGCTCCCGCAGGTACGCCTCGAGTCCCCCGTCCGATCGCCAGCTCGAGGGCGTGCGAGCCGCTTCTCGCACGATGAACCCGTTCACCTGCGGGACCGGCGATTCGCGGTCCTCCGCATTCACCCCGTAGTTGCCGATGAGCGGATACGTCATGGTGACGAGCTGACCGGTGTACGACGGGTCCGTGAGGACCTCCTGGTAGCCGGTCATCGAGGTGTTGAAGACGACCTCGCCGAAGCTGAGCTCGGTGTCTCCGAGCTGCACGCCGTCGAAACGACGGCCGTCCTCCAGGAGAAGGTAGGCGGTGCGGTCCAGGGCGCTTTCTCGCGTGTACGGTGACTGCCGAGCTGGCCTCGGCATGCGAAAAGCTACCGGACCCCCCGGACCGGTCAAGCGACGTTCCGCCGTACGCCGGGCGCATTAGTTTGCTGCCCATGGACACCATCTACATCCACGCGGACGAGTCTTGTCTCGGGAATCAGAATCAGGAGACGTCGAGCCCGGGCGGCGCGGGCGGCCTGTTGGAAATCTGGCACGAGGAGGCCTGGGAGCAGCGCGACTACTGGATCTCGGAGCCGGACACGACCAACAACAGAATGGCGCTGCGCAGTGCCCTCGAGCCGCTCCGAGCGTTGCGGCGGCGCTGTCGCATCGTGTTCACCTCGGACAGCCAATACCTGGTGAAGGGTATCAACGAGTGGCGTCACAACTGGAAGCGCTCCGGGTGGAAGCGCAAAACCGGAGCGATCCGGAATCTCGAGCTCTGGAAGGCCCTCGACGTGGAGATCGCCCGCCACGACTTCGAGGCCAAGTGGGTCCGCGGCCATCGCGGCCACCCGGAAAACGAGTACGCGGACTTTCTCGCCACCCGCGCCGCCGCCGATCAGAGTCGTTCAGACGGGCTCGTTCCTTCGGGGTTCAGCGTGTGGCTCGAAGAGCAGCGTGAGAAGGGCCGGCTGCTCGACTACATGGAGTTCGAACCGCCGGAGACGCGGTACGGGTCATGAGGGACCGACCCGGAGCGGTGCACCCCGGGGCTCGGTCACGGACGTGACATGGGGACGAAGTGAAGCGGCCCGAGTCGCAGCAAGCTGCAACCCGGGCCGCCTCTTTCCGCGGGTCCGTCCGCGGGACTCACGAGTCCTGCCCCGTCGACCCTCGACGCTGGCGGGATCCTGGCCCTTTGCTTGGGTCCGCCTCGTGAAGGCGGCTGGGCCTGTCTCCCTCCCCCCGGCGTAATCGCGCGGTCCGCGACCGGAGGCTGCCTCGAGCTCGTTCCGTGAGGCACGTTCGGCGGGGGCCAGCGACCTCCCCCGTCGGGCTCCCCAGGTCTCCCAAGCCCTGGTTCGCCGTGCCGACGCTGCGCCGTCGCGCCCGCCGACTCACTCTTCGGATTCATCAAGGGATGACCATCGCCATCGATCTCAATGAGCCGCATCCGAATCGCGAAGGATAGATACAGCGACGCCAACGAACCGGCAAGCGCATGGGCGACAAACAAACGGTAATCGTACCGCTACATCTTATCCCGTTGGTACACAGACACTTACAGAGTCCCCACATGTTTCCTCACTACGGATTCCATCGATCGGAAACATCTGGATCTCGGCCCCCTCTTCCTCCCCCTCTGCGGATTGTACCATCCGGAACTTGAAAAACAACGAGGTTTCCGGGGTCCCGCCGTGCCCTTTCCGCTCCCCCTAAAGTGTTTCCCAGGCGACAGGAATATCGTGACCGAAGACGTTGGCGAAGTGTTGCACGAAGGCCGAGCGGACTTCGTCGGGCGGTGGCACTGCACCGAGCTCATGCTGCATGGACGTCACACCCCGCCCGACGATGCCGCACGGGACGATGGTCTCGAAGAAGCCGAGATCCGTGGCCACGTTGAGGGCGATGCCATGGGACGTGATCCACCCCGAGGAGACCCGCACGCCGATCGCAGCCAGCTTGCCGGCGTCTGTCCAGATGCCGGTGCCCGCTTCGCTCCGCTCCGCTTCGATCCCGTACGATGCCGCAAGCTCGAGGAGCACCGTCTCGAGATCTCGGAGGTAGCGATGCAGGTCCTTGCGATCGGGCTTCAGATCCAGGATCGGGTAGGCGACGAGCTGCCCGGGACCGTGATACGTGACGTCTCCTCCCCGCCCCACCTCGAAGAGCTCGATGCCTCGGTCCGCCCGTTCCTCGTCGTCCAGAAGCACGTGCGCCGGATCGGCGCTCGATCCGAGCGTGATGACGTGCGGGTGCTCGAGCAGAACCAGCGTGTCGGGGATCTCACCTGCCCGCCGTCGCAGGACGAGGTCCTTCTGCAGGTCGAGCCCGGCACCGTACGGGACGGTGCCGGGCTCGAGAACGTGGAGGGTTCGTTTCCCCCGAGAGGAAGTCATGCGTCCTCGGGAAAGCTCTCCAGCATCTCTTTCAGGCGCGCCAGGAAGCGAGCTGCATCGGCACCATCGACGATCCGGTGGTCGTAGCCGAGCGAGAACAGGCAGCGCTTGCGAATCGCCATCGAGTCGGCGCCGGTCTCGGGGTCGGTGACCACGACCACCCGCTTCTCGATCGCGCCCGTCCCCAGGATGGCGGACGTGCCCTTGGGAATCACCGGGAGCCCGACCATGGTCCCGAGAACTCCCGGGTTCGTGATCGAGAACGTGGCGCCCTGGATCTCGGCGGGCATGAGCTTCCGGTCACGGGCCCGCGTGGCGAGATCCACGATCTTGTTCCCCACGCCGACCAGGCTCAGGTGGTTCGCGTCGCGCACGACCGGCACGATGAGGCCCGGGTTGAGATCGACCGCCATCCCCAGGTTCACGTTCCCACGGAAGATGACGTTGTTGCCGGAGACCGCCGCGTTCACCGTCGGGAACTCCGGGAGCACCCGCGAGACAGCCCAAGCCACGAACGCGGTGTAGCTCACGCGAGCACCCTGCTGGGCCCACTTCGGCTTCATCTCGGCCCGGACCTTGTCGATCGACGAAAAGTCGACTTCGATGAAGGAGTGCACGTGCGGAGCCACGCGCTTCGCCAGCACCATGTGCTCCGCCGTGAGCCGACGGATCTTGTCCATCGGCTCCACACGATCGGCCGACCGCACCGGATACTCCGGGTGATGCACTTCGCCGTAGAAGGCGGTCCACATGTCGCCGGACGCCGTCGGAGCGGACGGGGCGGGGGCCGGGGCCCTCGGTGCCGGGGCCGCAGGCGGGGGCGGCGCAGCGGGCTGTACGGGAGGGGCAGTGCCACCGGACTCGATGAAATCGAGAATGTCCTGTTTGGTCACGCGGCCGGCGTGCCCGCTTCCCGTGACGGACTGAATGTCGACCCCGTGCTCCTCCGCGATCTTCCGCACCACCGGCGTGGAGCGGGTACGAAGGCGCTCCTCCGCACTGGGCACGCCGTCGGAGGCGGAGTGGGGCGGAGCGTCGGAAGCCACGGGCGTGGCTCCCGCTGGCGGGGCCGCCGCGGCTGGACCCGGGGCGGCAGGTGGCTCCGGCGTGGCCGCATCAGGTGCGGAGGCCGGAGCTTCCGCCGGCGTCGCCGCGGCGACGGCACCCGCCTCCGTGTCGATGAACGCAACGACGGTGCCGACCTCCACGGTCTCACCCTCCTGCACCACGATCTCGACGAGGGTCCCCGCCGATGGCGCTGGAATCTCGGCGTCGACCTTGTCAGTGGAGATCTCGAGAATCGGCTCGTCGCGGTCCACTGCGTCGCCGACCTGCTTCAGCCACTGCGAAACGGTGCCCTCGGCGATGGACTCGCCCATCTGGGGCATGGGGACTTCAATTCGAGCCACGCTCGATCACTCCGCGATTGGTTTAGTAAGCAGCCAGGTACCGCGCCGCCGTAAGAACGTCGTCGGTCTGGGGTAGAAAGTAATCCTCGAGCGACCCGGAGTAAGGCACCGGCGAGTCGATGGCGGTCACGCGCAGGATGGGCCCGTCCAACCACTCGAACGCCTTCTCGCTCACCCGCATCGCGATCTCGCCGGCGATCCCGCCGGTCCTCGTGTCCTCGTGCACGATGAGGAGCCGGCCCGTCTTCTTCACGCTCTCGACGACGGCGTCGTCGTCCATCGGCAGCAGCGTGCGCAGGTCGATGACCTCGACGGACGCGCCGTCCTCGGCCTCCATCGTCTGCGCCGCTTCCCTGCACTTGTGCACCATCGCTCCGTACGTGACGATCGTGAGATCGGTACCGTCTCGCACGATCCGTGCCTCTCCCAAGGGGACCACGTAGTCCTCGTCCGGGAGCACCTCGCGCAGCCCCGGCGCACGGTAGAGGCCCTTGTGCTCTTCGAAGATGACCGGGTTGTCGTCCCGAATCGCGGACTTGAGCAAGCCCTTGGCGTCGTAGGCCGTGCTCGGGTAGACGATCTTCAGCCCCGGCGTGTGAAAGAAGGCCATCTCGACGTTCTGGGAATGGAACGGCCCTCCACGATTGCCGCCCCCGACCGGCCCCCGGATGACCAGCGGCATCGGCCCAGCACCACGGTAGAGCGAGGTCGCGATGTAATTCGTGATCACGTCGTAGGCCGGCGAGATGAAGTCCATGAACTGGATCTCCACCACCGGACGCAGGCCCATGTGCGCCGCACCGGCAGCGGCACCGGTGAAGCCTCCTTCGGCGATCGGCGTGTCGATGACGCGCTGCGATCCGAAGTAGGAGAGGAAGTCCCGCGTGACCTTGAAGGCCCCCCCGTAGACGCCGATGTCCTCTCCCAGGAGGAAGACCGAGTCGTCCCGATGCATCTCCTCGAACAGCGCTTCGGAGATGGCCTCGAGCAGCGTGACGGGCTCTCCGCGGTGGGTCTTCTGGAGGTGGTCGGGGATCTCGTGCTCGGTCATTCGTCCGCCTGTCAGGGCACGGCCGGGTCAGGTCGTTCATGGCGTGTCCAAGGGCGGGACACGCCGACGTCGGTGTAGACATCGAGGAGGGCTTCCGGGCCCTGGGGGAAGGGTTCGGAGATCGCCTGCTCCGCGGCTTCACGGCAGCGCTCGAACTCCTCCCGCTCGATGACGGTCAACTCCTCCTCCGTGGCCCACCCCTGGTCCAACATTCGCACTCGGAACTGGTCGATCGGATCCCTTCCCTCCCACTCGGCGATGAGCGAGGGGTCCACGTAGTCCTGGGAATCGTGCTGCGCGTGACCCTTCCGTCGGAAGTAGCGGAGCTCGACCATGCGCGTCCCGTCGCCGGCACGTATGGAGTCCGCAGCGCGTCGGACGGCATCGAAAACGGCCAGCACGTCGGTTCCGTCGACCGACTCCGCGCCGATCCCGTACCCCGGCCCCTTCTCCGTGAAGCTCGAGACCCGCGTGTTCTTGGGTGTCGGCGTGGAGAAGGCCCATTGATTGTTCTCCACCATCAAGATCAGGGGGCACCGTTGGACCGCGGCGAAGCTGAGCCCCTCGTGCCACGCACCCGTCGAAGACGCACCGTCACCATAGAACACGAGGCCGATCCGTTCTTCGCCTCTCAGTCGGAAAGAAAGCGTGATACCGGCCATGACCTCCACCATGGTCCCGAGAGGCGAAACGGGTCCGACGAAGCCCTTCTGGAAGTCGAACCAATGCACGTTGGCCTCGCGGCCGCGCGTGGGGCTCGTGCCTCGCGCCATGTACTGACGGAAGAAGTCGATGAGCTCCCCGCCGAAGAGGAAGAGGGCTCCGGCGGCCCGGATGGTCGGCGCGAGGAAGTCGCCCGTTCCGTCGCCGCGCCGCCGGAGCGCGTACGCAGCCCCCACGGCACCCGCCTCCTGGCCAAGTGAGCGGTACAGGCCCCCGGTCACGTGCCCCTGCTTCTGCAGCACCTCGAGACGCTCCTCGGCCGCTCGCGTGACGACGAGCGCGCGATAGAGCTCGTGCATTTCGGCACGATCGAGCCCCAACGTCCCCGATTCAGGCACGAGTGGTGACGCCGAAGAGGTGGCCCGGGAGGGGGCCGTGGCGGTGCGCTTCGTCAGGGTGCCCCGGTCCCACGAGGTTCAAGGGGTCAATTGCCCTCGTTGCCGGAGTTCCCGTCGTTGTTGGCCCCCGCGGCGGGAGCCGGCTGCTCGCCGATTCCCGGAAGCACCGGCTCGGGTGCCGTCTGGGCTGCCGGCGCGTTCACCTGGATCACCGACTCGGGAAGCTCCGCTCGCGAAGACATGATCGAGAGCACGAGGGCGAGGACCATGAAGATCGCGCCCGCCGTCCACGTCGCGCGCGTGAGAACCGTCGTGGCCTGTCGTCCGCCGAGGACTCCATCCGTCATCGTGCCGCCGCCGCCACCGACCGCGGCCAGGCCGCCACCCTTCCCCGCCTGAAGCAGGATCACGACCGAGAGGAACAGCCCGTCGAGGACGAGGACAGTGAGGAGTAGTCCGTACATCTGAGGGTATCTCTTAGAGTAAGCCCTTAAACGTCAAAAGGCCTCGGAGGGGTGTCAACGGGTCTCCGTGGGGATTCTATCCGGCGGCCTCGGCGATTCGGATGAACGACTCCGGATCGAGACTCGCGCCACCGACGAGGACACCGTCCACGTCCGGGGCCGCCAGCAGCTCGGCGGCGTTGTCGGGCTTCACCGAGCCTCCGTACAGCAGCGGGACCTCCGACGCTCTCGCACCGATGGCCTCGGTGAGGCGCGCTCGGATCGTGCCATGCGCGTCGGACGCGTCCGCGGGCGTCGCCGTCTCACCCGTGCCGATCGCCCACACGGGCTCGTACGCGACGAGGAAGCGCCCGGACGACAGGGTGTCGAGCGCCGCATCGAGCTGACGCAGCACCACCTCGGCCACCCGCCCCTCTCGTCGCTCCTCCAGCGTCTCACCCACGCAGAACACGGGCGCGAGGCCGTGACGGTGGGCCGCGCCCACCTTCCGAGCCGTCTCCTCGTCGGTTTCGCCGAACACGTGTCGTCTTTCGGAGTGGCCGATCAACACGAACGTCGCTCCCGCTTGGGCTGCCATCGGCGCCGACGTCTCACCGGTGAAGGCACCCCCGTCCTCCCAGTGCACGTTCTGAACGCCGATCGCCAGGCGCCCGGGGAAGGCCTGCGCCGCGACGACGAGTGACACGGCGGGGGGAAACACGATCACCTCGTGCGCTCCGGACACGCGCTCGAGCGCGAGATCCGCGAAGAAGGCCCGGGCGTCGTCGGGCCCTTTGTGCATCTTCCAGTTTCCCGCGATGACGGCCATCAGTCGCTCCGGTCGGAGAGAGACTCTACACCGGGAAGCATCGCGCCTGCGAGCAGCTCCAGCGAGGCCCCGCCGCCGGTGGAGACGTGCGTGAGCCGATCGACGACACCCGCGCGATCGGCCGCCGCCGCGGAATCACCGCCACCGAGCACGCCGAGCGCCCCGTCGTCGCACGCGTCCGCTACCGCACGCGCAACGTCGATCGTCCCCGCAGCGAACGGCTCCAACTCGAAGACGCCCATGGGCCCGTTCCATACCACGGTTCGAGCGCGCCGCACCAACTCCGAATACCTCTCCCGCGTCTCGGGGCCGATGTCGAGGATCTTGTCCTCGCCACGCACGTCCGCGCGGGCCACGGTACGCGTTGCGGCCTCCGGTGCGACCTCGGCGGCCACCGTGCAGTCGGTGGGCAGCACGAGTCGCTCGCCCCCCTGCTCCAGCACGGACTTCGCCGTGTCCACGGCCTCCTCCTCCACCAATGAGGCGCCCGTGTCGAGACCGAGAGCCCGGAAGAAGGTGTTCGCCATCGCTCCGCCGATGAGCAGTCGATCCACGCGCGGCAGGAGCGCAGAGATTACGTCGATCTTCGACGAGATCTTGGCCCCACCGATGATGGCGATGAAGGGGCGCTCGGGAAGTCGGAGGGCCTCTTCCAGGAAGCGGAGCTCTCGGGCCAAGAGGTGACCGGCGACGGCCTCCCCGCCGCGCGCCACCATCGCCTCTGCGAGACCGGCCGTCGAGGCATGAGCCCTGTGGGCCGTCCCGAATGCGTCGTTCACGTAGAGCTCACCGAGCTGCGCCCAGGACGAAGCGAGGTCAGGATCGTTCTTCGTCTCTCCCGCCAGGAAGCGTGTGTTCTCGAGCAGCAGGACGGAGCCATCGCCGAGCTCGGCGGCGGCGGCCTCCACGTCCGAACCGCTCGGAGTCGGCTCGAAGCGAACGGGCGTGGCCAGGAGCTCACCGAGCCTCCGCGCCACCGGTGCGAGGGAGAGCTCCGGCCGGGCTTCACCCTTGGGGCGGCCGAGATGCGAGAGCAGAACGACACGCGCGCCCGCCCCGGTCAGCGAACGGAGGGTGTCCAGCGAGGCGACGATGCGTTGATCGTCGGTGACCTCGCCATCGGCGAGGGGCACGTTCAAGTCCGCGCGGACCACCACCGCGCGGCCTCGGAGCGACGAGAGGTCGATCTCCGAGAGCGTCTTCTTGTTCACTCAGGCGGGCGGATGTTCCCCAGGTCGTCGACGTAGGCGCGACCCTCGGGCGTGAGGTCCGTCCGCATTGCGGAGGCCCATCGCACGAAGGTGATATCTGGCCCGCTGCCGTAGTCCCAAAACTCGGTCAGCCGTCCGCTGCCGTCATCGACCACGTGGATGTTGTCGGGTCGCCCGAAACGTACCCAGACCTCCGCCGCATCGCCAAAGACGTCGCCGAACCTCAACTGAGCGTAGCCGGTTCGAGCCATGTGCTCGACCCACTGCTCGTTGACTTCCGTCATGGGGTCCCGGTCTCGCGCGGCCCAGTACGTCACCTCCCAGGCGCGCCGATCCTCAGGCGACAGCCGGGCGTATTCGATGGCCTCTTCGCGATCGAGGAGGATCGAGACGTCACACAGCTCGTCGAGCCCGGCCTCGTCCATGCGGGCGAGAGCCGACTCGAAATGAGCTCCGGCTTCGGCCGTCCGTCCCAGTCGATGCAGGGCGATCCCCGCCAAGAGCAGCCCGTTGGCATGGCCTCCGCTCGTACGGACGAACCGGCGAGCCCCGGACAGCACGTCCTCCCAGCGCTCTTCCTGCGCGAGCGTGATCAGGAGGTCGGTGTTCGCTCCGACATGGCCTGGATACGCCTCGACCGCCGCCCGCACCGAACCCATCATGAGCGTGAGATCACCCGCGCTTCCGGAATTCGACTCCTCGAACCCGGTCTCGAATACCGATCTCATCGCATCAGGACAGAGGTAGTTCCACGCGATGAGTCGATCCACGGACGCGAATCCGGTTTCAGCCCGTCCCGAGGACCGCGCGGCGGTACAATCGGCCGACGCGAACGTCTCGGAGTGGACGCGACCGATGCCGTTCGAGGCCATCCACCGGTCGCGGACGAGCGTGCCCCGCTCGTAATGGAGCTCGGCCACCACCCAATCGTTGACCTGGTCGCGATCCTGGATCGCGAGCTGCAGGCCCTGCTCGAAGAGCCCACGCGCCTCCGCGCGCAGCCCCTGACGGATCCGGATTCGTCCGAGGGCGAGAAGCGCCGTGGGGTTCTCACTCCCGCGAGCGATGGCTTCGTCCAGCGCCGCGCCCACCGAGGCACGCCACTGCGTGGGAGCGACACCCTCGGGCGCCTCCCCGGCCAGGACCGCTTCGGCGGGTCCGTGCGCGCCCACCCCACCGGCGAGCGACCCCGTCACGCCCTGCGCCGCCTCCGCCCGGGACCGACGATCGCTCTGACCGATCTCGGCAAGAGGCGGAAGCGCCTCGAGATCGAGCGGCTCTCTGAGCTGCCACCACTCGTCGCGATCGATCGTCGGAAGGCTCAGCGGGTCGACCACCGGCTTGAGCACGCGCTCGATCCGATCCGGATCGGGCTCGAACAGTACGGGGAACTCGATCCACGTACCCGTCCGACGTCCGTTCTCGAGCGCGGGCTCGAAGCGGAACCGCGGAGCGACCCGGAGGGCCGCCCGATCCAACTCCGCCACCTCGCTCGTACGAGAAACTTCGACGGAACCGGGCTGACCGTACTCGTCGATCCACATGCGCAGCCACACGGTACCGCCGACCCCACGCTGCTGCAGGTGCACCGGGTATACCGTCTGGAGAAGGTCCTCGGCCCCCGTGCGGTCGAGCATCACGGGCGCGATGACGACTGGCTCCGCGATCATCGGAGGCAACGCGTCGACGGAGGTCGTCACCGGCTCGAGGTCTTCCATCGGCGCGGCCGCGGTGAACGCAATCGGCGCCGTGTTCGGAACGACGGGTTCGACATCGGCTCGCTCCCGCTCGACGGCGACCGACTCCGCGGGGTCCTCGGCCAGAGAGCCGATGAAGCGGACCAGGGAGGCTCGTGCGGACGGCACGGCCGCTCCGCCGACGAGAATCGCGGCGACGACCGCAGCCGCCAGGTGACGGCGCGACCCGGCAGGCCGCGGCGCGGCCTCATCCGCCCACACTCGCGCGAGCTCCGCGCGAAGCTCTGGGCCGAAAGAGGGCCGTTCCTCGTACCGGAGCGAAGAAAGCTCTTCGTCGAGGGCCCGCAGGTCCTCCGGGAGCCGCCCGTCCGGGAATGAATGCATCTGTGTCATCGAATGTCTATCTCATCGGCAGGCGATCCCTCGACCGAGGCCTTGAGTCTCTTCAGGGCCCGGTGGAGGCGGACGGCCACCGCGTTGTTGCTGATGTCTAAGTGTGACGCGATCTCGGCGTTGTCGAGCCCGGCTCCGTAGCGGAGGCTGAGGATCTCCTGATCGGCCTTCCGGAGCGTCTGGCTTCCGTTGAGCAGCCGCTGAATCCGCTCCTGTCGAATGACCCGCTCCTCGTGCGTGGGTACGTCGGCCACGAGATCCGGGATGCGATCCAGCGAGACGTGTAGGCTCCCGCGGCGCTTGAGCGAGCGGAGGTGATCGGTCACCGCGTTTCTGGCGATCCTCAGCAGCCAGGTGCGCGGAGACGCCTTGCGAGCGTCGTATCGATCGAACGAGCGCAGCGCCTTCATGAAGACGATCGACGTCACGTCCTCGGCGGCCTCACGCGTCGCCACCCGGAAGCGGACGTAGCGATACACTGCGCTCTGGTGCTCGACGTACCAGGACTCGAAGTCGTGCGGAAGCGGGGCCTCCGCACGAGCCCTGCGCGGCTCGGTCCCCTTCGGGGCTACTTCTTGCTCTGTTCGCATCACTCAGTAGTACGCCAAGTCGACGAGCGAGGTTACACGATTTCGGACCGACCTAGAGCGCGGCGCCGACCATGCCGACCAGGTCCACCACGCGCGACGAGTAGCCCCACTCGTTGTCGTACCACGAGAGGACCTTGACCATTCTCCCGTCCATCACCGCCGTCGACAGCGCATCGACCGTCGAGCTACGCGAATCGCTCGTGTAGTCGATCGACACGAGGGGCTCGTTCGAGACGCCGAGGACGCCCGCCATGGGCCCGTCCGCCGCCGCCTGGAACGCCGCGTTGACCTCCTCGACGGTCACGTCCTGGTCCAGCTCCGCAACGAGGTCGACGAGTGAAACGTCGGCCGTCGGCACCCGGATGGCCATCCCGTCGATCCGCCCCTGCACCTCCGGAAGCACGAGTCCCGTCGCTTTCGCCGCGCCCGTGGTGGTCGGGATCATCGACAAGGCCGCGGCCCGGGCACGACGCAGGTCTTTGTGTGGCAGGTCGAGGATCCGCTGATCGTTGGTGTAGGCGTGGATCGTGGTCATGAGGCCGTGGCGGAAACCGAAGGAGTCGGTGAGCACCTTGACCACCGGCGCGAGGCAATTGGTGGTGCAGCTCGCGTTCGAGATGATGTGGTGGCTGCCCGGATCGTAGGCGTGATCGTTGACGCCCAGGACGATGGTGACGTCTTCGTTCTTCGCAGGTGCCGTGATGACGACCTTCTTCGCTCCGGCACTGAGGTGCTTTCCGGCGCCCTCGCGGTCCCGAAAGATGCCCGTCCCCTCGATCACGACGTCGACACCGAGCTCCGACCAGGGGAGGGCGGCGGGATCCCGTTCGCTGAGGACACGGATCTCGTCGCCGTCGACGACGAGTCCACGCTCGGAGACCTCCACGGTGCCCGGATAACGCCCGTGTACCGAGTCGTACTTCAGGAGATGGGCCAACGTCGCCGCATCGGTCAGATCGTTGACTGCGACGAAGTCGATGTCGGTGTTCCCCGACTGCTTCGCACTCCGAAGGACGTTGCGCCCGATGCGCCCGAAACCGTTGATCGCTGCACGGATCGCCATGGGTTCGATCTCCGCTCCTGAAAATTGAGGTCGTGGCCGAAGGTAGCCCAAAAAGATAATGGATCCGCGGGTCGCACGGGGCTCTCCTCTCCGGCTCGGGACGCGACCTTACGCGGCCAGGCCGCCGTGAGTGGCCGCCCCCGCGGACGTGTGGGGCAGCGCCCGGGCGAATGTGATCAAGAAGACGCCGCGCGCGTCGACGTCCCGAAGTGCTTCGGCCGCCGCGCCCGCCGTGGAGCCCGTCGTCAGCACGTCGTCGACGAGCAAGACTCGCCGGCCGTCGAGCTCAGCCGTCGCCTGGAAGGCACCGCGCACGTTGTCGCGACGCTCATCGGGTCCGAGCGCCGTCTGCGAAACCGAGCCGCGCAGGCGCACGAGCGGCTCGCGGACCGTCAGGCCGAGCTTCTGCCCCACCCGCCGCGCGAGCAGCCCGGCCTGGTTGTACCCGCGGGCTCGGAGGCGCGCCGCCGTCGTCGGCACCGGCACGACGATCGGGGGGGTGCCGCCGTCCCCGAGCATGGACGACCGCTCTCGTGCCACCACCCCGGCCATCCGATCGCCCATGACCTCGGCGAGCCCAGCCAGCCCGCCGTATTTCAGGGCGTGGACGAGCGTGGTGGCGGGCGAGCACAGAACGGCCACACACCGGGCCCGATCGAGCGCCTGCGGCCACTCCCGGCAGTGGAGGCAGTCGTCGGCCTCCTCCCGCCCGGTCCCCCGGGGGTGGTGACACCGGGGACAGCGGGGCCAGCTCGGCTCGACCAATCGGCTCCTGCACGCGGCGCACACGAGGTCACGTTCGGCGCGATGGGGAAGCCATCGCCCGCAGGATGTACATCCTCCCGGCAGCAGAAAGTCCGCAATCGCACGGCCGAGCCCCGGCGTCACGCCGCGTGTGTCACCTCGACCGCCGCCCTCATCGCCTCCAGCGGGGCGTCGCGGCCCCACCAGCGCTCGAACGCCGCCGCCCCCTGCCGCACCAACATCTCCACGCCGTCCGTGGCTCGAATCCCCGCCTCGCCGGCGGAGGCGACGAACGGTGTCGTGTGGCGCCCGTACACCAGGTCCATGGCCGCCCCGACGCGAGGCAGCATGCGCAAATCGAGTGGGGTCGGGTCGTCCGGGCGCAAACCGAGCGACGTCGCGTTGACGACCAGGTCGAATCCCTCTCCACCCAAGTCTCGCAGCAGCGGAACGACCCGGGTCCGTTCCCCCCCGATCCGCCGAGCGATGGCGCGCGCACGCTCCTGCGTCCGGTTGAAGACGAGGACCTCGTCCGCACCCTCCTCGAGCAACCCCACGAGTGCCGCGCGTGCTGCGCCACCACCACCGAGCAGAAGCACTCTGATGCCGCGCAGATCCGTTTCGAGGAAGGTGCGCACCGCCCGCCGGAAGCCGGCGACGTCCGTATTGTCCCCGTGCAGCTTGCCCCGTTCGTCACCCCAGAACGTGTTACACGCTCCCGTGCGGCGGACCGCGTCACTCCGCTCGTCGAGGATGCTGGCCGCCTTCTCTTTGTGCGGTAGCGTCACGTTGCCCCCGCCGCCCGCCCGCGCCAGGCCGCTCATGAAGCCGACGAGGTCATCGGCCGCGCACCGCACCGCGACGTAGACACCGTCGACCCCCGCCGCCCGGAACGCGGCGTTCTGGATCTCGGGAGACGCAGAGTGCGCCACCGGGTCTCCCAGCAACGCCAAGACGCGGGTCGCGGCGGAAACAGTCAAGGATCGACCACGCGCTCGAGACGCTCCAGCACGCGCCCGACGAGCGCTTCGAGCACGGCGAACGTGTGCGCATACTCCTCGTCGGGTCCTCCGATCGGATCAGGCACGCCACCGGCGTCGCCCTCGGCGTCCTCGGCGACGAAGGATGTGAGGACCGCGGCGCGGTCGCCGGCCCCCAACTCCCTCGCACGTGCGAGGTGGCTCACCGACATGGTCAGGATCAGATCCGCCTCCTCGACCAGCCCGGGCGTGAGCAGGGTCGCCGCATGACCGGACAGGTCGAGCCCGTGCCGGGCAGCGGCGCGAAGCGCGCCGCCCGATGCCGGAGCCCCGCCGAACGCCGCCACGCCCGCGGACCCGACTTCGACGTGCTCCCATCCCCGATCACGGACACCTCTTCTGGCGAGGACCTCCGCCATCGGGCTCCGACACGTGTTCCCCGTGCACACGAAGAGCACGCGCAAGGGGCCAGCCTCAGTCGGTACGTCGTTCATGGCTCTCCGGAATCACGCAGCGAAGGCGGCCGGTGGGCACGGCCCCCTCGCGCAACACGACGGGCACTTCGGACGAACAGTCCACGACCGTAGAGGGTGCCGACTCGGGGAGCGTTCCCACGTCCAGGAGCCAGACCTCCGAACCGTCCAACCGAGACAGAATCTCGCGCGCATCCCCCGCCGACGTAACCGGTTCCTCCCCGGAAACGTTGAGGCTGGTGGAGGTGAGCGGGGCGCCGAGCGCGCCGACCAGTCGGGACGCGACCGGGTGCGGGGTCACCCGCACCCCGACCGTCCCGGTCCTCTCGTCACGGACACCGGGCGGGAAGATCCGACGCGGGTCCCGCAGAACCAGTGTGACGGATCCGGGCCAGAAGACGTCTGCGAGCTCTCGGGCCGCCGAGGTCCACTCCAGCGCTGCCACGGCGTCCGCGGACTCCACGAGGGCAATCAGGGGCTTGTCGGCGGCTCTCCGCTTCGTCCGCCGCACAGCCGCCACACCCTCTCGGGTACACGCGCCGCCCAGGCCGTACACGGTCTCCGTTGGATAGGCCACCACGCCGCCGCGGCGGACGTGATCGACCACCGCTTCGAGATCGGCTTCGGGATCGGCGCGCAAATCGATCGTCCGCCCCGTCCGCCTCCGCCCCGGCGTGGTCACGCCCCGCGTCGTCGTCGGAGAATCGCTTCGGCGACCACGACGTCGTCGGGCCGGGTGACCTTCAGGTTGAATCCCCCGTCGTCCACCATTCGCACTCGAAGCCCTCCGTCCTCCACGAGAGCGGCGTCGTCGGTGGCGCTCTCGTGGCGCGACGCGTAGGCCTGCCGAAGCGCCGCGGCCGGAAAGACCTGCGGCGTGTGGGCGTGCCAGATGGTGCGCCGGTCGGGCGTGTCCACGATGTCGCCGTCTTCGTCCACCCTCTTCAGCGTGTCGATCGCCGGACTCCCGGCGACCACCCCCGTGCCCGACTCCGCCAGGTCGATGCACCGGCGGACCGTGTCCGCAGTCACCAACGGTCGGGCCGCGTCGTGCACCGCAATCAAGTCGACCTGGTCCGGGATCGCCGCGAGCGCCCCGCGCACGGACGCGCCGCGCGTCTCCCCGCCCGACACGATCCGGACCCGCTCGTCGAGGCCGCCGAGCCACGGTGGTGGCGACGACGCGTCGGACTCGGAGAGCGCGACCACGACGTGCTCGACACGCGAATCCGCGAGAAAAGGACGAAGGGCGTGGAGCAGCACCGGCTCACCGAGCAGCTCGAGAAACGGTTTGCGCACACCCCCCATCCGCCGGCCCGAGCCGGCGGCGGGAACCGCCACACCCACGCGGGTCACGGCCCGAAGCCGCCGCCGTTGCCGTCGGCCCCGACGCCCGCACCCGCATGAGCGAGTGTGGAATCGAAGCGTGTGTACGCCTTCTCGAAGTAGAGGTTCACCATCCCAGTCGGCCCGTTCCGCTGTTTGGCCACGATGAGCTCCGCCTTTCCCTCGAGGTCCGCTCGCTCCTCCGCCGAAGCGTAGTACTCCGGCCGATAGAGGAACATGACGACATCGGCATCCTGCTCGATCGAACCGGACTCCCTGAGGTCCGAGAGCATCGGCCGCTTGTCGGTGCGCGACTCGGGACCACGACTCAGCTGCGAAAGTGCGACAAGAGGCACTTCGAGCTCGCGCGCCAAGGCCTTGAGTCCTCTCGAGATCTGGCTCACCTCCTGCACACGTGATTCGGAGGCTCCGGTGCCCGACATGAGCTGCATGTAGTCGATGATCAGCATGCCGAGCGACGTGCCGTCCGAGGTGAGCTCCGACTGGATCCGTCGCGCCTTGGCCCTCACCTCGAGCACGTTGCTGCCCGCCTGATCGTCGATCCATATCGGGGCCGTGTTCAGGTGGCCCGCCGCGGTCCCCAAGCGGGCATTCTCCTCACGTGTCAGCCGACCGGTCCGCAGCCGCTGCGCATCCACGCGCCCCTCGGAGCAGAGGAGTCTCTGCACGAGCTGACCGGCCGACATCTCGAGCGAGAAGATCGCGACCGGGCGTTGATGCTTGATGGCGGCCGTGGCGGCGACGTTCAGCGCGAACGCGGTCTTACCCATCGAGGGACGCGCCGCGATGATGCACAGGTCTCCGCCCTGCAGACCCGTGGTCATGCGATCGAGGTCGGCGAAGCCCGTCGGTACCCCGGTGATACCCGTGCCCGACTCCTGGAGCCGCTCGATGTGCTCGAACGTCTGCCACAGGATCTCCTTGATCCACACGAAGCCTTGTCGCTTGTGGCTCTCGGCGACCTGGAAGATCCTCGCCTCGGCCTGGTCGAGCAGATCCTCGACCCTACGCTCGCCCTGGTCGTACGCGTCCCGGATGATGTGCGTAGCCTGCTCGACGAGCCTCCGGAGAAGCGCCTTCTCTCGCACGATCCCGGCGTGATACTCGACGTTGGCCGCAGTAGGCACCGCATCGACCAGCTGAGCGAGGTAATCGATGCCCCCGGCCGGCTCCAGCTCCGACGTGTTCTTGAGCTGCTCGGCAACCGTGATCACGTCGATCACGTCCCCTCGCTCGAAGAGCCGCAGCATGGCGCGGTGGATGCGCCGATTCCCCTCTCGGTAGAACATGCCCTCCGAGAGGATCTCGATCACCTTCGTCACCGCCTCCTTGTCGATCAGCATCCCGCCGAGCACCGACATCTCGGCTTCGAGCGAGTAGGGCGGAGCTCGATCGAACGTATCGCTGGGGATCTGCGGTGGTGCGTGCATTCAGGCCTGAGAGGCACGGGGAAGCGCGTGAGCCGGGCCAGACATTGTAGCGGCTCAGGGCCCGGGAGTCACCGTGGCCTGCTCCCCTGTACGGGGAGGCGCTACACTCCCTGTCCGAGGGCTCCGGCGTCGGCGTCCAACACGTCCCGCAGCAGCTGGAGGTCCGTCCAGAACGCGCGGGTCCAGTTCGGGTTCCGCAGCAGCGCGGCGGGGTGGTAGGTCACCACCAGCGGTACCCCGTGATAGCTGTGTACCTCCCCACGAAGGCGGCCGAGTGATGCCTTGTCTTGCCCCGTGAGGAGCTTGCCCGCGAAGGAACCGACCGCGAGAAGCACCTCGGGTCGAACGAGATCGATCTGCTTCCTCAGGAAGGGCGAGCACGCCTCGATCTCTTCGGGGCGAGGGTCCCGATTACCGGGCGGCCGGCACTTCAAGACGTTGGCGATATAGACGGACTCCGTGCGGCCGAGCCCCACGGTGGCGAGGAGGAGGTCGAGGTACTTGCCCGCAGCCCCGACGAAGGGAATCCCGGTCTCGTCTTCGTTCGCGCCGGGTGCTTCGCCCACCACCATGATGCGAGCATCGGTCGGCCCGTCCGAGAACACGACCTGCGTGCGGCCCTCGCAGAGGGCGCACCGGGTGCATCCCATCGCGATCGAGCGAAGCTCGTCGTAGTCGTCGGGCAGCGGTCCGACGCTCGGCCCCGGGGTGCTCCGTCCTCCGTCGCCCGGCGGGGCCGTGCCCTGGGGCGATGGCGCCTTCCGGCGGGAAATCGCTCCCGCTTCCCGATCGAAGTCGCCCCGGTCAGGTGCGGACCTCCGCGGCTCGGGCCCCGTTGCCGTGACAGCGCCCGACGCGCGCGGGGCGCCGCTGCCCGAGAGACCGGCTTCGTGGAGGAGTCGAAGCGCCTCCGCGCGGCTCAGCAGGTCCAGGAACAGCTCCGATCCCCCCATCTCCACCCGCTGGCGGAGAAGCCGCGCGCCCTCATCGGGTCGGGGCCGGCTCACACCTCACCCTCCGTGGCCTTGCGGTCCCCTTCGTCACCAGCAGTCGTTCGACGCGATCCAAGATCCGCTCCGCGACATCGTCCTTGCTCATGAGCGGAAGCGCGTCGACCGACCCGTCCGCGCCGAGGAGGGTGACCCGGTTCGTCGGCACGCCGAAGCCCGCTCCCTCTTCGGTCGCGTCGTTGGCGACCAGGAAATCGAAGCCCTTCTTCTCGAGCTTCGCCCGCGCATTCTCGACCAAATCGTCGGTCTCGAGCGCGAAGCCCACGGCGACCCCCTCCGGCCGGCGATCGTCGCGGGTACGGAGCGCGATGTCGGGATTCGCCTCCAGAGACACCGTGAGCTCGTCTCCGGTCTCCTGCCGCTTGACCTTTCGCGCCCGGGGCTCCGACGGTCGGAAGTCGGCCACCGCCGCGGCGAAGACCGAGACGTCGGCCGACGCGATTCGCGCGTCGACGGCTTGGGACATCTCGGAAGCCGTACTCACGGCGACCATCGCCACACCATGAGGGGGCTCGAGAGCGGACGGACCGCTCACGAGCGTCACGTCCGCCCCCCGACGCCAGGCGGCCTGGGCAATCGCATACCCCATCCGGCCCGACGACCGGTTGCCGATGTAGCGCACGGGGTCGATCGGCTCCTGCGTGGGTCCCGCCGTGACGAGCACCTGCCGCCCCGCCAGTACCTCGCTCGTCCCGAGTGCACGACCGATCGCTTCCCCGATCTGCCAGGGCTCGAGCATGCGCCCGGGTCCCTCGCCCTCTCCCACGGCGAGCGCGCCCTCCGCGGGGCCCGAGACCTGATAGTCGCGAGCAGCGTGGTGCAGAGCAGGTCGTCGGCCCGGCCCTGTGAGGCACGTGCGATGAAGTCCGCCGTCGCCGGAGCGACGCAGACGACGTCGGCCTCGCGGCCGAGACGGACGTGTAGGGCGGCGCCCTCGGCCGAGAACAGATCCGTCAGCGCACGACGGCCGGTGACGCCCTCGAAGCTGAGCGGCGCCACGAATTTCTGGGCCGAGGCGGTCAGTACGGTGTCGACCGCGGCTCCGAGACGGGTCAGGTCTCGTGCCAGCTGGATGGACTTGTACGCCGCGATGCCTCCCGTGACCCCGAGGACGATCCGCTTCCCCTTCCAGGGCGGGCGCGGCGCCAGGGTCATCGAGCGATCAGAGGTCTTCGCGGCGCCGGCGCTTCACGAGGCGGAATTCGATCTGACCCGACGTCAGCGCCTCGAGCGCGCGCGTCGTGAGCTTCTTCTCCTCCCCGAGAGGCATGGCCTCCCGAGGCAGCGAGTTGAGCTCACGGGTGTACTTCGCCGCCACCAGCACGCCGAGGTACTTGCTCTCGGTTCCGGTGGCGACCTCGTCCGGCGTAAATACTCGCATCGTCCTTCCTATTTTCGGTCCTGCGTCGATTGTTCGAACTCGTCTGCGAGGAGCCGCTCGATCTGCTCGCGGAACTCCCCGGCGTCCTCTTCCGGCGGAGCCGGCGCCCTGCCCTCTTCGACGATGGCACGGATGTGCGCCAAGCACTCGTCGAGTGCATCGTTGACCACAACGTAGTCGAACTCCGGAACCGCCTGAAGCTCGGCGACCGCCGAGCGTAGCCGCCGAGCGATGCTCGCTGCGTCCTCCGTTCCCCGCCGCGTGAGGCGATCCATCATTATATCGACGGAGGGCGGAAGGACGAAGATCAAGATCGCGGACGGGACGGCCTCGCGAATCTGCCGCGCGCCCTGCACGTCGATGTCCAGCACGACATGCTCCCCGCGCTCCGCGGCAGCGTCCAGCTCGGATCGGAGGGTCCCGTACATTCGATCGTGGACGCGAGCCCACTCGGCGAAGGCGCCGGCCTCGATCCGATCCTCGAAGGCGCGCTCAGGGAGAAAGTGGTAGTCGACGCCGTCGACCTCACCCTCCCGCGGGGCCCTCGTGGTCGCCGACACCGAGAAGACGTAGCGCGGGGAGTCGTGGACGAGGCGATGGGCGAGTGTCGTCTTGCCCGTGCCGCTGGGGGCCGCGAGCACCACGGGCGGGGGTCGGTCCCTCATTCCACGTTCTCGACCTGCTCACGAATCCGCTCGAGCTCTTCCTTCAGGCTGATCGAGGCCTGGGCCAGACCGGCGTCGTTCGCTTTCGAGCCGATCGTGTTGGCCTCCCGGTGCATCTCCTGGGCGAGGAACGAAAGGCGCTTGCCCACGACCTCGCTCCCATCGCCTCCCAGCGCCTCACCAAAGAGCTCCACGTGGGAGCGGAAGCGCACGACCTCTTCGTTGATGTCCCACTTCTCGGCGAGAAACGCGATCTCCCTCACCATGCGCTCGTCATCGACCTCGACCTGCTCGGCGAGCTCGCGAACCGCCAGGAGCAGACGGTCGCGATGCTCCACGAGGCGCTCGGGTGCGCGGGCCTCCACGTGGTCGAGGAGACCCTTGATCGCTGCCAGACGGTCGCGGAGGTCGGCCTCGAGTCGGAGACCCTCGGCCTCACGCATGACCCGGCAGGCCCGACCGGCCTGGTCCGCCAGCTCGGACACCAGCTCCTTCTCGATGCCCGCCGTGCGATCGATGTCCGGTACTCGGAAGAGGTCGGCGAACCGGACCATCATCCCCAGATCGGGCTCCCCAGGGAGGTTGAGCTCGTCCTTCAGCACGTCGAACGCCGCCTGATACCCCTTCGCCCTCTCCAGGTCGATCGAGGGTCCGTGCTGCACGGCGGCCGTCGAGCGGTCGATCCCGAGAAACGCGCTCACGTGCCCACGGGTGACGTGCACCCGAAGCGCGTCGGCGATCGGTTTCTCGAAGCGATCGAGGCCCGGGGGCGTCTTGATGTTCGTATTGAAGAAGCGGTGATTGACCGTCTTCACCTCGAGTCGGAGCCTTCCGGCGGTGCTGTCGCGCTCGGCGTCTCCGTATCCCGTCATACTGCGGATCATGTCGTTTCTCCCAACGCGCGAGAAGGTAGGGCGTGGCCGGTCGACCCGCTCAGGTTCCGGTCAGGCGGTCAGTTCCAGAGGTCCCATCGAACGGCATACGTGCTACGCGTGAGCGGAAGAAGCCGACCAGGAAACTTCTGCAGGTCACGACGCATCGTGAAGTTGTCGATACCCAGCCAGAGACGGACGGTGAGGACCCGAACCTGCAGCCGGCCGTACCAGCTCTGGTAGAACGGGACACGGGCCAAGCCACCTGCGACGCTCTCCGGATCCTCCCCAGGGAGCCCTTCCGCCACGAAGGAGAGCATGGGATCGTGGCCCCGGACGCCGGCCGACACCCAGAACTCGAGGTTGCCCGACTCCTTGAAGACCCGGTTGAACTCGAAGGCGCCCTGGTAGAACCGGGCCGGAAGGTACGGCCCCTCTTCGTTCCACCAAACATAGGACCCTTCGAGCGTGAGCCCGTCCACGAGAACCGGGAGCACGGCCATCGCTTCGTACCCGTTGCGGTGGACGCCGATGTCCGTCGGTGAGCGGAGGTCGAGCTCCGTCGCGAGAGGCAGCGCCACGTCCGACCAGGCGTACAGCGACGCCCCCCCGAGCGTGATGCCCCACCGCGAGAGGGAGGCTCCCACCCGGAGGGTCTCACGATCCGTGATCGCTTCCGTGCCGGGCCGGATCCCGCTCGGGGGCGGCTCCGGCGGGGGACCCGGGCCGTCGATCACGGGACCATCCCGGCTTCCAAAACGGCCTGCCTCGTACGCGCCGAATACCGTCAACCAATCCACGGGCGAGATCCAGCTGCGCACCCCGTAGTTCAGGGTCGATTGGTCGTTCCAGCTGCCTTGCGCGACGCGGGCCCAGGCCCCTCCCCAGCGGGAGTCGGTGACACCCCCGGTGGCGTCCACGCTCTGCGACGGAGTCCCGTCCTGGAAGCGCCGGTACGACGCCCGGAGCCAGGAACGTCCGCGATCAAAACCCAGGGTTGCACCCGCCTGGCTCCTGGCGCCGCCGAAGTTGGTTCCCACGGTGTCCGTCTCGACGGAGAAGTCAGACCGGGCGACGTACGCCTGCAACGTGAAGTCGTCGAAAAGCCGCGCGCCCGCCCGCACCAGAAGGTCCGTGCGCGCCGTCGTCGGAAGGTAGTCGACGACCTTCGTCTGGGCAGTCATCTTGCGGTAGTCGAAGCCGATTCCGAATCGGTCCTCCAGGTGGAGCTGGTACCGGAGCCAGCTCCCCGTCCGATTGCCGCCCTCCGATCGATCCGCCGCCCGCCCGCGCGTGTCGCTTCGCTCGAAGCCGGCGCCGATGCTTCCCAGAATCGCTCGGGGATCGGCGTACACCCCCCGAAACAGATTCGTGTCCAGATCTCCGGTACCCGCCTCGATGACGGAGAACGGGCGTCCGTCGTCGTACTCGTGCGACCACATCTCGACGACCATCTGACCCATCGATCGATCGAGGCGGATGCGCCCGATGCCCACGAGGGACACGTGCTGGAGATCGACGACGCCCCCCTCGACCGGGTACAGCTCGAACCCGTCTCGGAAGACCCGGTATCCGGCCCCCCCCTGCCCCGCGAAGCTCATCGCCGCCGGTGTGCCGTAGTCTCCGCCGAGCAGGCCGATCAAGCCCGGGGTTTCCTGGAAGAGCTCGACGAGGGTGTTCGCCCCGGATGCCAGGAGGTCCCGGCGGTCCCACTCCCACACGCCGGTGACGAACCCGACGGGCAACCGGGCCTTGGCGTCGGGGATGTTGTAGAAGATGGTATCCGGATCGGCCTCCACCGTGTCCGCCTCCTGGACGTCCCCGGCCTGGGTCGAGTCCGGTGTAGCCAGACTGTCGGGGATGACGACCGTATCCGGTGGCTCCTGGGCCACAGCGGGCGACCCGATGGCGACGAGCAAGAGGAGCACGGCCACGCTCCGAAAAGTCGCGGTCATGCGTCCGCTGCCGCCTTGGTCGCAGGAGGCCGGCTCCGAGCGACGCCTGCGAAGAGGCTCACCCCGCCCGGCTCCGCACCCATTCGACGAGGAGACGGGTGGGGAAACCGAGGGCGCCCTTCCGTTGGTAGGGGAGCTTCCCCTCCCCCCAGGCGGTTCCCGCTATGTCGAGGTGTGCCCACGAGGCGTCGCCCACGAATTCGGAGAGGAATGCCCCGGCCGTGATGGAGCCTCCCGGCCGTCCCCCCACGTTCTGGAGGTCTGCGGTGGGTGAGTCCAGCTGCTTCCGGTATTCGTCCCAGAGCGGCAAGGGCCAACAGCGCTCACCCGAAGCGTCGCCCGCCGCTCGCAGCTCGTCCAGGAGCCCCTCGTCGTTCCCCATCACCGCCGCCGCGTGATGCCCCAGCGCGATGATGACGGAGCCGGTCAGCGTCGCACAGTCCACGATGGCAGCCGGCTCCAACCGAGTCGCCCACGTGAGGGCGTCGGCCAGGATGAGCCGGCCCTCGGCATCCGTGTTGATGACCTCGATGGTCTTTCCCGCCAGGCTGGAGATCACGTCGCCGGGCTTCGTCGCGTGGCCGGACGGGAGGTTCTCGGAAGAGGGCACGAGGCCCACCACGTTGGCCTTCACCCCCAGCTCCGCGATCACCTGCATCGCACCGATGACGGCCGCACCCCCCGACATGTCGTACTTCATCTCCTCCATCCCCGCGGCCGGCTTCAGCGAGATGCCCCCGGCGTCGAACGAGAGCCCCTTCCCGACCAGAACCAGCGGGGCGTCCCCCGCGCCCCCCCCTCGGTGCTCGAGGATGATGAAGCGGGCTTCCTCGTCGGAGCCTCTCGACACCGACAGGAGCGCGTGCATCCCCTCCTGCCGCATCCGTGCCTCGTCGAACACGGTCGCATCGAGCCCGACGGCACCGGCCATTCGGGCGGCTTCGTCGGCCATGTGTGTCGGTGTCGCCACGTTCCCGGGCCGCGACTGGAGCGTACGGGCCAGATTCGCGCCGCGTGCGATCGCCGCGCCAGCCAGTGCGCCCGCTGCGTAGGCGTCGGTATCTCCGCCACCGACCAGGTCGACTGCGTCCACCACGACCGCCGGATCGTCCTCGTCCGCCGCCTTCAGCTCGTCGAAACGCCAGGCCGCGAGTCCTGCCCCTTCCGCCGCG
>JBDHDM010000007.1:0-31681 GCA_039591515.1 Gemmatimonadota bacterium | reverse complement strand
GTGACACGTCCCCGTCGAGCGCGTCGACGAACCGACCATGGATGGTCGCCGCGGCCTTTCCGGCCAGCTGCTGATAACAGATGCACCGGGCGAGGTAGTCGAACGGCTCCCCCCCGGATTCGGGTATCCGGATCGTCCCGATCGTACGAACCCACGGTCCGAAGACCGGATCACGTCCCAGCTTCCTGCGGCCCCCAGTCCAGGCGGCGCTCATCGGGATGTCGGTGGACATGGTGGCAAGGGGCGGGATCGGGCTGCGGCCCGATGCGTTCACGACGGGACGAAGCTCACGTTACCCTGCCCGTCGACTCGCCACCACCGCGGCTCGCGCGCAACGAGTCGCGGACTTCGCACCCGCCTGCGCGCCTTGCAGGCCTGGAGCCGAACGCGGCGTACTCAGTCGGCCCGAAGCGTCGCCGCCGGGTCCATGCGGGTGGCCCGACGGGCCGGAATCAGGTTCGCAGCGAGCGCGACGGTGCCGAGGACGAGCGGAACGCCGACGAAGGTGAGTGGATCCGTCGGGCTGATGCCGGCCACGAGGCTGGCCACGAGCCGGCTGAGGCCGAAGGCAGCGAGGAGGCCCACCATGATCCCCCCTCCGAGGATCTTCGCCCCCTGGGAGACGATCATCCATCGCACCGCGGCGGCCTCGGCGCCGAGCGCCATCCGGAGGCCGATCTCGTTCCTTCGCTGCGACACCGCGTACGCCATGACGCCGTAGATGCCGACCGACGCCATGATCAGAGCGAAGGCGGCGAAGGTGATGCAGAGGGTGAGCACCGCATAATTGCTCGCAATCGTCTCGTACTGCGCGCGCTCCAGTGTCCGGATTTGGCCCACCGGCTGATTCACGTCCACGCTCCAGACCGCCTCTCGGATCTGGCCGGCGACGAGCGCGAGCTCCGTCGTCACGCGGGACACGACGTACATCTCCGACCGCGTGTCCTGCGCGTGCGCGACGTACACGTTCTCGGCAGGCGTCTCGGTGTCGGTCCCCGAGCGCACGTCGGATACGACGCCGATGACCTCGTACCACTCCTCGGCACCGGCGACGCGGAACCTCCGGCCCACCGCAGCATCACCCGGCCAGTACTGATCCGCCACTCGGCGACTGACGACCGCGACCGGGAAGGACGAAGCGTCGTCCGTCGGCCCGAAGTCACGGCCCCGCTGGAGCTCGAGGCCGACGACGCCGAAATACCCCGAGGTGACCGTGCTCATGAGAACGGTCGGGGCCGCACGGTCGGGGGCCTGCTCGTACCCCTCGATCTCGAGGGAGCGGAGGGCGCCGAACTCGGCTCCGGGAAGCGCGCTGACCAACGCCGTAGGCCCGAAGCCGGCCACGGCCCCGATGCGCTCGCGCGCCAGGGTGAAGAACTGCTCCACGGCCCCCTCGTCCTCGTATTCGGCCTCGGGCAGATCGATGTGGATGGTGAGCAGGTCGGTCGGATCGAAGCCTAGAGGGCGAGCGTCCAGGTACGCCACGGTCCTGGTCAAGAGGCTCGCGACCACCATGAGCGCGAGGGCGAGCGAGACCTGCGCGCCCACGAGCACCGAGCGCATTCGCTTGCCCGAGCGTCCTCCGTCGGTCGATCCCCGGTCACGAAGGGCATCCGAAGCGCTGAGCCCGGAGGCTCGAAGTGCCGGCACCAGACCGAAGACGATCGGCGCCACGAGCGAGACCGCGAGCGTGAACCCGAGCACCCGCCCGTCCATCTCGGCCATGATGAACGCCACCTCCATGCCGGCCGATATCCAGATGAGCGTCTTGTTGAGCGCAACGGCGATCCCCAACCCGATGGCCGCGGAGGCCAGGGAGATCATGAGGCTCTCGGTCAGAAGCTGTCGGACGAGTCTCCTCCGACCCGCTCCGAGGGCCGCTCGTACGGCGATCTCGCGGCCACGTGCCGTCGCCCGCGCGAGCAGCATGTTCGCCACATTCGCACAAGCGATGAGGATGACCATGCCGACCGTGAGCTGCAGGAGCAGCAGGATCTTCCGCCCGTCCTCATTGATCATCGACTCCATGACCGGGGCCGACCAGAGGCCCCATCCGCGGTTTTGCTCGGGATACTCCGCCGCGAGATCCGCTCCGATGCGGCGCACTTCCTCCTCCGCCATCGCCTGTGTCACGCCGGGTGCGAGTCTCCCCGAGACGAAGAGGTACCGGGCCGCGCGGTTGGGCTCGTTCCTCCGGATCACGAGCGGTGTCAGCACCTGGGCCCGCGAGAAGGAGGCGAACTCCAGCTGTGGCGGCGACACCCCGATCACGGTGTACTCCTGACCGTCGAGGGTGAGCGTCTCGCCCAGGACGTCCGCTCGCCCGCCGAAGCGGTCCTGCCAGAAGCCGTGCGTGAGCATCACGACCTTCTCGGCGTCCCAACGGTCTTCCCCCTCCGCGAAGGACCGACCCAGCACCGGGGGCATGCGCCACGTCTCCGCGATGCCTGCGGACACGGCGAGACCCGAGATCCGCTCCGGCTGATCCAGGCCGGTCAGGACCCATTCGGCCTCCGTGAGCGCGGTCATCGACTCGAAGCTCCTCTGTCGCTCGCCGAGGTCGAGGAAGTCGGCCGGCGATACGCTACCCTGGTCGATCCCGAGCTCGGGATTGACCCCACGAACCAGCGCAACCGTCTCGGAATCCGACATCGGCAGCTCGGCAAAGACGATCGCGTTGACGATCGAGAAGATCGAGGTGTTCACGCCAATGGCGAGGGCGAGCGTCACCGTCGACACGACAGCGAAAGCGGGGCTCTTGAGGAGCGAGCGTACCGCGAAGCGGATGTCCTGCGTCAAGCTGTCCATGGATCGTCCCCGGGACTGGTCGTCGGTGGTCGTGCGGAGTCGGAGTCGGAGCGCGGCGGGCATCGAGCGGAGCACCTGGCGGGTGTACCAACGCCTGGCCGCCCGCTCGTCGGCGGACCGGCGACGCCGGAACCCCTCCTCGAGGTCCCCGAGCTGCCCCTCGCGGTGCTGCCACGGCAAGGAGAGAGCGAGAAGCCACGCCGGCAGTCGCGGAGGACCGGCGCGTTCCGGGGAGAGCGGATCTTCGTTCACACCGCACCGTCCGTGGGGAGCTCGAGGCCCTCCCAGAGCGCCTCGATGGCGTTGCGGGACCGCGCCAGCGCAAAGGCTCCCGCCGGCTCGATCGCGAAGTAGCGCTTGGCCCGCCCCCCACGCTCCGGCGTGGGGGCCCCAACGCTGGACGTCACGTATCGGCGGCGCTCCAGCCGGTCGAGTGCTGCGTACACCGAGGCGACGGCGGCCTCGGCGCCCGTGCGCTCGTGGATCTCGTCGAGGATGGCCATCCCGTAGGCACCGTCGCCCAAGCGGGCCACGGCCAGCATGACCATCTGCTCGAACTCACCCAGATACTCGCCTCGTGGCATTTTCTTCTACGAGTGTGAGGAATTGCCGCTCCCCGCCCTACGGGGCAGGTCCGTGACCGGTTTCACCCACACGCACGAGCAGGCGCGCCCCTGGAGGCGCGCCCGCTCGGAGGAGACGTCGGCTGCTGCGCGTCCTACTTCGGAACCGCGATCCAGATGAGCGAGCCCAGCACCACGAGCTGAATCGCGATGAACGGGATGACACCTCGGTAGATCGAGGTCGTGGGGATCGTCTCCGGCGTCACACCCCGTAGATAGAACAGGCTGAAGCCGAACGGTGGCGTCAGGAACGAGGTCTGCAGATTCACCGCCAGCACGATGCCGAGCCACGTGAGGTCGACGCCCAGGATCAGCGCCGCAGGCACGATCAGCGGCACGATGATGAAGGCGATTTCGAAGAAGTCGATGAAGAAGCCCAAGAGGAAGACGACCAGGTTCACCACCAGGAGGAAGCCGAGCGCGCCGCCCGGGATCCCGGTGAGCAGGCCCTCGATCCACAGGTCGCCGTCGAAGCCGCGGAAGACCAGCGCGAACGCCGTGGAGCCGATGAGCAGGAAGACGACCATGATGGTCAGCCGGCTCGTCTCCTCCATCGAATCGCGCAGCGCCGAGTACGACAGCGATCGGTTCATCGCCGCGAGCACCATGGCCCCGACCGAGCCCAGGGCACCGGCTTCCGTAGGGGTGGCCACGCCCGCGAAGATGCTGCCGAGGACGACGACGATCAGCGTCAGCGGGGGCAGCAGCGAGAGGACCACCCGCTTCAGCAGCTCTCCGCCGGTAACCCGCATCTCCTCGGGGAGCGCGGGCGCGACGTCCTTGTTCACGAAGGCGAGCACCGCCACGTACACCGCATAGGCGCCGGTGAGCGCGAGGCCCGGCATCAAGGCTGCCCGGAAGAGGTCGCCGACGCTGACGCCCATCTGGTCGCCGAGCACGATGAGCACGATCGAAGGCGGGATGATCTGGCCCAGCGTGCCCGAGGCGGCGATCACGCCGAGGCTGACCTCGGGCTTGTAGCCGTTTCGGAGCATCACGGGCAGCGAGATCAGCCCCATGGCGGTCACACTCGCCCCGACGACCCCGGTGGCCGCGGCGAGGAGCGCGCCGACGAAGATCACCCCGATCGCCAGTCCGCCGCGAAAGCGCCCGAAGAGCATGCCGATGGTCTCGAGCAGCTGCTCGGCGAGCTTCGACTTTTCCAGGACGGTGCCCATGAAGATGAAGAAGGGCACGGCGAGCAACGTGAAGTTCGACATCGTGCCGAAGGTCCGCTCCGGCATCGCGAAGAGCAGAGGGATGTCGAACACGCCCACGGCCGAGCCGATGAGGGCGAAGATGAGCGCGGTGCCGCCGAGCGCGAACGCCACCGGGTACCCGGTGAAGATCATGCCCAGCACCACGAAGAACATGGCGGGGCCCCAGATGCTCATACGTGGGCCTCCGGCTCACCCTCGTGGTGGTCGAGCTCCGGCACGGCACCGGTGATCACGTCCACCTGCTTCACGATCTGGCTGAACGCCTGCAGCAGCAGGAGGACGAACGACACCAGGATCAGAGCCTTGATGGGGTAACGCGGCAGGCCCCCCGGGTCCGGCGACATCTCCCGCACGCTGAACGAGGAGCGGACCGCGGGGAGGGAGACGTACAGCATCATGACGGAGAACGGAATCAAGAAGAGCAACGTCCCGGCCAGGTCGATGAAGGCCTGCGTCTTCGCCGTCGTCCGCTCGTACATGACGTCCACCCGGACGTGCACGTCGTGATTCAGCCCGTATGCGGCCCCGAGCAAGAAGATGATGCTGAACAGGTACCACTGCGCCTCGGTGGCGGGTGTCAGGTTCAGCGTCCACTGCTGCGAGCGTGCGAAGTAGCGGACGACCGCGCTGATGGCGCCGATGAGCACCATGAGGAGCGCCAGCCAGCGGATGAACATGCCGATCCGGTCGTTCACCCTGTCGATGAACCCCGAGAACTTCCTGAGTATCTGCATCAGCGGAGTTTGTGGCCCGGGCCCAGCGAGGGCAATCGGGAACGAAGAGTCACCGAGGAATGACAGCGTGGGCGAGGGTTTCGCTGATCCGCCTCGAGTGGCCGGGCAGTCTCGGGCGGCGGCAACGTCAGAGCAGGTAGCCCCCGTCCACGGGGATGACGGCGCCGGTGATGTGACGAGCCGACTCGGAACAGAGAAAGAGGACGACGCCCGCGACGTCCCTGGGATCGCCGAGGCGTCCGAGAGGCGCCCTCTCCCGGGCGCGATCGAGGACCTCTGGAGCCACTCCATCCGTGAGGCGGGTGGTGCGGATGTATCCGGGCGCGACGGCGTTGACGTTGACGTTCCTCGGGCCGAGCTCGACCGCCGCGCTCCGCGTCAGGCCGATGAGCCCCGCCTTGGACGACGCGTAGTTCGAGATGCCGAACTCCGAGCGGATGCCGTGGACCGAGGTCACGTTGACGATCTTCCCGTGCTCTTGCGCTCGCATGAACGGGGCGACGGCCCGCGTGAAGTAGAACGCCCCGTCCAAATTGGTACGGACGACGGCCTCCCACTCGTGGTCGCCCATGTTCCAGAGCGCCCCATCCCTCCCGATGCCGGCGTTGTTCACCAGGATCTGGACACCGCCGAGCTCCTCCTGGACTTCCGCGACGAAGTCGTTCACGTCCCGGCTGTCGCGCACGTCACACGCGCGAAAGCACACGCGCACCTCCATCTCCCGGAGCTTTCTGGCCACCTCCTGCGCGTCGAGGCGCGACTGAGCACCGGAGTCCAAGAAGCAGAACGCGAGGTGGATGCCGCACTGCGCCAACTCGAGGGCGATGGCGCGTCCGATACCGCTGGAGCCCCCGGTGACGATGGCGACCTGTCCCCGAAGGTTGGTCGCATCGAACAGCAGCTGGGGCTGCGTCTCCGTTCCGACCTCGTCGAGTAGGGCCTCGACCGCGTCGTGCATGTCGGCATCCATGGCGCGACAGGCTACCCGCCTCGCGGCGCCGGGCGCAACCGGCTGGCCACCGACCCCTTCATGCCCGCTGCCGACGTCCACCCCGCCGGGCCGCTCCTCGCCCCGCATGGGCGCGGGTCAGCGAGGCCCGCGCGCGAGGGCTTCGGGTCCACCGAGATGCACTCCCGTCGCCGCTCGCCGCGGCGTCGCCAGCGGCGCTACGCCCTTGCGAGTTGTTACAATGCCAGGGTCGATCCAGGAGCCCTGTTACAAGGAGATCCCTGGATTTGCGGCGAATACTGGTCACTCCTTTCTCTGTAACGCTGTTGTAACAGGCCGTTGACCCCTCGTTGAGGGAGGTCCGGCAACCGGTAGATTCTCGGTACCGGAGCGTGTGCTTCGGCCCCTCAGGGAGTTTCCGAGCCCCGTGTTCAAGAAGCGAGCGGTCGCGCGAGACTGATGTCCATGGACGTCACCCTCTGGGGGCGGATGCGCATTCGTCATCGCCTCTTCGCCGCCTACGCGAGTGTCGTCGCGTTGATGACGATCATCGCGGTCTTCTCCATCGGCTCCGGAGTCCGCCGCGGACTCGTCGAGACGTTTCAGGACGAGCTCGGACGGCAGCTCGCGCTCGGTGAGTGGATCCTCGGCGGGGCGGGTGATGCCGGTCCCGACGGCCTGGCCCGGCAGATCACCGACCGAATCGGCTACCGGGTCACGCTCATGTCTCCGGAGGGGGTGATCCTCGGTGATTCGTACGTGGACCCCGAACGTCTTTCCGAAGTCGAGAACCACTCGGACCGCCCGGAGGTGATCGGGGCGCTGGCCGGGTCGGTCACCTTCGCGCAGCGGACGTCTGCCACGGTCGCCACACCTCTGATGTACGGCGCGACGTTGGTGGAGTTGGGGGGCAGACCGGTCGTCCTCCGCCTGGCTGCACCACTGACCGAGATCGAGCGCGCCGTGGACCGGGCGCAGTTCGCGATCGCCCTGAGCGGATTCATGGCCATGGGGGTCGCGTTGCTGATCGCCTGGTTCTTCAGCCACGCGTTGAGCGAGCCTCTCGCGCGCCTCGCCGCGCTGTCTCGCAAGCTCGCTGGAGGGGCGTATGACGAGCGCGCGCCCGAATCCCTGGGTGTCGTGGAATTGGACGAGTTGGGGCTCGCATTCAATCGCCTGACCACCGAGCTCCAGGAGCGCGTGGACGACCTGGAGTTCGAGCGTGACGGGATGCAGGCGCTCATCGACTGCATGGCCGAAGGTGTCGTCGCCCTGACCGAAGACGCTCGGGTGTTCCGGACCAACCGCGCCGCACGCCTTCTCCTGGGACTCGATTCGGTCCGGGAGGGCACTCCGGTCCAGGAGCTCGTACGCCACTCCGAGCTTCGTCGTGTGCTCGCCGAGTCCGCGATCCGGCCGATCACCCAGCGGGAGGTGCGATTCGGCGACGCGCATCTCATCGTGTCGTCCCGCACCCTCGATATCGGCGGAGCGGTCACGACACTCCTCGACGTCTCGGAGACCCGAAGGCTCGAGAACGTCCGCCGCGACTTCGTCGCCAATGCGTCGCACGAGATCAAGACGCCCCTGACCTCCATCCGAGGATACGCCGAGACGCTCATGGAGGACGACATCCCCGAGCGCCTGCGGGAGGGCTTCGTCACCTCGATTCGGAACAACGCGCTGCGCCTTCAGAACCTGGTCGACGACCTTCTCGACCTCTCTCGCCTGGAGTCCGGCGGCTGGGTCGCGCGGCCCGAGCCCGTGTCCATCGCAGACGTCGCGACGGACGCCTGGAGCATGTGCCAGGAAGTGGTGGTCCCCCGCGACATCACCCTGTCGGTCGACTCCGACGTCGAAGTCTTCGCCGACCGTCAGGGCCTGCAGCAGTGCTTCCGGAATCTGTTCGAGAATGCCGCTCGTCACAGCGACGTGGGCGGGGTCATCCGGGTCGGCGCACGCCACGTGGGGCCACAGGTGGCGCATGTCGAGGTCTCGGACGACGGTGAGGGAATCCCCGCCAGGGCTCTGCCGAGAATCTTCGAGCGCTTCTACCGGGCGGACACGGGACGCGGCCGTGACATCGGCGGCACGGGCCTCGGGCTCGCCATCGTCCGGCACATGATCGAAGGAATGGGTGGGCGCGTGCAGGCCGAGAGTCAGATCGGATCGGGTACCACGATCCGGATGGTGCTTCCTACCGCCGCGCCCGCGGCACAAGGGGCCGACGATGGATTGGACCCTTCGCACGGCGCCCCGAACGCTCCTGCGAGCTCGCAGGAGTCATCAACCACCACCCTGTTTCCCGGAGCCGCGGACGGCGCGGTCGCCTGAGAGCAGACATCAACCGAGGGTTACTCCCTATGAACCGCCTTCTCGTGATTCTGACGCTCCCCATCGTTCTCCTCGCCTGTGGCGGCGGTGACGGCACGCAGCGGACCGTCGTACAGAACAAGGGATCGGATACGCTCGTGAACGTGGCTCAAGCGTGGGCCGAGGCGTACGGGGCGATCGATCCCTCGATCGCCGTCGCCGTCAGCGGCGGTGGATCGGGGACTGGAATCTCGTCCATGATCAACGGCACGGTCGATATCGCCAACTCGAGCCGGCAAATGCGCGACTCCGAGATCGCGGCTGCCCAGGAACAGGGGCACGATCCCATCGAGTTCGTCGTCGGCTTCGATGCGCTGGCCGTCTACCTTCACGCCGACAATCCGATCAGAGAGGTCACGCTCGCACAGCTCGCGGCCGTTTACGGCGAAGGTGGGGAGCTCGAGAGCTGGTCTCAGCTCGGGGTGACCGTACCGGGATGCGAGAGCGATGAGATCGTGAGAGTGAGCCGGCAGAACAACTCGGGCACCTACGCCTACTTCCAGGAAGCCGTTCTCGGTGAGGCCGAATTCAAGCTCGGCTCCCGCGACATGCACGGGTCGAAGGACGTGGTGGATCTGGTCGAGAGCACCCCCTGCGCCATCGGATACAGCGGCCTCGCCTATGCGACCGACCACGTGAACATGCCCTGTGTGAAGACCGACGACGGGGCCGCCTGTGTGTCCCCGGCAGTAGACACCGCGATCGACGGATCCTACCCTATCGCCCGGCCGCTCTTCATGTACACCAGCGGCCAGCCCGAGGGCGCCGTCAAGCAGTACATGGACTGGATCCTCAGTGACGAGGGGCAGTGCATCATCCTCGAGAAGGGATATGCACCGGTCCGGGGCATGACCTGCGCCTGACCCCGATCGAGTACCTGCGGCGAGGAGCCTCCGGTGGACAACCCGGCACTGAAACACTACGAAGCACGGATGCAGGCGGATCTCACCGAGATCCGGGAGATGGTGGGTCGCCTCGCCGTATTGATCGAACGCCAGGTGGGGGACGCCGTTCACTCCTTCCTCGAAGGGGATCGGAACCTCGCGAACGACGTGGTACTGGGAGATCGCAGGGTCAATCGGAAGATCCGGGACATCGATCACCTGTGCCACGCGTTCATCGTCCGCCATGCGCCGAGCGCGGGGCACCTCCGATACGTGTCGGCGGTGCTCCGGCTCGACGTGGCCCTCGAGCGAATCGGCGACTACGCCAGCACGATCGGGCGTGAGATCATTCAGATCACCGGCCGTCCGCCCGACCGCATCGTTCGAGATGTCGAGCTGATCAGTCACCAGGCGCGGCGCACGCTGCATCAGTCCCTGGTCGCGTTCCAGGAGGGTGACGCGGAGTTGGCGAACGAGACCCTGGGCATGGCGGGTCAGACCGACTCCACGTTGCAGAAGGTGTTCGAGGAGCTGCTCGATGCGGGCGAAGGAAAGGAGATGCCTCTTCGCGATGCCTTCGCGCTGCTCAGGATGATCAACCTCCTGAAACGTGTGGCGGAGCAGGCCGAGAACGTGTGCGAGCAGACGCTGTTCGCGATCACGGGTGAAACCAAAGATCCAAAGAGCTTCCGAATCCTCTTCCTGGACGAGCGCAACGACGGGGTCTCGCAGATGGCGGAGGCCTACGCCGCAAAAGCGTTTCCCGAGAGCGGAACGTATGACAGCGCGGGGTGGGCCCCAGCCGCGGCGCTCGACCCGGGCCTCGTCGAGTTCATGGATGCGAACGGAATCGACATGCGGGAGATGAGGCCGTCCGAGCTCCGTCCCATCCATGAGGAGCCTCGACACTGGCACATCGTGGTCGGGCTGCACCCCGAGGCCAGACGCCACATTCCTCGCCTCCCCTTCCGAACACTCTACCTGGATTGGTCCGGCACCGTGCCCGATCTGGGCGAATCGGAGGATCTCGGCGAAGAGGAGATGGACGAGGCCCTCAAGAGCGTGAAGCTCGGCGTCCGAGACCTGATCCTCACCTTACGGGGGCCCGATGCCCGCTAAGCCTGCGGCAGAGGCCCCTCCAAGCACCATACACGCCGACCTCGACCGCCGAGGTCTGGACTGGTACGTCGATCGGGCTGTGGCGGTCGGTGTGTTCGTGGGTGGGATCTCGGCGATCGTCTTCATCATCGGGATCTTCGTGTTCGTCACCCGAGAGGGACTCGACTTCGTTCTCGGCCCGATGGACGCGAAGGAGTTCTTCACGTCCATCGCGTGGCGCCCGACGTCGGTTCGTAACCCCACCTACGGCATTCTCGCGCTCATCGCCGGCACGGCGAGTGTGACCGGCCTGGCCATGCTCGTTTCCGTGCCCTTCTCGCTCGGGGCGGCGATCTACATCGCCGAGTTCGCGACCGGGCGCACCCGGGAGGCGCTCAAGATCCTCGTCGAGATGCTGGCTGCGATCCCGTCGGTGGTCTGGGGGTTCATCGGGCTGTCGATCATGAATCCGCTCATCATCGACCTGTTCAACGTGCCGATCGGGCTCAACGCGCTCAACGCCGGAATCATCCTCGGCCTCATGGCCGCACCGATCATGACGACGATCGCGGAAGACGCGCTCAAGGCCGTGCCCGACACGTACCGCGAGGCGGCCGAGGCCATGGGCGCAACCCGATGGCAGGTGGTCTTCAAGGTCGTTCTGCCCGCCGCGAAGAACGGTCTCATGGCCGCGGTGCTCCTCGGCGTCGGCCGCGGCTTCGGAGAGACGATGGCGGTCCTCATGGCGAGCGGGCACTCCATCAACATCCCGACGAGCCCGTTCGATTCGGTCCGAGCGCTCACGGCCACCATCGCTGCCGAGCTCGGTGACGCGGCCGTCGGATCGGATCACTACGGTGTGCTGTTCACTCTCGGCATCTTCCTCTTCATCGTCACCTTCGTGATCAACCTCACCGCGGACCTGGTCGTCCGGGGCGTGCGAAGGGGATGAGTATGTTCGCGCGGACCAGCCTCGACCGGCGCAATCGCCAGGTCGAGTGGCTGGTCAAGATGCTGTTCCTGATGATGACGATCCTCCTGATCGTACCGGTCGTCCTCATCATGGCGGTGCTGATCTCGAAGGGCGCTCCGATCCTCTCGTGGGAGTTCCTCAGCGCGGTCCCCACGAACGGCATGACCGCTGGCGGCATCATGCCCGCGCTGATCGGGACGGTATGGATCGTGACTGTGGCGCTCATCGCCTCCGTCCCGATCGGGGTGGCCGCGGCGATCTACCTGTCGGAGTACGCCCCGGACAATTGGCTGACCCGGGTCATCAACCTGGCGATCATCAATCTCGCCGGGGTTCCGTCGATCGTTCATGCCCTGTTCGGGCTCGGTGCCTTCGTCACCTTCGCCGGCTTCGGCACGAGCATCCTCGCCGCGGCGCTGACGCTCGCGGTCATGACCCTCCCGGTCGTCATCGTCTCCACACGAGAATCGCTGCAGGCGGTGCCATACGCCTTCCGTGAGGCGTGCTGGAACATGGGAGCGACTCGATGGCAGACGATTCGCCGGGTCGTGCTCCCGAACTCCATCAGCGGAATCCTGACCGGGATCATCCTCGAAGTGTCCCGCACCGCCGGCGAGACGGCGCCGATCATGTTCACCGGAGCCGCGTTCTTCCTTCCGTTCCTGCCTCAGGGAGTGTTCGACCAGACGATGGCCATGTCACTCCACCTGTACGTCGTGTCGACACAGGTGCCGAACGTCCCGGAGGCCCTGCCCTACGGTGTTGCCCTAGTCTTGATCTCGATGGTCCTGGCGATGAACGCCACGTCGATCGCCTTCCGTGTCTACCTCCGGGGCAAACGGAAATGGTAGAGGCTTCGCCAAAGCTCTCCGTGCGCGACCTCACGATCCGTTACGGGGACCACGAGGCTCTCGGAGGCGTCAGCCTCGATGTCTACTCCAACGAGATCTTCGGCATCATCGGGCCCGCAAACAGCGGAAAGACGTCCTTCCTACGTGCGCTCAACCGCATGGAGGAGTTCGACGCCGCCATGACCGTCGAGGGTGAGATCCGGTTCGGCGGAAAGGACATCACTGCGGTCCGCAACGTCTACGCCCTCCGGCAAAAAGTGGGGGTCGTCTTCCCCCTACCCGTCGGGCTACCGATGAGCGTCTACGACAACGTGGCGTTCGCTCCGAGGCTGGCCGGCATCAGGAAGCGGGCGCAGCTCGACGACATCGTGGAGCGATGCCTGACCCGCGCGGCCTTGTGGGACGAGGTGAAGGACCGGCTCGACGCCCTGGGGAGCCTGTTGTCCGGCGGTCAGCAACAGCGTCTGACCATCGCGAGAGCCCTCTCGCAAGATCCAGAGTTGCTGCTCCTCGACGAGTTCTCGATCGCGGTCGACCCCGTGACCACCATGCGCATCGAGGACGTGCTCAAGGAGCTGAAGGACGAGATCACGATCATCCTCGTGACCAATCTCGTGCAGCAAGCGAGGCGCCTGGCGGACCGAACGGCCTTCTTCCTCCAGGGCAAGCTGGTCGAGATCGGAGCGACGGAGGATCTCTTCACCGGTCCCGTCCAGGACCGGCGCACCCGAGACTACGTGGAGGGGCGTTTTGGCTGAGCTCGCCGTCGAAACCCGGGAGCTAAGCCTCTGGTACGGAACGTTCCAGGCGCTCCACGACGTGAACTTCAAGGTCAAGAAGGGCATCATCACGGCCCTGATCGGCCCGTCGGGATGTGGCAAGTCGACCCTACTGCGGACGATCAACCGTGTGAACGAGCGACTCGGTTACGTGCGCACGTCGGGCACCGTCCAGGTCATGGGCGAAGATGTGCTGGGCGACGACGTCGAGCTTGCTCGCCTGCGCAAGGAGGTGGGCATGGTCTTCCAGCGCCCCAACCCACTTCCACTCTCCGTCCGTGACAACGTGCTCTTCAGTCATCGTCTCCACAGGGGCTCCGACAGGCTCTCGAAGTCCGAGGAGGATGCGCTGGTGGAGGAGTCACTCCGTCAGGTCCTTCTCTGGGACGACGTTAAGGACCACCTGAACCGGAAGGCGACGTTGCTCTCGCTCGAAGAGCAGCAGAAACTGTGCATCGCCCGGCTGTTGCCCGTGAAGCCGTCGCTGCTCCTGATGGACGAGCCGACGTCGGCGTTGGACCCGGAGGCGACCGCCGCGCTCGAGGAGCTCATCTGGAGGCTCCGCGGCGCGTATACGATCCTCATCGTGACGCACAATATGGCCCAGGCACGGCGAGCGAGCGAAGAGTGCGCCTACATGCTGCTCGGCGAGATGAAGGAGATGGGGCCCACGGACGATCTCTTCCTCGCCCCAAAGCTCCCCGAGACGGCCGACTACATCGAGGGACGCTACGGCTGAGCGGGCGGGAAGACCCGGGCAGCGTGCGTGGCTCGCTGTCGAAGTCGAGCGGCCGAGCGCGATCGTCGTCGGGCTACTCCACGCCCTCGGGGACCTTGAGCCGATACCCGAACCCGCGCACGGTCTGGATCCAATCGCCGACGCCCCCGAGCTTGGCCCGCAAGCGCCGCACGTGCATGTCGACGGTCCGCGTCTGAATCCGATCCGAGACGGCCGCCTCCACGGACCAGGCCTTCTCGAGGAGTTGCTTTCGGCTCTGCGTCCGTCCTCGACGCTCCATCAGCGCCTGAAGAAGGCGGAACTCGGTCGGAGTCAGGTTCAGCTCCTCGTCACGGATCGACGTGCGATGCGATTCGACGTCGAGCCGAATCGGACCCGCGCGTAGCACCCGACCCCCCGACGTGACACCCGCCTCCTGCACCCTCCGCAGGATCGCGCGCGCGCGCAGTACCAGCTCACGGGGGCTGAAGGGCTTGGTGAGGTAGTCGTCCGCACCGAGCTCGAAGCCCTCGATCCGGTCCTCCTGCTCCCTCTTCGCGGTCAGCACCAGCACCGGCACGCTCGAGGTTGCCGGCTCGGACTTGAGTCGACCCAGGACCTCGTCACCGCTCAGGCCCGGGAGCATCCGATCGAGCACCACGAGGTCCGGGACCTCCCGCCCTACGGCGTCGAGCGCCTCAGGGCCATTCCCGGCCGTCTCGACGCGAAAGCCTTCCCGAGTGAGCTGGTAGGCGATGAGAGCAGCGATGTCCGGCTCGTCCTCGACGACGAGAACCCGCGGTACGGTGGCGGCCTTCGCATTCGATTGCATGGTAGATCCAACGGAGGTCATCATCGGCGGAACGGTCGCCCGAGCCGCAACGCGCGCTCCGCGGCGGCCTCCGCCGCCGTCAGCCCGCTCTGCAGAGAGCTTCCACCTCTCCTTCGGTCAGGGTGTGGTCCGTCTTCTTCGCGGCCCGGAAGATCCGATCACACAGCTCCGGATCGTCCGGATCGTAGCCGTGCTCCCGTAGCCAGAACTTGACGTTCGAGAGCCCGGACATCGGGCCGATCTCGATTTTCTGGCGCCGGCCCACCATCGAGGCAGGGATGGACGAATACACGCGGTCGGCCAGCCAGTCGTCGCCCTTCGCGTGAGCCTTCACGATCGCCGCCGCATGGACGCCCGTTCCCGTGCGGAAGGCGTCCTCGCCCATCACCGGATACGAGTGGACCAGGGGGATCTGGCAGGCTTCGGCTACGAGCTCGCAGTATGCGGGCAGTACCGTGAGATCGGCATCGTGGACGCCGAGCAGCTTGAGATTGACCAGGAGGATGTCGATCTCCGTGTTGCCCGACCGCTCGCCGATCCCGAGGGCCGTCCCATGGACCCGAGTCGCGCCCGCTTCGATGGCGGCCAGCGTGTTGGCGAGGCCGAATCCTCGATCGCGGTGCCCGTGCCAGTCGACACCGATGTCTTGTCCCGAAGGCTCCACGATCTCCTCGATCACGAAGCGCACCAGCGCCTTCGCACCCTGTGGTGTCGCGTGCCCGACCGTGTCCGAAATGCACAGGCGTTTCGCGCCCCACTCGATCGCCTTCCCGTAGAGCTCTTTCAGGGTGTCCGGGTGAGCGCGCGTCGTGTCCTCCGTCACCATCATGACGGGCAGATTCTCCGCGGCCGCGAAGGTGAGCGCCTCTTCCGTCACGCGCAGCATGCGGGCGAGGGTCCAGTCCTCCGCGTACTGCCGTATCGGAGAGCTGCCGATGAACGTGCACGCCTCGATCGCGATGCCGACCGCCTGGCTGATCTCCGCGATCGGCCTCACGTCCGCGACGACGGTGCGTGCGGCACAGTTCGGCCGGATGGTCAGGCCGGCCTCGACGATCTCCCGGGCGAGCGCAGTCACCGCCTCGACGGCCCGAGGCCCGGCTCCCGGCAGGCCGATGTCCGCCGTGTGAATCCCCAGCTGGTCCATGTAGTGCAGCAGCCGGATCTTGTCTTCGATCGACGGGTCGACGACCGACGGATTCTGCAAGCCGTCTCGAAGCGTTTCGTCGTCGAGCTGGATCTCCGGTGCGCCCGACCAATCGAAGGTGTCTCCCACCTCGTTCCAGTCGTATATGAGCGACTGCTCTTCCATACGTGACGTCCCTATCGTCGATTCCGAGGAGTCTGACGACTAAGATAAGGGCCGGGCAAGCCGAAGAGGCATCTCGTCTTGCAGCCACGCCCCTCTGGGGCTGTATGAGACGCTTGATCAACCGAACGCTGGCAGAGCGTTGCCCGGCAGGCAGTCATGTCGCCACCGGGGCGTATCTCACGGTACGCCGAACAGGTAACGCGGGACCATTCCTTGAGTAACACAATCGCAAATCAGGCCCTCAGCCACGGGTTCTCGGGCGTCGATTGGGAGACATTTCCGTGACGCCGGGACTCCAGCGCTCCGACGTCCGCCGGGCCGCCGATGCGCTCGTCGCCGAAGACGCTGCGACGGTCGAGGTGCAGATCGAGCTGTCCGAAATCCCCGCGCCGCCGTTCGAGGAGACGGCTCGCGCCGCCCGCGTATCGGAGCTCATGCACGACGCAGGTCTGCGGGAGATCCGTACGGACGAGGTGGGCAACGTGTTGGGGAGCCTGCGAGGCTCGGAAGATCGGCCGCCCTTCGTGATCTCCGCCCATCTGGACACGATCTTCCCGGCGGGCACGGACGTTTCGGTCCAACGTGAGGGCGACATCCTGCGCGGCCCCGGCATCTCCGACGACGCACGGGGGCTGGCGACGCTCCTCTCCCTCGCACGCGTCGTCCATCGCGAGGCCATCACGACGCGCCGTCCGATCCTCTTCGCCGCGACCGTCGGCGAAGAGGGTATCGGCGACCTTCGGGGTGTGAAGCACCTCTTCGGCACGTCCGGCGCCTGTCGGGAGGCCGAGGGTTTCGTCTCGCTCGACGGCGCCGGTCTGGATCGGATCGTGGTCGACGGCCTCGGATCAAGGCGATACCGAATCACGCTCTCCGGTCCCGGAGGCCACTCGTGGGTCGACTGGGGGACGCCCAACCCGGTCCACGCCCTCTTCGCGCTCGGCCGCCGACTGAACCGCCTGAAGCTCTCGCATTCCCCGAAGGGCACGCTGACGGTCGCGAGAATCGGAGGGGGAAAGAGCATCAATGCCATCCCACAGGAGGCGTGGCTCGAAATCGACACCCGGTGCGCGGACGAATCACCGCTGGCCGACCTCGAAGGGCGGATTCGCGCAGAAGTCGATCGTGCCGTCGCCGAGTCGGAGGGACTCGACGGTACCGTGCAGGTCGTGGGTGCCCGACCCGCCGGCGCCACCGACCGTGAGTCACCCCTCGTCCGCGCGGCTGTCGCAGCGACCAGGGCCGTGGGCCGTTGGCCCGTCCTCGCACTTTCTTCCACCGACGCCAATGTCCCGATGAGTCTGGGGATTCCCGCCGTGGCGATCGGGTGCGGTGGATTGGCGGGACTCGCCCATACGACGGACGAGTGGTACCGAAACGTCGGGGGCAGCGACGGGGTCGTCCGTGCCCTCTACACGATGTTACTCGCCGCCGGGATTCCCGAGGACTGAGACGGCGGCTCAGTCCTCGCCGTCGACCACCGCATAATCCGCGACGCGCAGGCTCCCCGAAACGCCCGAGATGTGCGTATGCGCCCCCAGGATGCTGTCGTGCAGCCGGGCCTGGGCGATGTTGGCCCCGGAGCCCACGACCGTGTGGCGCAGCTCCGAGTGCTCGACGACTGTACCGGCCTCGAGGGTCACGTTCGGACCCAAGCGCCCTCCGCGCACCACGACACCGGCCTCGACCCGCACGGGCTCGACGATCTCGACCCCTTCGAGGCTCGCGCCGGGATCGATCCCGCCCCGTCGTGAAGCGATCAGGTGCTCGTTCGTCTCGAGCAGCGTCTCCGGCTTGCCCGCGTCCCACCACCCGTCCACCGGCGCCGTGATGAGGCGGCTGCCGTGATCCACCATGTACTGGAAGGCGTCCGTCAGATAGTACTCGCCCGACGGGCCCGGATCGGCGCCGAGGGTGCGCCGGACCCCCTCGAAGAGAAGCTCGTGCTCCCGCACGTAGTACAGGCCGATGTTCGCGAGCTTCGAGATCGGCTCGGACGGCTTCTCCACGATGGTCTGCATGGTTCCGTCGGAGTTCGTGACGATGACTCCGAAACGCTGGTAGTCCTCGACCTCCTTGGCCCAGATCACCGCGCCGTACTCCTGTCCGAGCGTTCTCGCCAGGCCGTAGTCGACCTCGAGCACGGCGTCGGCGAAGATGATGAGGAGGTCCTCGTCGATGAACGGCTCCGCGAGGGCGATGGCGCCGGCAGTGCCGTCCTGAACCTCCTGGAGCACGTAATGGGCCCCCAGCTGTGGATACTCGCGGGAGATCCACTCCTCGACGGCCTCGCGGAGATACCCGACGATGAAGACGACCTCCTCGACGCCCAGGGCGACCAGATCGTCCAAGATGTAGGCCAGCACCGGCTTTCCGGCGACCTTGAGAAGCGGCTTCGGCGTATGAAGCGTGTGCGGACGAAGTCGCGTTCCCTTCCCTGCGAGCGGGATGACGGCTTTCATCAGGACTCGTGGTTGTGGCGGGCGTGCGTCGAGGACGCCACACTATAACCGCTTCGGCAGGACACGTTAACCGGATCTCCGGCCACGGATCTGAGAATGGAAAGAACGGTTCAGGTCGCGGCGCTCGCCGCGTTGCTGACGGCATGCGCCGGACCCTCGGCCGGGGGCCAAGCGCCCTCGTCCGATCCCCAGGAGTTGGGCCGTCTACATCTCTACGAGGTGCCCGTCGAGGGCGTCTCGCCCGCCACGCAGGTCGCTCCCGACTCGGGTTGGATCGAGGTCACCGGCACCGGTTCGGTGCGGGTCGCGCCCGATCGGGCCCGGGTGAGCTTCGCGATGGAGACGCGCGCCGAAGCGGCCGACGCCGCCGCCGACGCGAACGCCGAGGCGATGGAGCGCGTGGTTCAGGCCCTCCGCGCCGCAGACTTCACCGGGCTCGAGCTGGGCACCTTCGGCTACGCCCTTCGCCCCGAGTACGCCATGAACGACGATCAGCGGACTCGGCGCATCGTGGCCTACACCGTCTTGAACAACGTGGGCGCGACCGTCGAGGACGTCGGAGTCGTGGGGCGCCTCGTCGACACCGCCATTCGGGCCGGCGCCAACCGCGTTGGCGGGATCTCGTTTTACCGGGAAGACACGAGCGCCGCACGCCGCGAAGCGCTCGCGGAGGCCGTCCGGACCGCCCGGGCCGAAGCGGAGGTGATCGCGACCGCGCTGGGCCGGACGCTCGGCGCTCCCCTCGAGATCCGGGGCGGGGCGGAGCGTCCGCAGCCGCGGACCCTACAGGCGGAGGCGTTTGCCATGCGTGGCGTGGCGGCCCTGCCCGCGGATACGCCGATCGAAGAGAGTGATCAGGTCGTTACGGCCAACGTGTGGATCCGTTTCTCGCTCGGACCGGAGGCGGGCGGTTGAGCGGACTCTTCGGCGGGCTCGGGGAGAACCACGCCGTGACGGACCCCACGGCGACCGATCCGCGGCTCCGGGGCCGTACCTACGCGATTCCGTTCGAGGCCGTGTGGCAAGCCTCGGTCGGCCTGGCCGGGGGCGGACAGAGGGGCTGGAGCCTGGAGAGCACCGACGACCAGCACGGCGTGATCGAGGCTTCGGTCCGTGGCGGGGGTCTCTCGGTCGAGGTGGGCGTCCGGATCGCCGTCTCTCTCGACGAGAACGCCCAGACCCGGGTCGACGTCGAGGCGTCGTCCCGCTCCGGCAGGAGCGACCTCGGTCGCTCGCGAAGGCTCGTCGTTCGATTCCTCCGGCGCCTCGACAAGCGGCTCGGGGCCGGCCCGGCACAGATCGTCGATCCTGCGCGGATGCGCGCGTACATCGCCTCATTCCGCGACACGTCGGGAGTCGAGGTGGCTCGTGCGCCCGTGCCCGCACGCGAGGTGCACCCGGAGGACGTTTCGTGAGGCGATCCGGTGCGCCCATGGCCACCGCCCTCCTCCTCGGATCCGCGCTCGCAGCGTGTGGGGGCGACTCGGAACTCCCGCAGGAGCGTGACGCGGAGGGACCGACCCCCGCCGATTCCGGAAACTTCGAGGGCCGGGTGTACGAACGGAACTTCGTGTTCGCCGCCGTCGACGACGACAGCGTGTTCATCGTGCCGTGGATGCTGATGGCCACAGAGACCCCGGACGGCGTCTCTCGCGAGGCACACGCCTGGCTCTCGCGCGGAGGCGTCTGGGACGCCTTCTACGAGGAACGTTGGGCAACGCCCCCCGACCAGGACGCGACACTCGTGCTTCCCTACGAAGGCCTGTCGATCCTGGTGAGGGAGGGTGGAGCAGTCGACGGCATCGTGTTCCAGGAAGGGCCGCGCGCCCTGGAGCTCATCCTGGGTCCGGTCGGAGCGTCGTGGACGGACGCCCGAGGAGGATCGTTCGAGGTGCTGAGCGGCTCGGCCTACCTCTCGGACCAGCGCATCGACGGCATGATCCTCGACGTGGCCCGGGCGTCCGGTGTGGGATCGCCCACCGGCGGGGACTGGGCGTTCCTGCTGTCCGGCGACTCCGCACAGTTCGTGTTCGCGGCGGACATCGAGCACGGAGGTGACGTCGAGCCCGTCTATCGGGGGTGGGGCGACCTCGGCGACGAGGACCTCACCTGGCCGGAGGTCCGTGTGGATTGGGGTCGGACGGAGGCGTTTCCACCTGCCCGGCGCGACGTGCCCGTCGCCTGGCGCCTCGAGGCGAGACAGGGCTCGATCACCGGAGAGCTCGAGGCCGTGTCCGCCGAGATGAGGGCCGGAGACGGGCCCGGTCCGCTGCTGCCGGTGCGGGCCCTCTACGAGGTCGTCGGCGAGCTGGACGCCGGTGAGGGGCCGTATCCCGTGCACGGCGTGCTCGTGCATCAGAGGCGCTAGGCCGATGCTGACCGAGGAGGTCGTCCTCGCCCTCGTCAAGATCGGGTTCGGTGCCCTGGCGGGGGGATTGACGAACACGATCGCGGTCTGGATGCTCTTCCACCCCTACGAGCCGCCGCGGCTCTTCGGCCGGTGGCAGGTGGGCTTCCTCCACGGGGCCGTGCCCAAGAATCAACCCCGACTGGCCGCGGCCATCGGCCGTACGGTGGGGAACCGGCTTCTCACTCCCGAGGACCTCACCGGCACATTCGCCAACGTCGAATTCAGAGACGCGTTCGACCAACGGCTCGCCGTCTTCCTCGACGAGGTCCTTCACACCCAACGCGGAAGCCTGCGGGAGCTGATTCCGGAGGCCGTGAAGAAGGACGTCGACGCGCTCGTCGTCGAGGCGCTCCAGCGCGGGCTCGACCAGCTGGAGACATACGTCGCGACCGAGGAGTTCGAGGAGGCGATGCGACGCCGCGCTTCCGATCTGGTCGACGCGATCGCGGATGAGCCGATCGGCGGCGTTCTGACGCCGGCACGCGGAACGGCCCTCGAGGCCGCCGTGGAAGAGTGGCTTCAGAACGCCGTCGAAAGCGAGGAGTTCCGCACCGCGATCTCGGATTACCTCGAACGCGGCTCGGCCAAGCTGCTGGAGCCCGGGCGGACGTTCGAGGAGATCCTACCACTCGGGCTCGTGGGATCTGTCGAGAAGGCGATCGCGAGCTACCTGCCCCTCGCGGCCGAGCGCCTCGGGAGCCTCCTGGAGGACCCGAAGGCCCGGGCCCGCTTCGAGTCCACGATTCACGACCTCCTGCATCGCTTCCTCCGTGATCTCAAGTTCCATCAGCGTGTCGTGGCGAGGGTCGTGATGACGGAGGACACGGTCGACAAGGTCCTGGACACGATCGAGGCGGAGGGAGCCGAACGCCTGTCCGAGATCCTGCGCGACCCTGCCGTGCAGGAGGCCATCGCCAAGGGTGTGAACCAGGCGATCGTCGATTTCTTGCGGCGCCCGGTCAACGAGGTGCTGGGCGACGTCGACGACCCGACGATGATCGAGACTCGCGAGACGCTGGTCGGGTGGGTCACCGGGATGGCCCGCGACTCGGCGACACGCGAGTTCCTCGTCGAGAAGCTCCACTCCGGGCTCGAAAAGGCTGGGGCACGAACCTGGGGTGAAGTACTCGAGCGAGTCCCGACCGAGCGCATCGCCGACATCCTGATCACCACGGCCCGGAGCGGGGCGGCTCGGAGCGTGGTGGACAAGGGCGCAAGGCGACTGGCGAGCCGGATCATGGAGCGCCCGATCGGCACACCTTCGCGCTGGCTACCGGAAGACGGTCCGCGCCGGATCGAGGCAGCCCTGGGTGATCCCATCTGGGACTGGCTCCAGACCCAGGTGCCCGCCGTGGTCGAACGGATCGACGTGGCGCGCCGCGTCGAGGAGAAGGTGCTCCACTTCCCGACCCAGCGGATGGAGGAGATCGTGCGTCGGGTCACGGACCGCGAGCTCCGGCTGATCGTACGCCTCGGCTACGTCCTGGGCGCCATCATCGGCGTCGGGCTGGTGCTCGTGGATGCGGTCGTGCGCTGAGCGCGACCGCAGACCTCTTACTCCCGCTCGTCCGGCGCGTCGAGCTGGAACCCGGACCGGCGATTTCGCGCCTGCCGGCGCTCGCGGGAAGGGTTCGACTTCGCACTGGCGTTCCGCTGCAGCCAGGCAATGGGCGTGAAGACGCGCTTCACCTTCCGACGGCGGGCCCCACCCGCATCCATGATCTTCTCGATGTCGTCGGAACTCTGCGTGTAGCGGCCGGGCATACCGAGCCAGATGCCGATGCCCAGGCCGACGAGGGCCGTGAGAACGAGAGCGACGGTCATCCGGACCGACGCCTCATTTCGGCTGCGTCAGCGTCTCCAGGACCAGGAGTCCGAGGCCGATCGACAGGATGATCGCGACCGCCTGTGTGCCCACCGCGACCAAGGCCACGACGGCCCAGAAGATCGCGTGGGTGAAGAGATAGCCGCCGGGAACGAGATCGCGCATTGTACTTGTGACGTTTGGTGCGTGTGGCCGGTCCGGAGAATATGCCGGTCCGAGCTGCTCGTGTCACCCCTCCCTGGTTCCGGCGTCGTATCGCTTGCGTGCTTCGGCCAGGTAGCCCGGCTCCAGCCGGAGCAGGTTGCAGATCTTGCGCATGAGGTAGTCCTCCTTGCCGGCGAGGTCACCGTCGGAGTACACGAGCCCCCACATGATCTCGGCAAGCACCATCTTCTGACCCGTCGAGTAGTTCTCGGCGATCAGATTGGTGAACTGCCACAGATCCACCGCCTCTTCGCGAGCCTGCTGCGCGAGGCCCAGGAGTTTCTCGGCCTCGGCCTCACCCAGCCCGAACTGGCGGCGCACCGCGGACTCGAGGTGTTGGCGCTCGTCGTCCGTGAACTCGTCGTCCGCGTTGGCCAACTCCAGAAGGAGCGCGCATGCGGCGAGGCGGATGTCCTTGGCGGCCTCACCCGCGTCCCCCTCCGGCGGGGGGCTCATCGAAGACGAGAAGAACTTCTTGATGGCGTTGATCATCCGAGCCTCGAGCATCAAAAGTCGACCGACTGAACCTTTCGAATCCCCGCCCGTAGCGGAAGTACCGTGGCGAGGATCGTCAGGATCGCCGCACCGCTCACGCCCATCAAGAGGGGTGCGAAGTCGACGGGCGCGCCAGCCCCCTGGAGACGGGCGTTCAGGAAGAGGTACACCGGCCACGCCTCCAGGATCACGACCCCCCCAAGATACGAGACCGCCGCCATCATGAAGAGCAGGCCTCCGAACGAAGTCGGTATCTCCGCGACGTTCTCCGTGTCGTAGTTCGGATAGAGCGCCCCGAACCCCAACGCGAGGGACGTGAGCGCAAACGTCACACCCACCATCGTCAGCGACGTTAGCACCAGGATGAACGGAGACGCATCCAACACCAGGTTCGTGACGACGATGAGCGGCAAGGCGATCGCCAGAAGCGGAAGCGTGCCCACCCAGTACTTGGACCAGAAAACCGCACGCACGTCGATGGGCGCCGAGCGGAGCAGCCACATCATCCGACCTTCGATCGAAATCGCCGGAAAGACGAATCGCGCGGCAATCGCGGCGACGACGAAGCCGGCCAGGCCGAGGTTGAGGAACGACACCACGTTGATGAGCAGAAAGGACACCTGCTCACCCGTGTAGAGCGGGAGCACCGTGATGTTGTAGACGTACACGGCGACCAGGACACCCAGCAAGATCAGTTGAGACCACTGTGTGGTGTCACGGAAGAAGACGCTGACCTCCTTGCCGACCAGAACGCGCGTGCGCGGTCGGAGTCGGGCGAGCAGGCGCTCCAGGAGGCGCGAACGCTCACGCCCCTCCTTTCGCTCCGCACCTTCCTGCGCCCGCGAGAAGCCGGCGTCGTAGTAGCGTCCGTGGAGCCACATGCCGACCACGACGCAGGTGGCGGCGGTCGACCAGAGAAACGCGAACGGAAACCAGTCGAAACGGCCGCCGAGGAACGACATGAGTGCGTCGGCCGCCCACTCACTGGGCAGCCACGTCGACGTCGGCGTACGGAGGACGGCCACGAAGTCTACCAGGCTGCTGAACTCCTCCGGGCTCATCAGGCGCTCGGGCCGGGCGAAGCGGAAGAGGGCGACGAGCCCGGCGGCCGCGAACAGGCCGACCAGCGCGAGGAGGTCCCGCGTCCGGCGGGCCGGAAAGACGTTGACGAGCAGAAGCGTTACGGCGCTGCCCGCGACGGCGGGGATGACGAGGAAGGGGAGAAGCGTCCCGACTGCCAGAGCGTAGTAGAGCGGCCCTGCCGCGTACACGGCTCCATACGCCACCAGCAGAGGAACGGCGAGCAGCGCGACCATCCACGAGGAGTCGACGATGGTCTCGATCAGGCGCGCCGCGTAGACCGTCTCCGTCTCCACGGGCGCCGCGACCACGAACTCGAGATCCTCCGAAAGGAAGAAGGTGGAGAGCGCAGTGATCACGTTCGACAGGACCAGGATCATCAGGAAGGTCACGAACGCGAGCCCCAGCAGCTTCGCCGCGAGAAGGTCGCCGATCCCCTGTGTTCCCCTGAAATAGAGGAGCATTCGGAAGATCACGGCGAAGATGAGCGACCAGAAGAAGAGCCCCACGAACCCCAACAACAGCCCCTTGAAGACTCGGCCCTCGTCGGAGCGGGCCCGGTTCAGCTTCGTGCGGATCTTCGGGCGAAGAAGCCACAGGAGCCCGGCGCGGGCCTGGGTCGTGGCTGCGCTCACTTCTCGATCGCCTCGCGGAGTGAAGCGATGACGTCCGACATGGCCTGGCCGCCGGTCACCTTCAGGAAGATCTCCTCGAGATGTGCACCACCGGCCTCTGCCTGCGTGCGCAGCTCGTCCATCGTACCCGAGGCGATGATCTCCCCTTGGTTGATGATCGCGATGCGATCGCAGAGCGCCTCCGCGACCTCGAGGGTGTGGGTGGACAGGAAGACAGTCCCCCCGTAGTCGACGAAGGTGCGGAAGAGGTCCTTGAGCACCCGAGCGGAGCGAGGATCGAGGCCGACCATCGGCTCGTCGACCACGATCAGCTCGGGCTGGTGCACGAGCGCGGAGCTGATGAGGAGCTTCTGTCTCATCCCGTGCGAGTAGCTCTCGATCAGCTCGTCCTTCCACGGCGTGAGCTGAAACAGCTCCAACAGGCGATCGGCACGTGCCTCCACGGCCTCGCCTTCACGACCCCACAACCCCGCGACGAAGCGCAAGAACTCGCCTCCCGAGAGCTTGTCGTACAGATACGGGCGGTCCGGAATGTACCCGATGCGCGACTTCGCCTGCTCGGGCGCTCGCAGAAGGTCGTCCCCGCCTACGAGGACCTCTCCGGCCGTAGGGCGCAATATACCCGCCACCATCCGGATGGTGGTCGTCTTGCCCGCTCCGTTCGGGCCCAAGAATCCGAAGATCTCGCCACGACGGACCTCCAGATCGAGGCCCTGCACGGCAACGAAGCGGCCGTAACGCTTCCTCACGTTGCGGAGCTCGAGCATATGGGGCAGGCCGGCTGGGCTCGTCTTCGGCTGTGCGCGCACGGGGCTCTCGAGAAGTTGGGTATCGCTCACACGGACTCCTGACCTAGTGGGATTCGTCACGCTCGAAGGAGTGGTCGGGCTGTTCCTGCACAACGGCCTCGTCGAGGACCTCGATGTCGAGATTCCCGATCAGCCGCACGATTTCCACCTGCTGCGCGAGCCCGCCGATCACGAAGCGGATGTGCGAGGCGTCCGCCGGGTACTGGCCGAACGTGGGGTCGACGGCGACCCATTCCCCCAGCCACACCTCGGGCCACGCGTGGTAGAAGAACGCTCCGTTGACATAGACGAGCCCGACCGCCGTCCGAGCAGGCAGACCGAGCGCACGAGCCATGGCCACATAGAGCACGGTGTGCTCGTTGCAGTCACCCTGGAGGGTCTCGAGCACCTGGACGGCGTTCGGCACCGAGAACGTGATTCTCTTGTCCAGCATGTGGTACACCGACGTCGTGAGCTGCCGTGCCACGGCTTTGGGATCCTGCGCCCATTGGGACCTGCGTGAGGTGATCTCTCGGGCACGCCGCACGATGCGCTCGTCGTCGCTCTGGATGAGAGGCTCCGGTTCGAGCGCGGCACGCAGGTCCATGAAGGCGTACGGAAGCCGATAGTCCGGCTCGAGCCCGTCCCACGACTCCCTGCGGACGATCAGGGTATCGCCTCGGAGCGACTGGCGGCCCCCGTCCAGCTGGAAGCCCGACAGATCGACGCCCGTGAGGCGGAAGCGCAGCTCTTCGTGCTGCTCGACGTCGGCGATGTCGACGTTGCTCCGAACCGCCGTCGAGAGAATGACGTCGTCGTCGATCGGCGACGACGAGACGAGCCTGGCGTCCTCCTGAGCCTGCCGGGCCAGCTCGTACTCGGTCTTCTCCATGTCGAAGCCCATCGCGCTCGACGCTCGGAGGATCCTGCCGTCCTCGTCCACCCAGCTCTCGACGCGAATCCCTCCGAACACCTCGGCGATCCTCCACGCCGGAACGGTGTCGGTGCTCGCCGGCTCCCAGCGTCCTTGCCCGTTCAGAGCCGCCGAGTCGGTCACGAAGATCGTGTCGTGCTCGATGATCTCGACTTCCACGGTGCGGGTGGAGAGGCTGGTGGGATCAAACACCGGCAGCCGTACCGTCTCGCCGACCTCGAGCCCCTCGCCCATGGCGACCCGGATCGGGACCACGTTCGACATGATCGGAGGCTGTGGAAGTCGGAAGCTCAGGTTCTGCTCACTCCCGGCCGACACGATCCGGACGTCCAGCGTCGTGTCGGGGCGGAGTGTGCCGCTGGCCTCGAACCGCCCGACCTCGCTGTCCAGCGTGAAGGAGAAGTCCTCCATCACCAGAGCCGGGCTCAATCGCACACGCGTACGGGCAACGGCCACGCCCGTCTGACCGAGCGCGGGGAGCTCCAGATTCATGAAATCTTCGAGCTCGAAACCGGCACCGTCGGGCAACGTGTCGAGCCGGGACGTCGCCTGGCCGATCGTGCGACCGCCCATGGTGAGCGAATAGAAGTTGATGCCCGGAGCGAGCGAGAGGGACGCGGCCTCCGCCAAGCGAGCCAACTCTGGCTGAAAGTACTCGTCGCGGGCCTTCCACCCGACCATCCCGACCCAGGTCAGGACGATCGCGGTACCGACGATCCTCTTGGACATGAGACCCCGTCTCCTGGCATCCGTCCGGCGCGTCGCGCCGGATCCCCCCTTCGGATACCTCCGCACCGCGCAGCGACACGAAGGCCCCTTCCCCCACCATTAGCGCGTGCGATCGGATTCGGTCGCGCCGACAAAGCGGGTGAAGAGCTCCTCCTCGAACGATGTCGTAGCCATGATGGCCAGGTCCAGAGGATCGTGTCCTTGGTTCAGATGGCCGCGGAGAACCTCCACCAGCTTCTCGGCGGCAACCTCCGGCTCCGTCAGGCCCACCGAGATGCCGAGCGGAGGGAGGGCGAGCGAGGAGATGCCCCAGTCCGCGGCTCGCGCGAGTCCGTTCTCGAGAGCGCGCTGGACGGTGGCAGCAGTCTGCGGCTGATCGTCGGACATCACGACGACGTGGATCACGAACGGAGCGGCCAACCCACCGCCGGGCGTGATCACCGCACCTCCCACCGGAAGCGAGCCCAGCGCGGCCAAGCGGTCGTCCATTTCCGGCCCGGCCACAACCCCGACGTCCCGTGAGGCTGCGCTCACGGGAGTCAGGTCGGACCGTATGGGCCGAACGATGGCCTCTGTGTCCGCGTCCTCGAGCGCGCCGAGAACGATGCGAATCACGACGACTCCGCGTCCAGTCGGGCCTGGAGGTCGCGCGCGCGCCGGTACATGACCGATGCTTCCTCCCGCAGGCCCCGCCGGTCGTACAGGTGACCCAGCGTGTAGTGGGGTCGGGGGTCGTCCGGAAGAAGGCGGGCAGCTTCCGCCATCACCTCGGCCGCCTCCTCGTATCGTCCGGCGCGATTGAGCGCTTCCCCGCGGTAGTAGAAGGCTCGACCGTTGTCCGGCTGGCGTAGGCAGACCCACGTGAGCTCACCCTCGGCCTGCGAATACAGGCCACGTCGGAAGGAAAGCACGCCCAGAGCCAAACGGGCGCCCGGGTCGTCGGGCGCCAGGCGCAGGGCCTCACGAAGCCGGTCCGAAGCCTCCTCGTATCTCGCCAGCTCGGTGAGCGCGACGGCACAGCGGGTGAGGACCTGCACGTCAGCCGGGTGTCGCTCCAGGGCCAGCTCGAAGCACTCCATGGCGGCGTCGTACTCTCCCGACCGGCCGTGCATCATACCCAGCGCGAGAAGCGCCGCGAGGTTCTCCGGCTGCGTGTGGACGAGGCGCTTCAGCCGTTCGATCTCCTGCGGGAGACGATCGAGGTCGAGCGGCTCGCGGGCACGGGCGTCCTTCTGGCCATCCGGAAGCGTGCCCTGGGCTTCGAGGGCCTCGGAAGTCGACTCCGTCGGACCCGCCGCGGCGCGATCCGCTCCCGGAGCTTCAGGGCCGTGCGCACCCGCCGGCTCCGGCAGCCGATGCGAGGGCGTTCCTGTGCCGGTCCCGAGGGGTGGCTCGGTCTTCTCGCTCGTGTCCGGGCCCACCGCAGGGACTCCTCCGACCACCGGTGCCGAAGTCGGCGGGGGCTCTCCTGCCGAGGTCGGTGCTGGCGCTCCAGCCGAGGGCGACTGGGGCTTCCCGGTCGAAGGAGGCTCAGCTTCCTCAGGGGGCGACGGCTCCGCCCCCTGCGGGGACGGCGGCGGACGGTCGGCGATCGGCTCCGAGGGCTCGCCGGTCGGCGCCGACGCTTCCTCCACGGTGGACATACCGGGTGTCGGATCGATGCTCGCGAGGAGATCTACCTGGGTCTCGTCGACGTGCTTCCTGGACCGCCTCTTCTTGCGACGCCGACCCCGTCGCCCGCCGCCGCGGTCCGGATCGTTGTCATTCATGGCCGGCTTCGACCTCGCTGCGAACCCATGCCATGTACGCTTCCAGTCCGTGCTGCACCTCGAGCGCCAGCACCTCGGGAACCTCGTATGGATGTAGTTGCTGCAATCGCTGCTCGAGGCGCACGATCGCGGCGCCAGTGCTCTTGAGCATCAGCAGCACCTCGTCTTCCTTTCGCACTTCACCCTGCCAGCGGTACACGGAGCGGACGCCAGGCACGACATTGGCACACGCGATGAGGCGCTCGTGCAGCAACTGTGCCGCGATGGACTCTGCGACCGCTGGATCGGGCGCCGTGGTCAGGACCAGACGGATCTCGTCGGCCGCGTCGACGGTCATCGGTCAGCGCGTGGTGATGTCTGCGGCTTCATCGGCATACAGGTGCTCGATCACCGCGGCGAGCCGCTCGTGTACGACCCGACGCTTCACCTTCAAGGTGGGCGTGAGCATCCCGTTCTCCACGGTGAACTCCTCTTCCAGCAACGCCACCTTCTTGGGCCTCTCGTACGATGCGAAGTCCTGGAGCACCGCGAGGAGCTCTCCCTCGACGTACGCCACGACGCGCGGGTCGGAGAGGAGCTCCGTGCGCGTCGACCAGCTCACCCCGTTCTCCGAGGCCCAGGCCTCGAGCGGTGCCCGCGCGGGCACGACGAGGAGTGAGCAGTAGCGCCGTCGGTCCCCGACCATCACCGCCTGCTCCACCAGTGGGTGGGTCGCGAGCCGGTTTTCGATCGGCTGCGGCGCGACGTTCTTCCCCCCGGCGGTCACGAGGAGATCCTTCTTCCGGTCGGTGATCCGCAGAAAGCCCTCGTCGTCGATCTCGCCGATGTCTCCCGTCGCGAACCATCCTTCCTCGTCGAGCACCGCGGCGGTCTCGGCCGGCTTGTTGTAGTAGCCCTTCATGACCTGCGGCCCCCGGATCAGGATCTCGCCATCGTCCGCGATCCGGACCTCGGTGCCCGGGATCGGCTTCCCGACCGTGCCGATCCGAAAGTCCGTGACCGTATTGACGTTCGTCACCGGGCTCGTCTCGGTCAGCCCGTAGCCCTCGAGGATGGTGAGGCCGATCGAATAGAAGAAGCGGTTGAGAGCCGGGGCCAGCGGTCCCCCGCCGCTCACGAAGAAGCGGAGGCGCCCCCCCACCGCGGCCTTGACCTTCCCGAAGACGAGCCGATCGGCGATGCCGTACTGGAGCGCGAGTAGGCCCGAGGGCTCCTTGCCGGAGAGCCGAAGATCGGCCGTCCGGTCGGCGACCCTCACGGCCCAGTCGATCAACCGCTTCTTGATCCCCCGCGCGTCCATGACGCCGTTGTAGATCTTCTCGTAGATGCGCGGTACGGAGACGACCACCGTCGGCGCGAGCTGCTTCAAGTCGACGATGAGCGAGTCGAGTGAGCGGGGATACCCGATCCGGCATCCGGTCCAGAAGAAGAGGTAGTCGACCATCCGCTGCAGAATGTGCGAGAGCGGAAGGAAGCTCACCGTGTTGTCGGCGTGCCCGATGGGGAGGATTCGCACCGAGGCGGTGACGTTCGACGCGATGTTGTTGTGCGTCAGCACCACACCTTTCGGGTCACCCGTGGTGCCCGAGGTATAGAGCACGGTCGCGACGTCGCCGGGTCGCACCGACAGCGCCTCGGCACGGAAAGTATCGGCGTCGGCGGCCAGCTCGGCACCCCGCTCGAGAAAGCCCTCCCAAGACTCCTCCCCGCCGTCCGTGGCGTCGAACGCGACGATCGACACCGGATGAGGACATTCCACGGCCGCCTCTCGCACCTTCGCCGCCTGCTCGGCAGAGGAGACGAAGACGAGCCCCGTCCCTGAGTCGCTCAGAATGTACGCCACTTGAACGGCCGTCAGCGTCGGGTAGATCGGCACGTCGATCACGCCCGAACAGAGGCAGGCGTAGTCGACGATCGCCCACTCCGGGCGGTTCTCGGAGAGAATCGCGACCCGGTCGCCGCGGGAGACGCCGGCGTGCACGAGGCCACCACTGGCGTTCCGCACCAACTCGGCGGCTTCCGCGTACGAGATGTCCTCGATCACCTCGGCCGTCCGGAGGCGCTGGAAGGCGGGCGCGTCCCCGAAGCGGTCGACGGCCTCGAAGAAGAGGGCGGTCAGCGTCGAGCCGGGAAGGTCCGCGAGGTTCGCCGCGTAGGACTTGCCGGTCACGAGCGCACGCTCACCCACGCGCGACG
>JBDHDM010000006.1:0-31688 GCA_039591515.1 Gemmatimonadota bacterium | reverse complement strand
TGCCGTTGATCGCGCCACGCACGGCCATGCCGATCTTCGAGGTGTTGAGGTTGTAGAGGGCGGCCTTCTCGCGATCGACCTGCACCGAGAGCTCGGGGCGGGCCGCGTCGAGGTAGCTCTCGAGCCCGACCATCTTCGGAAAGACCGGGGCACTTCTCAGGACGCCCAAGACCTCGTCCGACAACCGCTGGAGCAGCTCCGGGTCCTCCCCGACGAGCTCGATGCTCACGGGCGAGCCCTGCGCCGGCCCCTCTTGCACCTTGTCGACGGTGATCGTGGCGCCCGCAATCTGCGTTCCGACCGTCGCCTGCATCTCGGCCAGCGTTTCGAAGGCGTCGTGTTCCCGCTCCTGGAAGTCGAGCAGGGAGACGCTGATGCGCCCACCCTCGGGGCCCGAAGGCCCTCCACTCATGGGGTTACCCCCACCTCCGCCACTGCCGGTCACGGCCACCACGGACTCCCAGTCGCCTTGGCCCTGGACCGCCTTCAGCTCGTCCTCGAGCCGCCGGACGATCTCGTCCGTGGCCTCGGCGCGCGTCCCCACAGGCGTTTCGACGTCGATCAACAGCTGCGGCGGCGGCATGTTCTCGGGGAAGTACTCGATGCCGGCTCCGAAGACGCCGTAGACGAAGAACGTCGTGACGAAGGCGCCGGCCGTGCCCCCGATCAGGATCGCCCGATGCCGTAGGGCCCAGCGAAGGCGTCCCTCGTACACGTCCATCAGACGAGGCAGGAAGACGTGCTGGAACCAGCGTCCCGCCCTCAACATCACGAAGTGATGCAGTAGCCAGATCACGACGGCGGTCAGGGCCAGCAGCCCGGCCGACAGCGGATTCGCCCCCGCGATCAGCAGCATCACCAGCGCCGAGCCACCGATCAGCGTCCACCGGGCCGCAGGCGTCAGAGGCGTCGCCGGCGTCCCTTCGAGCTTCATGAACATCGCGCACAGCGTCGGGATGATCACGATCGCCACGAAGAGGGAGCTCGACAGCGTGACGATCAGCGTCTTGGGCAGGTAGCCCATGAACGAACCGACCTCTCCCGGCCAGAAGAGCAGCGGCGCGAACGCGGCCAGCGTCGTGGCCGTCGCGGCGATGATCGGCATCGCCACCTCGCCCGTCGCCTTCTTCGCCGCCGTGGTCCGATCCCACCCCTCCTCGAGGTACCGATAGATGTTCTCGACCACGACGATCGCGTTGTCGACGAGCATGCCCAGCGCCAGGATCAGGCTGAACAGCACGACCATGTTCATCGACAGCCCCATCACCTTCAGGATCATGAAGGAGAGGAACATCGACGACGGAATCGAGATGGCGACGAACATCGACGTCGTCGTGCCGAGGAAGAAGAACAACACCGAGACGATCAGGATCAGACCGCTGATGATGTTGTTCTCGAGGCTCGACACCATGTCTTCGATCTGCTCGGACTGATCCGACGTCAGGCGGACCTCCGTCGTCGGAGGCAGGAGCGGCAGCATCGCGTCGACCTCGGCTTTGATCGCCGCAGAGGTCTCGATGATGTTCTCCCCGGAGCGCTTGATCACGTCGAGGGTGACGACCGCACGGTCGTCCATGCGGGCGAAGTTCTCTCGCTCGGCGAAGCCGAAATCGACCGCCGCGATGTCGCGAACGTAGATGGGCCGGGAGCCCTGCATCGTGATGACGAGATCTTCGATGAGCGCGGGGTCTTCGAACTCGCCGTCGACGCGTACGAGATACTTCGTGTCGCCGACGTCGATCGAGCCGCCGGGGATGTTCACGTTCTCGTTGCGGATCGCATCGATCACGTCCTGCAACGCGAGCCCGTAGTAGTTCATCTTCGACAGGTCGACGTCGACCTTCACCTCACGCTCGAGCCCCCCACGCAGGTCCGCCCGGAGCACCGCGGGGATGGCCTCCAGTCGATCCTGGAGCTCCTCTGCGAGCTCCTTGAGACGCACGAGCCCGTACTCTCCGGACAGGTTGACCTGCATGACCGGAATCTCGGAGAAGTTGAACTCGACGATGCTCGGCTCCTCCGCGTCTTCGGGAAGATCCGGCTTCGCCAGATCGACCTTTTCCCGGACCTTTTGCAGGGCCGCGTCCAGATCGATCGAGGTCTCGAACTCCGCAACCACGCTCGAGTATCCCTCGATCGACGTCGAAGTGAGCTCTTTGATCTCGCTGATCGTCGAGAGGTCCTCTTCGAGGACCCGCGTGACCTGACTCTCCACGTCGGCGGGTGACACACCCGGATAGATGGTGTTCACCGCGATGATCGGGATCGGCAGCTCCGGAAACGACTCCTTGGGCGTGGTCCGGTACGCCAAGCTCCCCATCAGTCCGATGATCACCAACAGCACCACCACCGACGTCCGGTGCTCGACGGCGAAGCTGGTGGCCGCGAACTCCTTGAAGCTCTCCAGCGGCCCCCGTCCCTCCGGGACCCGCTCGCTCGACGCGGGATCCTGTTCGTTCGGCTTCATGACCCCTCCCCTATCGCGCGACGATGTTGATGCGGTCGCCATCGGCGACGGACTTCTGCCCCACCACGATCAGCTGCTCGCCCGGCTCGACGCCTTCCTCCACGACGACGAGGTTGCGTCTCGTCGGGCCCCGTACGACGGCACGGGCCTCGGCGACCATCTGACCGTCTCGGTCCACGGCCACGAACAACACGAAGCCCTCCTCGACACGCACGAGCGCGTCCTGCGGGACCACGATGGCGCCGTCCACCCGCTGCCGAGCCACGGACATGTTCGCCACCATCTGTGGCTTGACCGCCCCGCTCGCGTTTCCGAGCTCGACCTCGATCGGGAACGTGCGGCTCTGCGGGTTCACCGCAGCGCCCACGTACCGGATCTGCTCCCTGCGGACCTGATCTCCCAGCGCGGGGAACAGGATGTCAGCCCACGCGCCCACCATCACGTCGGGGGCGTACCGCTCGGGGACTCCCGCGAAGACCTTGATCGGGTCGAGGTCCACCAGCCGGCCGATCGTCTTGCCGGGTCCGACCATGCTGCCCACGTCGACGTGGCGCTCATCCAGGACGCCGGAAAACGGAGCACGAACCACCGTGCGCGCCAGGCGCTCTTCGAGAAGCTCGAGTGCCGCGGCCGCCTGCTCGGCGGCGAAGCGGGCCTCGAGGTAGGCGATCTCGGACCCGACCTGATCTTCTTCCCAAAGCCGCTCGCGGCGCTCCCAGGTGGCCGCCGCGAGCTCGTTCGCCGCGCGCGCCTGATCGACCTGAGCGACCAGAATCCGGTCGTCGATCTTCGCGATCGCCGCCCCCTCTTCCACCACGTCGCCCCGGTCGACGAACAACTCCCGGATGGCGCCGCTCTCTTCCGCCTCGATCATCACGTCCCGGTTGGCCATGGCCACCGACGTGAGACGAATCTCCTCCACGAAGGTCTCGGTGGTGACCGGCGCGACCTCGACGTTGATCACGCGCACGAAGGTCTCGGCGGTCTCGGCGTCCTCCGTGCCGTCCGCCTGGGCCGACCCGCAAGCGGCGAGCAGCGCGACCGCACCCACCACAAGCAGCCCCCGAATCCCGGCGCTCATGCTCTTCATCGTCGTCATCCCTCTATGTCGAATGTCACTTTCTTGGAAGGAGCCCATCACCCGTCTCCCGGGAGGCCGACCTCGACGTCGACGAGCGGGACCTGCCCGGTCGCCTCGTCGAACTGGGCGCGTGCAACGAGGTAGTCGTAGACCGCCTGGGCGTAGTTGAACTCGCTCTGCCGCAGGGCGACCTCGGCGTCGGTGAGCTCCAACTGGCTCCCCAGCCCCTCGGCGTACTGCGCACTCGCGATCTCGAACCCGCGCTCCGCTTGCCCCACCGCGAGCTCCTGGGCCGTGGCGCGCAGGTAGGCCTCTTCGACGGCCTCCATGATCGTCCGGACCTGGCTTTGCGCGGCCTGGACGCCTTGCTCCGAGTTGGCCCGGGCTGCGCGCAGCGCCGCCCGCTTCTGGTCCACCCGAGCATCACGACTGAGGCCCTGGAAGATCGGGATGCTCACCCGCAGCCCGACGAACCTCGAGCTCGCGCGCGTGTCCGGTGAGCCGAAGAAGTTGGCGCTCCCGTTCTGCTGTGCCGTGATCACGTAGCTTCCGTAAAGGGAGATCTCCGGGAGGTACGCTGCCTGCTCCACCCGCATCTCGGTGTGCCGCAACTCCTCGGTCAGTCCGAGCTGGCGCAGGTCCGAGCGCTGCTCGACTGCGCGCGTGAGCCCGGCCTCGAGCGCCGCCTGGACCTGCTCCAGGCCCCCGATGACCGCCCCATTGAACGTGAGCACCTCGAGGTTCTCGGGGCTGTTGGCCTCGATGTCGTTCAAATCCATCGCCGCGAGGGCACCCCGGATCTCCAGCGTCTCGTGGTCTTCCACGTTCACCAGGACGGCCAGCTGTCGCCGCGCCTGGAGAACGGCGTTGCTCGCGCGTCGCAGATTGGGCTCCAGGTTCGCGAGCTCCACTTCGAGCCGCAGCACGTCGTAGTCTCCGGCCAGCCCCGCGCGATTGAGGGCACGGGTCTCCTCGAGCGACTCTCGGACGCGTCGCACCGAGTTGCCCGTGAGGCGCGCCTGCTCCTCGGCGAGGAGGAGCTGGTAGTAGCCGGTGCGCACCTGCGTCACGACGGCCTGCTCGGAGCCTCGCACCACCTCCTCCTGGAGCGTCTCGAACCGCCGAGCAGCACCCAGCGCGACGATGACGTTCGGCCGGAAGAGCGGCTGCTCGATCGTGAGCGCCGAGTTCCACTGGTTGTCGGCGCCGAACTGGACCGGCACATACTCGCCGGGCTGTCCCCCGAAGATCTCGGCCGGGAGAAAGCTCACCGGCGGAGCGAGATTGCGCTGATACGACGCGTTCAGGTCGACCGTCGGCATCACGTTGCTCCAGGCCTCGGACACCTGCTCCTGCGCCGTCACGAACGTCTCTCGGGCCATCGTCAGGTCGCGGTTCTTGTCCAAGGCGAGGCGTACCAGGTCGGCGAGGCCTTCCTGGCTCGCCGCCATCGGCTCCCCCGTGCGCCACTGCTGACCCGCGGCCGGTGCGGCCCATACGGCCAGCGCCAGCGCGACAAGGACCGTGCTTCTATTCATCGTCCGCGTTCCGCGGTTCTCGATTTCATTCATCCCCTAGTTCCCCCGGTCTGGGCTCTGCCGGGCGGTCTCCGCCCCCCCCGGCATCCCTGCATCGTCCGAGCTACACAATCACCCCATCACCCTCGCGGACCCGCTCCTCCAACTCGGCGGCGAACGCATCGGTCGCCACACCGGCCATCAGCCGAGCCCCGGAGGCCCGGAACACGGCCCGGAACTCCTCCTCGGTGGTCTGGAGGCAGCCCTCGTGGTACAGCTGCACCATCCCGTGCGCGTGCGCCCACATGGTGATGGACGCCTCGGCTGGATCACCGTCTTTCAGAATCCCCGCCTGCATGCACTCGCGAACACGGTCGATCCAGAATTGGTGAATCGCGGCCTGCATCGCCTCGATGTCCTCCGGGAACTCGTCCATCCCGAGATGCTCGGGGGCCGTGTGCATGATCCCGTACCACCGGGGATGCTCCACGACGAAGGCCAGGTAGCCCTCACCCGCCCCGAAGAACCGCTCGATCGGAGTCGGGGCACCCAGCGCCCGGTAGAGATACCGGGAAAACACCTGGTGAGCCTCACGAAGCACGTCCGCGAGGACGGCCTCGCGACCGTCGTAGTGGCGATAGATCGCGGGCGCGGTCACCCCGACCGCGCGCGCGAGCTTTCGCATGGAGAAGCTGTCCAGCCCGTGCTTCAGGTACAGGTCACAGGCCGACGACAGGATTTGTTCGCGTTGATCAGACATAGTGAACACTGTAAACACGACGCATCAAGCGGTCAACCGATACTACACCTACGATACCATTCCACTGGTTGTTTCGGCGCGAACGATGTTAAGCACCGAAAGGTGCAAGCCTCAAGAGACGGGCAGCCCACGCCGACGTGCGATGGCCGCGCGAGGCACCCGGAGGCTCAGCGCGTAGGCAGCTGCAGGCCGATCCAGCCCGAGCCGGGGTTACGGCCACGGTAGACGCCGAAGCCGAGCGCCCCGAGCACGAGCCCGATCCCGGCGCCGCGCAGCCCATGCGTCACGATCTGATCGGCCGGCCCGTCCGGATCGTCCGTCGCACCGGAGGAGTGCAGCGCGACGCCGATCGCGGCGCCGAGGAAGAGCCCCGCGGCCGCTCCCAGGAGCGCGCCGTGCCGGAAGCCCTCTCGCCGGGTCCGATCCGTGTAGACCTCCAAAGCCCTCATGTCGTACACGGAGACGCTCCACGAATCCGAGAGCCCGGGCACGTCGAAAACCATGGACTCCCCTGCCCAGCCCTCGAAGGCGGCCTCCACGATCATGCCGCCCTCCATGCGAATGCGAACGGAATCGCCCACCGAAACGCGGTTCGTGTCGGAGGATTGTGCCCCTGCGAGGGCCGGCGATCCCGATCCGCCCGCGATCGCGAGCGTCACCAGGATCGCCACGCGCACGAGCGGATGCGGCGATGAGGTCCGTAGCATGATCCGTGAGAGGGTACGGAAACGGACCGAAGCAGGCGAATCCGGCGAGCTGCGTGGCACCCGCCCCGTCAGAGGATCGCGTCGAGGTACAGGTCGAGCCGGAACCCCGTCGGTTCCGTCAGGCCGAAGCCGCCGTCCATCCGGATCAGTCCGTCGAGGATGGACAGGCCCGCCCCCACGGCGGTGAAGCCGTCGGAGAGCTCCACCGCATCGCGGTCTCCAGCCCAGCCCCAGTCCGAAAACAGCGAGACCGAGCCGAATGAGAACGCCCGGGCCAGCTCTCCCCGCCCCCGCACGAACGCGGTGCCGCCCGCGAGGCGCGGCGAGTAGCCGCGGAGGGTTCTCGGCCCGCCGATGTACCACATGCGCTGGACCGTGGGATCACCCCAAGAGGTTCCGCCGCCGCCCTCGAGCGCGAGCCGGAGCGACCCGGGGAGCGGGACCACCGCTCGCCCGACCAGGGAGGCGCGGAGATAGTCGGTCGATGCCGAGTCCCGATGGGCGAAGTGCCCTCCCTGGACGTGCAGGTCGAAGCCTCCTTGGGCCAACATGGGGTCGCTGCCCCACCACGGGTTGAGATCCAGCACACCCCCGTACTCCCAGCCCTCGTCGGCTTCGATGTTGGGTCGGAACGCCCAGGAGTCCTTCCAGAACTGGAACAGAGCGAACTCCGTCTGGATGTCCGCCTGCCTGTGCGACTCGGCGTACCCCTGGAGTCGGAACGTCCGACGACCGGCTGAAGGAGGCGTCCACTCCAGCGAGCCACCCGAGCGGTAGAAGTAATCCCCGTCGTCTCGACCGAAAACCGCACCCAGCAACGAGTTACCGAGACCCAGATGACGTGCTCCCTCATCGATGGCGGCGATCTCGTTGTATCCGCTGAGCGTGATCCTGCGTCGCAGCGTCTCGCGAGTGAAGCCCAGCCTCACGTTGGGTTGCAGGTCGCCGAGGCCGATACGGCCCGTCGCCGTGATCGACAGGGGCCCGACGAACGTCTGGGGGCGGGTCTGCCACCGCCCTCCGATCGAGAGCCCCTCGACGCGATTGAAGCGCAGGAGATCCGGGCGCTGCAGGCCCCACCGGAACGTCGAGGGGACTTGGGGCATGACCGGTAATGGCAGGTCGGCCAGGTCGTCGAACATCTCCGTGAGCTCGTCCTCGGACGCGAAGCCCGCCGCGGACTCCCAGATGGGTGGCGGCAGCTCGGGACTCTCGCCGAGGAAGGCACGATCCTGGGGAATCAGATACCGAGCGCCTCCGTCGCCGTTGAAGCTCCGCGACACCTCGTACGGCACCTCCTGGCCGAAGGCGAGCTCATTCAGATACGCCATGGCTTCACTGCGTGTCTGGAAGTGGACCTCGGGCAGGTCGTCGTGCCCTCCCTCTTCCAGGCTCGCTTCGGTCGTCACGGCCTCGATGTCGTACGCGTAGTCCATCGACATCGGTGCCTTGAGGATCCCGGCTGCCACGACGCCCTCCATGCGCATCGTGCGCGGCAGCCACACCTCGAACTCCCACAGAGAGTAGTCGACCGCGATCATCGTCACGTCGGCCGTCCACGGCTTGAGGATGCCGGGCACGAAGCGCAGGTCCTCGTCCTCCTCTTCCTGGAGGTCCGGAATGTCGCGGAAGGCGTCGAACGTGTCCGAGAGCCGATAGACGGCGCGGACCAGCGAGCCGGTGGCCGGCTCGATCCAAAGCGCCCCGGTCATGCGATGAACGTCGGCGACCTTGGGCACGATCTGGAGCTCGACCGCCAGGATCTGGCGTCCGTCCGGGAGGGTCAGCGCGAGCGTATCGCCGCTCTGGAAGTAGTACCGGTCCACGTATTCGGGATACAGCGGGTGCTCGAACCAGAACTCGTCGTCGCCCGGATCGCCCATGTCTTCGTCGGTCTCGGCGAATCCGAAGAAGAGGCGGTCGTTCATCGGATCGAACGCGGCGTCGAAGCGACCGAGATCGATATCCTCGCGATTGACACCACCGGGCGTCTGCTCCCGGTAGGCGAGAAGCTGGACCAGGTTCTCGCTGTCGCGATTCCACCACAGACGGTGGGAGGACTCGGATCGATACAGCGTCCGATCCTTCAAGGGCATCCGCAACGCCGCCCCGATGCGTTGTCGAACGACCGCCGTGTACCTCAACACGGTATCGTCGACCCGCTCACGCTCGTCCATGGCGGCCACGTGGAGCTGCCGCGCGACCTCGTCTCGGTAGCTGTCGTCCGTCGTCCACGGGCTCACGTCGGCGTCCTGGGCCAGGGCCTGACCCCCTGCGCCGAGCAGAGCCACCAGGATCGCGAGCACCCACGGCGCGGCCGAGCCCGGCGGACCCATCGTCACCTCCCGATCTCCAGCCGCTCGAAGTCCTGCCACCGTACCAGCCGCGTCGCACGCCCCTCCGGAGTCACGAAGATCCCCGGGTGACGGGCATCGGGATCGCCGACCTCGTCGAGCTCGAGAACGCGCCCGTCGAGCAGCGACACCTCGAGCCGATCCTCGTCCACCTTCCGGATCTCGGTCACCGACCCGAGCTCGACCGTGAGCCGCGTGTCCCCGATCCAGCCGCGGAGCGACTCCCACAGCTGGGCCTGGACGTTGCCCCACCGGACGTGGCCCTCCACAACCCGTCCGTCCAGCGCGTACACGGTGCCGACGAGCGGTGCGCCCGGAGAGAAGTCGGGGGCGGGGGGATCGCCCTCGGCCACGTGGAAGCGGACCAAGCGGAGATCCTCCCACGGCACCACGGCCCGGCCGAAGGCCAGGTCCGAGACCTCGACGCCACGGTTGTCCCGATTGACGTCGTTCGTGCCCCGGAGCTCCAGCGTCTCCCCGGAGCGGAGCAGGACCCGAGCGGAGCGCCGACCCTCGGGCTCGATCTCTACGATGTCGGCGAACTCGATCTCGTAATCCTCTCCTTCCTGGCGCCCGTCGAGGATGTCCGTGGTGAGGATCTCGTCGAGATCCCACGCGATGCTTCCCGTGATCTCGAGATCGTTCCAGGTGGTGACGGTGCCGTGGAGCCTCCGGCCGCCGGGCGGCTCGAGTCCGTCCGGAACGGGGAGGAAATCGACCCGGTCCAGGTCGCGCCACCGAAACGACCTCGCCTCCCCGGTCCGCGGCGTGACGACGACCTCGCGTAGCCCCCGCCCCAGATCGCTCGAGGCGCTCGTGAGCTCAACGGTCTCACCCGACGAGAGCTCCACCAGGGCGGTCCGCCGATCCACCGCCACGATGGAGGCGACGTGCGCGAAGCGAATGGCGGCGTCGACGGTGCGCGGATCGTCCTGGTCGTCCTCGTCCCAGGTGATCCTCATGCCGAACGCCACGAGGCTGCGCGCCTCTCGCTGAGCCGCCGCGAACTCGGGATCGAGCCGCTCGGCTTCGCGAATGTGCTCGGCGGGGATTTCTTTACGGCCGTCGAGGAAGTCCGCGCCAGCCGCTTCGTTGCGATCCCAGCGCACGAAGCCCTCCACGACCTCCCCGTCCACGGTGGTGACGCGTCCGTACAGCTCGTCGCCCCCCGGAGCGAGTCCGGCGAAGCGCGACAGCATCAGCACGATGACGGCCCCGAATGCGGTGAGCCCCATCCGCTTTTCTCGATTCTGCGATGTCGACGTCGTCGGCCCGCCCTACGGCCCGGGCGCACTCGACGTTTCAGGTCGGCGACCGGACCCGAGCGGACCGACTCGGGTAGCTCGCCCTGCCCCAAGTACGTCGAAGCGTACCCGAACGATCCACGAATCGTCTCGATGAGCGGAATCCCGGAAGCGAGCTACTGTCACGCGGCCCGCGGCCACCCCTGGCACGGGCCCTATCACGACACCGAGTACGGCTTCCCGATCGACGGAGACGACGCCCTCTTCGAGCGGCTCCTCCTCGAAATCAACCAGGCCGGCCTGAGCTGGATCACCGTCCTGAAGAAGCGGGACGGCTTGCGCCAGGCCTACGACGGCTTCTCGGTCGATGCGGTCGCCTCGTACGGGGATGCCGAGCGGTCGCGACTCCTCGAGGACCCCCGCATCATCCGCAACCGCCTCAAGGTCGACGCGGCGATCGCGAACGCAGGCCGAATCCTCTCCCTGCGAGATTCGCACGGCTCTTTCGCCGACTGGATTCGGGCGCACCACCCTCGCGAGAAACAGCGGTGGGTGAAGCTCTTCAAGCAGACGTTCCGCTTCACGGGTGGCGAGATCACGGGAGAGTTCTTGATGAGCATCGGCTACCTGCCGGGTGCCCATCACCCCGCCTGCCCCACCTACGCCGAGATCGCCGGGCTGGGGCCGCCGTGGATGTCGTGAGCGGCCGGCCACCCTCCCTGCGACCTCCCTCGCCCCAGGGTCGGTTCCGGGTCGCCCGGTGGGCCTCCGGGCCGCACGCGCAAACGCTGATCGGGCGTGTCCTTCGATCACCCCAGGGGCCGGCGTTCCAGCGGGAGCGGATCGAGACGGACGACGGCGATTTCCTGGACGTCGACTGGGGCCCCGACCCCGCCGACGATGCGCCCATCGTGCTGGTGCTCCACGGGCTCGAGGGCTCGTCTCGGCGGCGCTATGTCCGCAGCGTTTGCCGTGCCCTCCTGCGGCACGGGGTCCGCCCCGTCGCGATGAACCTCCGGGGGTGCAGCGGTGAGCCGAACCGGTCGCTGCGCTTTTATCACTCGGGAGAGACGTCCGATCCGGCTCTCATCGTGCGGACGATCCGAGACCGGTACCCTCGCCGGCCTGTGGGGGCGATGGGCTTTTCGCTGGGTGGCAACATCCTGATCAAGATGCTGGGCGAGCGGGACGACGGAGGCGAGGGCCTCCTGGACGCGGCCGTGGCCATGTCGGTGCCCTACGACCTCGCAGCGGGATGCGAGGAGCTCGAACGGACCCGCATGGGGCGGTTCTACTCCGCCTACTTCCTGCGCTCACTGAAGGCGAAAGTCGCCACCAAGCGCGACCGTCTCGCAGAGGTCCTGCCTATGGACGCGGTCGACGCTGCTCGGACGATTCGCACGTTCGACGAGCACGTGACCGCGCCGCTGAACGGCTTCGCCGGGGCATCGGCCTATTACCAAGCCTGCTCCAGCAAGCGGTTTCTCTCCTCGGTGCGCGTGCGGACCCTTCTGCTCCACGCTCGGGACGACCCCTTCCTGCCGGCCCACGCGATCCCGGAGCGTGAGGCGCGCAGCAACGAGAAGCTGGTCTGGAGCCTCGAGGAATCGGGCGGCCACGTGGGGTTCCTGGAGGGCCCACCCTGGGCACCCCGCTTCTGGGCCGACGAGGCCTCCGCGCGCTTCTTCGGACAGGTGCTGGGTCCTTGACCGCGATCGTCCACCGCCGCGGAGGGCTTCTTTCGGTCAGGCCCCGACCTGGTCGCGGAAGAAGGCCCGGCCGTGCCAGCTGTCCGCGACCGCGCGCTCGAGCTGGCCCTCTCGAAGCTGAGCGACGCTCGTGAGGCTGGTATCGAAGACGCGGGTGTCGAGCGTGACCTCCCCCTCGTCGGCGCGCCGACGAAAGTCCGCCCGTGAGACGCACCGAATCACGCGTCCGTCACGGTACCAGACAGGCGCATGGTCGATGAACGTGGTGTGCATCTCGGACCCGAGATGGCGCAGCGCGTTGATGAGCGCGTCGATCGAGCACCCCGAAGGAGCCTCGGCATCGACATCGACGCCCACCAGCACGAACCGACCCTCTCGTAGCTCGCGCCCCGACGCGAGCGGGTGGCCGTGGGCCGCCCACTGATCCAGAAAGGCGTCCACCACCTCCAGGCACCGCGCCTGCTCCGCCTCGTCGAGCGCCTTCGCGACGGGGAAGACCCAGAGTCGGCCGTGTGCAGGCAGGTCAGTGAACGGGATGAGTGGCATTTCAGTCTCCGGCTTGGGTGCCCGCGGTCGCGGGCTCGGGAGGGGCCTTGTCGAGCAAGATGGCGACCCAACGTAGATCCGTCGTGTTCTCCAGCCAGATCTTCACGACCACCGTGAGTGGCACCGACAGCAGCGCTCCGAGTGGACCCCAGGCCCAACCCCAGAAGAGCAGCGAGAGGATCACGACCAGCGTGGACAGACCGAGCCGCCGACCCATCAGGTTCGGCTCGATGATGTTCCCGAAGAGTGTGTTGACCGTGACGTAGCCCACGGCGACGAGCAGCGCGTGGCCCAGGGTACCGACGAGAATCACGCTCAGGAGCACGGCGGGAACGGCCGCAATGATCGAGCCGACCGTCGGCACGTAGTTCAGCAGGAACGCGGCGAGACCGAGCAGAACCGGGAAGTCCAACCCCATCAGGTAGGACCAGCCGCCGAGCAGGAGCCCAGTGAGCAGGGAGATCACCGTCTTGATCCCGAGATAGGTCTGGATCTCGGAAACGACCTTCGCGAGGCGGTCCTCTTCCGTCGGCGAGAACCCCGTGATGAAGTGGAACTTGTCGGGGAACACCGTCGCCTCGCTCAGCATGAAGGCCATGATGAGGAAGACCAGGAACGTCATGGACAGTAGCTGCGCGATCCGACCCAGCGCGTCGCCGGCGATACCCAGGATCGCACCGGGATTGATGATGTCCATCGTGAGGTAGTCGCCGACCACGATGTCGGTCCGGAGCTCGATCGATTCCGTCCACGACACCTGAAGCTGCGAGAGCGTGTTCAGGTACGTCGGAAGCTGTCGCTGAAGCTCCGACACCGAGCCCGACGCGATCGTGATCAGAAGTCCGACCACGGCGAGGTCGACCAGGACGGGGATCACGATCGCCGGGACCTTCGGAACACGACGGTTGCGCAGCCAAATCATCATCGGCAGGCTGAGCACGGCCAGAAAGAGCGCCAACGCGGAAGGCAGGAGGATCGGGGCCGCGAAGCGCAGCCCGAACACGATTACGACGACACACGCCAGGATGAACAGGAACCGAACGCCGGGGTTCTGGTCCGTGCCGTCTAAGATCATGAACGGAGGGTGAGAAAGATCTGAACCGAGGCCGTAGAGTACTCATTCGCCATGGGGAGTTCCATAGCGGTACGGCCCACCGTCGTCCGTGGACCGCTCGTGTCTGAGTCCGAGGAGCCAATCGCGATCCCGGACGATGACGAGGCGCTCCTCGCCCAGTGTCGCGTCGAGACGTTCCGCTCCGGAGGACCCGGAGGGCAGCACCAGAACAAGAGCGAGAGCGGGGTCCGACTGGTGCACCTCCCGACGGGAGTCCGAGCCTCGGCGAGGGATGAGCGCAGCCAGCACCGCAACCGAGGTCTCGCCCTCGCCCGGCTTCGCGCCAAGCTGGAGCAGCTGAATCTCACGAGAAAGCCGCGCGTCCCGACCAAGCCGACCCGGGCCTCCAAGGCGAAGCGCCTGGAGGAAAAGCGCCGCCGTGGCGACACGAAGCGCCTCCGCAAGCCACCCGGGGCGGACGAATGAGTCGCGATCGCAGGGCCGGAGACCGGCAGCAAGAACACGCCGCACCCCGAGGGGCCGGCGGCGCGAGGGAGCAGTGGGCCCGCCAGGACTTGAACCTGGGACCTACCGATTATGAGTCGGCTGCTCTAACCAACTGAGCTACGGGCCCGAGCGTGGGAAGATAGCACCTGTGTCGGGGGGTTGCCGCAGGCTAATTTCCTGCGTCGCATCCTCCGGATCGGGACGGGGGACACCCGCGTTCCAGCGGAGCTCTTCATTCCATGAGAGTGATCGTGGTCGGCGCCGGCGAGGTGGGCTTCCATCTCGCGCAGCGCCTCTCCGAAGAGCATCAGGACGTCGTGGTCATCGACTCGGACCCCGAGCAGGTCGAGCACGCGGCCCAGCAGCTCGACGTCCAGACGATCATGGGCAACGGCGCCTCGATCTCCGTCCTGAAGCAGGCCTCCGTGAAGACGGCCAGCATGCTCATGGCCGTCACCAGCCGCGACGAAGTGAATCTGGTCGCCTGCCTGGCCGCCAAGCGTCTGGGGGTCTCGTACACCGTGGCGCGCATCTCCAATCCCGACTACTACGAACCGGATTCCGTGCTCTCGCGGGAGCAGATGGGGATCGACCTGGTCGTGAACCCGGAGCGCGAGTGCGCCCGCGAGACCTTCCTCCTCCTCAAGAACGCCGCCTTCACCCAGGTGGCCGAATTCGCGGACGGGCGCGTCCAGCTCGTGGGGTTGAAGGTGCTCGAAGGGGCCCCGGTGGCGGGCCGCACGATCCGAGACCTGCGCGAGGAGTTCGAGGGCGGCTACCACTACGTGACCGCGGCGATCGTCCGGGACGGAAAGACCACGATCCCCAAGCCGGATTCGACGATCGAGGCCGGCGACCTGATCTACCTCCTCGCCCCTACGAGCGAGATGGGCGCGGTCCCGCCCCTGGCCGGTTACGATCGCTTCGAGCTCAAGCGGGTCATGATCGCGGGCGGAAGCCCCGAGGGGCAGTACATCGCCGAGCTCCTCGAAGAGCACGGCGTCGATTGCACGATCCTCGATCGCGACCGACGGCGTTGCGTCGAGCTCGCCGAGCAGCTCCCCCGCTCTCTGGTCCTCCACGCCGACGCGACCGACCTCGAGCTACTCGAAATGGAGGGCGTGAGCGGTGTCGACGGTTTCGTGGCGTCGACGGGCAACGACGAGACCAACCTCCTTTCGAGCCTGCTGGCGAAAGAGGCCGGCGCGCGGAAGGTCCTGAGCCTGGTGCACAAGTTCGAGTACCTCAAGCTGGTGCCAGCCGTTGGTGTGGATACCTCCGTCTCGCCGCGGATCTCGGCGGTGAACGCGATCCTGCGGCGCGTCCGACGGGGCCGGGTCATGACGGTCGCGTCTCTGTCCCGCATCGGGGCGGAGGCGATCGAGTTCGTCGTGGGTCCGTCCGCCCCGATCGCCGGGAAGGCCCTGCGCGATGTGGCGTTCCCCAAGGAGGGCGTGATCGGCACCATCCTTCGGGGTGAGGAGATCATCCTGCCCCGTGGCGCCGACGTGCTGTTGCCCGGCGACGACGTCATCGTCTTCGCCATGCCGGAGGCAATCTCCGAGATCGAGGCCCTCTTCGACTGATGTCCCTTCGCAAGGTCGCCAACGTCGTCGGGCTCCTCGAGGTGTTCATCGCGATCTCCATGCTCGCCACGGGCCTCGTGGCCCTCGGCTACGGCGACGGGGACGCTAGCGCCTTCTTCCTCGCAGCCGCGATCACCTTCCTGACCGGGTGGGCGACGTACCTGGCCACGAGGTTCGATGACGACGTGACCGCGCGAGAGGGCTTCGCCATCGTCACGATGGCGTGGGTGGCCACCGCGAGCTTCGGCGCCCTGCCCTACCTCCTGTCCGGGGTGCTCGACTCTCCCGTCGCCGCTGTGTTCGAGGCGATGTCGGGCTTCACCACGACCGGGGCCACGGTGTTTTCTGACATCGAGTCGCTGCCGCACGGCATCCTCCTGTGGAGATCGATGACGCATTGGATCGGGGGCATGGGCATCATCGTGCTCGTGATCGCCGTGCTGCCCTATCTCGGGGTGGGCGGGATGCAGCTCTTTCGAGCCGAAGTACCTGGCCCGACGCCCGAGCGCCTCAGACCCCGCATCACACAAACCGCCAAGCTCTTGTGGCTGGTGTACTTCGGCCTCACCGCCGTTCTGGCTCTGCTCTACGGGCTCGGGGGGATGGGCGTGTTCGACGCGATCAACCACTCCTTCTCGACGCTCGCGACCGGTGGCTTCAGCACCCGAAACTCGTCGATGGCCGAGATGTCGCCGTTCATCCAGTGGGTGACGATTCTCTTCATGTACCTCGCAGGGGTGAACTACGCCCTGCACTTTCGCGCAGCCACCGGGCGCCTCGTGTACCTCCGAGACGAGGAATGGCGCTTCTTCACGACGGTTCTCGTCGTCTCCGCGATCGTCGTCACGGCCCTCAATCTCATTGCCGGCTCGAGCTCAGGGCCGCAGTCCGCGGTCCGTGACGGGCTCTTCCAGGTGCTGGCCATCACCACGACCACCGGGTACGTGAGCGCCGACTACGAGCAGTGGGTACCGGGGGCTCGGATGGTGCTCTTCGCGCTCTTCTTCGTCGGCGGCATGGCGGGGAGCACGAGCGGTGGCGTGAAGGCACTCCGCGTGATGGTCCTCCTGAAGGCGGTGGGCAACGAGCTCCGCCGTCACTTGCATCCCCGGGCCGTCCTGGTGTCCCGTGTCAACGACAAGCCGCTCAAGGCCGAAGTGGCGGCCCGGATCGTCGGCTTCGTGATCCTCTACCTGCTGCTCTGCCTTGCCGGCGCGCTCGCACTGGCCCTCACCGGGATCGACCCACTCACGGCGATCGGTGGCAGCATCGCGTCGGTCGGCAACGTGGGTCCGGCGTTCGCCGGGCTCGGCCCGACCGACAACTACGGCTGGATGAGCTCACAAGGCCTGTTCGTGCTGACCTTCTTGATGCTTGTCGGCCGCCTGGAGATCTACACGGTCCTGCTGCTCTTCCACCCCGAGCTGTGGAAGTCGCGGAGAGCTTTCCATTGAGGAGTCTGCACCGATGACCGTCCGTACGCTCGTCGCCTTCCTGCTGATCGCGGTCCCGCGGGTCGCAGAAGCCCAACGCACCGTCCCGGTCCACGAGGAGCCCCGTCATCGACTCGTTTACGAGTCCGAGGCGCTGCGCGTGCTCGACGTCCAGATCCAGCCCGGCGACACCACGCTCTTCCACAGCCACGACGGGCCGATCACGTACGTGACGATCTCGCGATCCACGGTCGACTCGCAACGGCTCGGTGGGCGGTTTAGCGGAACGGTCGCCCGGACGCCTCCCCCCGGACGGGACGGGGAAGCACGAAGCGTGCTGTCCTACGCCGACGAGCCCCTCACCCATCGGGTCACGAACGTCGGATCCACGCTCTACAGGCTCGTGGCGGTCGCCACGCGCACGGGAGGCTCGGTCACGGACCCGTCGCTCGAGCCCCTGCCGGGCGCCGCGGAGCTCGATTCGGAGTGGTTCCGCGTGTCTCGGCTCGAGCTGAGTCCCGGCGAGCAGGTCTTCCGGAGAGCCGTGGCACCGGTGGCGGTCGTGCTGATTCGTCCCGCCCGGGTCGCGATCCATCACGCAGATGGGTGGACGAGCACGCTCGAAGCGGCGGGCCAGGTGCGCGTCATCGAAGCCGCCGAGTCGTACCGGCTCGAGAACGCCGGGGACGCCGCAGTCGAGATCGTCCTGGTCGAAGCCCGCTAGGGCTGCCCGCCGGCCCGGACGAGGGCATCGATCTCGTCGGCCTCCAGCTCACGCCAGCCGCCCCGCGGCAGGTCGCCGAGCTCGATCGGCCCGAAGCGGACCCTCCGAAGCCTCAGCACCGGGTGCCCGATCGCGGCCATCATGCGCCGGACCTCTCGCTTGCGTCCCTCGGTGATCACGAGGGTGAGCGTGGACCGGACCCCGTCACCGCCCCCGAGGTGGACCCGCTCGGCCCGCGCCGGCCCATCCTCGAGCGCCACGCCCGCCAACAGCGTCCGCCGCTCCGCAGGGGTGACGGCTCCAGCGACCTCCAGCCAATACTCCCGCTCGATCTCGCCGCTCGGGTGCTGGAGCGCGTGGGCGAGGTCTCCGGCATTGGTGAGAAGGATGAGCCCTTCAGCGTCACGATCGAGCCGGCCCAGATAACGGAGGCCGGCCGCGGCGTCCGGTAGGTCGTCGTAGATCGTACGGCCCCCGTGTGGGTCGCTCCTCGTCGTGAGAACGGCGGGGGGCTTGTGGTACGCGATCCACCGCGTCGGCGCCGGAGAGACGCGCTGCCCGTCGAGCTGCACGTCGTCGACGCCCGGCACCACCCGCACGCCCAACTCTCGGACCACCGTCCCGTTCACGGACACCCGCCCCGCGAGCATCATCCGCTCGGCCTCCCGACGTGAGGCCACACCGGCCCTGGACAGGTACTTCTGGAGCCGGACCGAAGCGGGCTCGCTCAAGTCGGCCCGGGACGCTCCGACGTCTCGCTTTCCTCCATAAGCTCACGAGGGCCGTCGTCCTGGGCCGACTCCACTCCCGAGCCTGCGGCCGCAGAGTCCGACCCCTCGGAGGTGAAGGGCACCTCAGGCACGTCGAGCTCACCGGCGATCCGCACCGCTTCCGCAGATACCGCCCCTTCGTCACCGACCGCCGCCGGCTCCTGGCCCTCGGTCGGCTGCGCTGCGGCCGACCCCGGCCCTTCGGGCTCACCGGCCTCAATGACCTCTTCGGCCTCTTCGGCCTCTTCCGCATCCTCGGGACCGAGCGGTATTCGCTCCCGAAGCACCACCGCGAGATCGTCCGGGCGGGGAAGATCCTCGAGCGACTTGAACCCGAAGTGCTCCATGAAGAACGACGTGGTGCCGTACAGCAGTGGACGGCCCAGTCCCTCGGCACGCCCCACCACGTCGATCAGGCGACGATCCTGGAGTGAGCGGATCACGCCCGAAGCCCCTACCCCCCGGATGTACTCGATCTCGACGCGACCGATCGGCTGTCGATAGGCGATGATGGCCAGCGTTTCGATCGCCGGACCGGACAGGCGCGCCGCCCTCGGAACGTTGTCGAACCGTTCGAGATAGGGGGCGAATTCCGGGCGAGTCAGGACTTGGTAGCCCTCTGCGACCTCCACGAGCTCGAACGACCGCGCTGCATCGTCGTACTCCGCCCGCAGGAACTGTAGCGCGTCCTCGACTTGATCCTCGTCCAGCATCTCGTCCGCGCGGGCAATCTCGTCCGCCGTCAACGGTGCGTCCGAGGCGAAGAGCACCGCCTCCACGATCTGGTGCGTGTTCACGCATCGACTCCTTCGTCGTTCGTCTCTCGGGCCTCGGGAGACTCCGGGGCCTCGGCGGCCTCATCGTCCCTGGATTCAAAGACCGGTGGGTCCTCGCGTCGGTAGATCCAGAGCTCGGAGAACGGTTGTGTCTGCCGCAGGAAGAGCAGCCCACGCCGAGTGAGCTCCAGCCCCGCCAGGAACGTCATGACTCCGTGCGAGCGGTCCCTGAAGCCCGAGAGGAGACGACTGAACTCCACCCGGCTGCTTCTCTTGAGCGCATCGAGAATCAGGACCGCCTTCTCTTCCATCGAGACCTTCCGCGTGGTGACCCGGTGCTCCCGCTCCTGCGGGATGGGCGTCTCAACGAGCAACGCCGCCGCGAAGACCTCGTCCCAGGTGGTCTCGAGGGGGACCTCGGTGATCGGCTTGCGTGGGCGCCGAGGCACGTAGCCTTTCCCGTGCCGCCGACCACGGTCGGCCTCCGCGACGCGAAGGCGCTGCGAGATCTCCCGAATCTGCTCGTACTCGAGGAGCCTGCGAACGAGCTCGGCACGGGGATCCTCGTCCTCCTCGCTTTCCGGCCGCGGGAGCAGCATCTGCGACTTGATGTGGATCAGCGTCGCCGCCATCTCGAGAAACTCGCCGGCCCCGTCCAGGTCCGTGACGTCGAGCCCCTTGATGGCCCGGAGGAACTGATCGGTGATCCGCGCGATGGGGATATCGAATACGTCGATGTCCTGCGTGCGGATCAGGTGGAGGAGAAGGTCCAGGGGGCCCTGGAACCTCTCGATCTCGACGAGCAGGAAACCCTCGCGCGCGGGCGCGCGCTCGGTCAGCGTCAGATCCACAGCCGGATGAACCAGTCGGCGACACCCTGCAGGTAGTACACGGGCCAAAGCAGGACGGAAAAGGCCCCGGGCACGAAGTACATGATGCCCATGAGGATGAGGATCCCGTACTGCCCGACCATCCGGTACTGGACCTCGACCTCCTTCGGCAGCAGGTGGGCGAGCACGTGCGAACCGTCGAGTGGCGGAATGGGGATCAGATTGAAGAAGGCGAGGACCAGGTTGATGAGGATGGCGTACTGGAGCCCCACGTACAGCGGCTCGAACAAGCCCGGGGAGCCGACCCCGAGGGTCTCGAGCTTCACGACCACGGCCGTGAGCAGCGTCGCGACGACCGCCAACACGAGGTTGGAGACGATGCCAGCGAGCGAGACGCGGATGTCACCCTTCACGTACTCACGGTAGTTGAGCGGATTCACGGGAACCGGCTTCGCCCACCCGAAGAGGAAGCCGCTGCCCGACGCGTACAGCAGCGCCGGGACGATGAACGAACCGAAGAGATCGAGGTGGGGGATCGGGTTGAGGGTGATCCGTCCCAACTTCTCGGCGGTGTCGTCGCCCTCCCTGCGGGCCTGCCATGCGTGAGCGACCTCGTGGATGACGATCGAGATCAGGAGAACGGAAACGGCGAGAACGACATTCATGGGGGTCTAAGCTATCCCAACGCCCTCAGAGGCCCTACCCGTTGATCCCATGTCACCTCTCCTCTAGCTTTTTCTGCTCATCAGTTGTCGAGAACGGCTCACAGAGCGGAAGCAATGCCGAACATCAAGAGTGCCAAGAAGCGGATGGAGCTCAGCGCGGGCGCCCGCCTGAGGAATCGTGCCGAGCGCTCCCGTATCCGCTCCGCCATCAAGAGGGTTCGCGCCGCCGAGACCACCGCCGACGGCACGGCTCGGCTCACCGAGGCCGTGGCCCTCCTGGACCGCGCCGCGACGCGCCGTCTCTACCACCCGAACCGGGTGGCTCGCATCAAGAGCAGCCTCTCCCGCCACGTCAACGCGCTCGGCTGAGGCTGGACAGGCGGCCCACGGGCCGCGTCGGTGTGAAAAACCGAGACCCGGAGACCTTCGGAGCCTCCGGGTCTCTTTCGTTGCTGTGCAACGCGGGGCGTGACTCATCCGGACCAGACGACGCGCCCGCCGACGATCGTCATCGTGGCCCGCCCGGTCAGCTCCCATCCGGCGAAGGGTGTGTTGCGGCTCTTCGAGCGGAACGCACCGGGATCCACCGTCCATTCCGCCGTGGGATCGAAGACGGTGACGTCAGCCGGCCGGCCCACTTCGAGTGAGCCCCCGGGCAATCCGAACGCCCGCGCGGGCTGACAGCTCATCCGCTCGATCATGGTCGGCAGGTCGATCACACCCTCTCCGACGACGCGGGTGAGGACGACGCCCAGCGCGGTCTCGAGACCCACGACGCCGTTCGGCGCGTCCGCGAACGCCCGCTCCTTCTCGTCGTAGTGGTGGGGGGCGTGGTCGGTGGCGATCGTATCGAGCGTCCCGTCCGCCAGGCCGGCCCGCACCGCCGCCACGTCCTCCGCCGTGCGAAGCGGGGGGTTCATCTTCGCTTCGGTCCGATACCCGTCGACCGCCTCGTGCGTGAGCACGAGATGGTGGGGAGAGGCCTCCGCCGTCACGTACACGCCACGGTCTTTCGCCCGCCGAATCGACTCGACTCCGAAGCGTGTGGAGACGTGCTGGAGGTGGATGTGGCCTCCCGTGAGCTCGGCCAGGAGGAGGTCGCGTACGATGTGGATGTCCTCGCTCGCGTTCGGCTTGCCGGCCAGTCCCATGCGCGTCGAGAGAATCCCCTCGTTCATGTGACCCTTCGCCGAGAGACCAAGGTCTTCCGGATGGTCCGCGACGGGAATCGAAAAGGCCTGGGCGTACTCGAGCGCGAGTCGCATGAGGCCGGAGTCCATGACCGGGCTTCCGTCGTCCGTGATCGCCACCGCACCCTCACCGACCATCTCGCCCACGAGCGCCAGTCGCTCCCCTGCCCGACCGACGGAGATGCAGCCGACCGGGTAGACCCGGGTGAGGCCAGCCGCTCGGCCCTGGGCCGCCACGAAGCCGACGGCCGCCGGGTCGTCGATGGGCGGGTCGGTGTTGGGCATCGCACAAATCGACGTGAATCCCCCGGCCGCCGCGGACGCGGCACCCGTGGCGATGGTCTCCTTGTGCTCCTCACCGGGCTCACGCAGGTGCACGTGGACGTCGATCAGGCCCGGGCACACGACCTGCCCGGAGCAGTCGACGATGCGGGCGTCCTCCGGGGCATCGATCGCGGGCTCGACCGCGGCGACGAGCCCGTCGGCGAGAAGGACGTCCCGAGCCTCGTCCAGGGATTGCGTCGGGTCCACGACCCGACCCCCGCGTAGGATCAGCTTGGTGCTCACGTCTCGTCTCCCTGCTTGGCCGCCTCGGCCTTCTCGGGTTGCCCACCTGCCAGCAAATACAGGACAGCCATGCGCACGGCGACTCCGTTGGTCACCTGGTTCAGGATCACCGAATGGGGACCGTCGGCCACGTCGGAGTCGATCTCGACGCCGCGATTCATGGGCCCCGGATGCAGGATCAGCACATCCTTGCCGGCGGCGGCGAGGCGAGGGGTGGAAACGCCCCAGACGCGATTGTACTCCCGCAGGCTCGGGACGTATCCGCCCTCCATCCGCTCGAGCTGCAACCGAAGCACGTTGAGCACGTCGGCCCACTCGATCGCCTCCTCGACGCGCGAAAAGACGGAGCAGCCCAGCTCTTCGGGCACCGCAGGCATGAGCGTCTTCGGTCCGCAGACCGCGACCTCGGCGCCCAGCGCCCGCAGTCCATAGATGTTCGAGCGGGCCACACGGGAGTGCAGTATGTCACCGACGATGCACACCTTGAGGCCCTCGATCCGCCCCATGTGATCGCGGATCGTCAGGAGGTCCAAGAGCCCCTGCGTCGAATGCTCGTGCCAACCATCCCCCGCGTTGATCACGTTCGACGGGATGCGCTCCGCAAGGAAGCGGGCCGCTCCCGACGCACCATGGCGGATGACGACCATGTCGATGCGCATCGCCTCGAGATTGCGCGCCGTATCCACGAGCGTCTCGCCCTTGGCGACCGAGGAGCCCGTGGACGCGATGTTGACCGTGTCGGCGCTCAGTCGCTTCTCCGCGAACTCGAACGACACGCGCGTGCGCGTCGACGCTTCGAAGAAGAGGTTGACGATCGTCTTGCCGCGAAGCACCGGCACCTTCTTGATGCGTCGCTCGGAGATCTCCTTGAAAGGCTCGGACGTGTCGAGGATCGTCAGGATCTGCTCCGCGCTCAGATCTTCGAGGCCGACGAGGTCCTTGCCGAGAGGCGCCGCCGGCTGACTCACCCGCTCTCCCCCAGGGCCTGCACGATGTCGACACCGAGGCGCTCATCGTACTCGGGGACCAGGACCTCCACCCGCTGCCCGGGCAGCACCTGGATCTCGCGGCCCGTGATGTCCGCCTGGATGGGAATCTCACGCCCGCCACGATCCACCAGAACGCAGAGCAGGATCCGACTCGGACGTCCCCAATCTCCGAGCTCGTTGAGCGCGGCTTTGGTGGTACGCCCCGTGTACGCGACGTCGTCGACGAGCACCACACACCGATCGTCGATCCCGCTGGCCGGCAGCTCGGACCCGCCGACGACCGGCCTGGGCCCGATCACCTCGAGGTCGTCGCGGTACAACGTGATGTCGATCGAGCCCATCGGGAGCTCGACCTTCTCGGCCTTCTCGATCTCGGCGCGAAGCATGGCGGCGATCTGAACGCCTCGCCGGTGAATGCCCATCAGCACGAGTCCGTCCGTGCCGCCGTTCCGTTCAACGATCTCTCGCGACATCCGCGCGACGGCTCGGCGGACATCCGACTCGCTCATCACGTGGACACGCTGTTGAGCGGCCATTTTCACGGGTGTCGGGGCGCAGGCCGGCCTGGATCGGAGGCCTGCTGAACGGGCGGCGGTAAGTTCGGGCCTCTCCCGCCTTTGGTCAACGACCCGAAACAGGACTGTCACGACCGCCCCGCAAACCCCATTCTACGACGTTCCCAGTGGCATTCCCGGAGCCGATTCGAGTCGGGTCTTCCGGTCGAGAAAGCCCGAAAAAACTGAACCGACTGCCCATGCGTCAGCTCCTGCCCGTGCTCCCGCTCTTCCTGCTCCTGATCGGCACCCCGGTCGCGGCCCAGGACGTCTCGGAGCCCCCCGACGTCGTGCTTCGGGGCGTCCCGTTTCAGCTGACCATCGTGGGCGGATCGGAGCCCTCGTCGTGGTGGGAGGTACGCGCTGCGACTGGAGAGGTCCTGGCGGCGGGCACCGTGGGCGCAGGGTCCGACGCCCTCGCGCGCGACCTCGTGGTGGAGTCCGACGACCAGCTCCCGCTCTCCGTGCTCGTGGGGGACGCGTCCTTCGAGGTGGACCCGACGCTCACGTCGGGATGGTTCTCGATTCTCCCGCCAATCCTCGCGATCGCCCTCGCGCTGCTCTTCCGAGAGGTGGTGTCCGCCCTCTTCGCCGGCGTGTGGCTCGGCGCATTGGCGGTAGCCGGATTCAACCCGATCGCAGCGACAGGTCGCTTGATCGATCAGTTCATCGTGCCTCAGGTCGCCGACTCCGACCACGCCAGCATCATGGTCTTCACGCTCCTGCTCGGGGCCATGGTCGGGCTGATCTCTCGCAACGGTGGCACCCGAGGGATCGTCGACGCCGTCGCGCCGCTGGCCAGCACCCCCCGTCGTGGGAAGCTGGCGACGTGGGCCGCCGGGATGGCCATCTTCTTCGACGACTACGCGAACACGCTCATCGTCGGCAATACGATGCGCCCGATCACGGATGGGCTGCGGATCTCGCGAGAGAAGCTCGCCTACCTGGTCGACTCCACCGCGGCGCCTGTCGCGGCCATCATTCCAGTCTCGACCTGGGTCGGATACGAGATCAGCCTGATCGGTGACGGCTTCGAGATCGCGCGGCAGCAGAATCCCGCTTCGGCAGCGGCCTTGGACGTGAACTCGTTCAACATCTTCATCGAGTCCATCCCGTTCCTCTTCTATCCGCTCCTCGCCATCCTGCTCGTCTTCCTCACCTCGGCGATGGGCCGGGACTTCGGGCCGATGCTCGCCGCGGAGCGCCGAGCGGCGGCGGGCGACGGCCTCTATCGACCGGGAGCGAGCCTCGCGGCAGACACCGAGTCGAAGGAGATGCGTCCGAAGGAGAGTGCGCCGAGACGCTGGTGGAATGCGGCAATTCCGGTGCTCACGGTCGTCTTCGTGGTTCTCGTCGGGCTCTACACGTCGGGAAGCGCGGTCGTCGGCCCCGACGCTTCGCTTCGGGACGTCTTCAGCGAAGCGTCCTCGTACGATGCCCTCCTCTGGGGCTCGCTGGCCGGCGCCCTCGTGGCCGTGGTCCTGTCGATAGCCCAGAAGATCCTGAGCATGACCGAGTGCATCGAGGCCGTGGTCGGTGGCTTCCGATCGATGATGCTCGCCATGATGATCCTGGTCCTCGCCTGGTCCATGGGCGCCGTGACAGAGGCCATCGGGACCTCGAGCTTTCTCGCTCTCCTGCTCTCCGAGCGGGTCGCGATCGAGCTGATTCCCGCCATCGTCTTCGTGACTTCGGCTGCAACGGCATTCGCGACGGGAACGTCGTGGGGCACGATGGCGATCATGCTTCCCGTGGTGATTCCCCTCACGGTCGCGCTCGGCGGCCCCGACGTGTACCCGGGCGGGCCGGGGGACGCGATCCTGCTGGGAGGCGTGGCCTCCGTGTTGGCCGGGGCGATCTTCGGGGATCACTGCTCCCCGATCTCGGACACGACGGTCCTGTCCTCCACCGCGTCGGCGTGCGACCACGTGGACCACGTGAAGACTCAGCTACCCTACGCGCTCCTGGTGGGTCTCCTGGGCATCGCGCTCGGCAATATCGGCACCGCCTACGGAATGTCGCCGTGGCTCGCCCTCGCCGGTGGCGCCGCGATTCTCATCGTGTTCGTCCGGATGATCGGCAAGCCGGTCGAGGGCGGCGGGACCGGCTAGCGACCCCCTTGCCCACTCAGCGGCCGAAACGTTCCCGGCCGATGCGGCGCAGCAGCGGCTCCTCGCGGTCCGCCTGGCCTTCGCCGACGGCCCAGTCGTAGGAGAAGATCGCGATCCCGCCCGCGTCCTCGGCACGGGCGATGTCGATCATCTCCACCGTGCCCCGCGGCGTGGTCATGTATGCCCCGATGCCGGCCCACACCCGCTCGGGCGAGGGGGCGGCACGGCGGGCGGCCCGAACCAGCCCCTCGAAGCGATGCGCGTCGGGCGTGTACGCCATCGGCACCGCAACGTCGATCCAGCCCTCGCGGAGCCACATCTGCCAATCCTGGAAGCGATCCGCGTAGGCCACTGCCGGATCGGCGATCACGGCCGCGGAAACCGTGAGCCGGGGCTTGATCGCCTTCACGTCGGCACGGATTCTCGTCACCAGCCGCGTCACCTGCTCCCGCCGAAACTCGGCCCACAGGGCAGGCTCCCCGTCCGTGAAGGCGAACAGGTCGCGCTCGTACGCGGCATCGAGCTCGGCGAAGCGAGGCTCCGCGAGGCGGCCGCGCACCCAGATGCGGAAACGTTCGAGCCCGCCGATCGAGTAGTCGTACTCGGAGGACGGGTAGCGGATGTAGTCGAAGTGGATCCCGTCCAGATCGTAGCGTGTCGCAAGATCCATCCACACCGCGTGCACGCGCTCCTGCACGGCGGGATGCGAAGGGCTCGTGTAGAGTCCCTCCACGGTCTCGGGGTTGTCCTCTGCGAAGCGAACGAGTCGGGCCACGAAGCGATCATCGGCGGGATCGACGGCGGAGAGCTCCGCGGCGAGCGACCGAGGGACCGCGAGCCAGTCGGGGTGAGCGTGCAGCAGGTGCTCCGGGCTCCGCGGAGGAGCCGCCGGCCCCCAGACCAGATGCGTGTTGACCCAGGCGTGGACCGCGATGCCGCGGGGGTGCGCCTCGTCCAGCACCAGCTGGAGCGGGTCGAAGCCCGAGGCCTCCTGGATCGACTCGCCGCGCGGCTCCAGCGCCGACGCGTAAAAGGCGTCCGCGCGGCCCCGCACCTGCACGATCAACGTGTTGATCCCCGCTTCCTCGGCGTGCCTGACCATGGCCCGGATGGATTCCGCGCTGGTCATCGTGTAACGAACCACCCAGAGCGCGCGCACCTCGTCGAAGCGACGCACGGGATCGAGGCTGCCCAAGCCGGCGGCCGGGGGCGGACCCTCGGGCACGGGACCGACCACCACACGGACAGGTGGCCGCGGCGCCGTCGTGCCCACCACGGTGCAAGCCGACGCGGCCACGAGAGCCGCCAAGGCCACCGGAATCGCTCCTGCGCGCCTCGGGCCACCGAAGGAGCGCCACTCGGCCGAACCCAGCCTCATCCTCGCCTCGCTCGAAAGAAGGCCTTCAACAGAGCCGCAGATTCTCCGGCCTTCACGCCACGAACGACCTCACATCGGTGGTTGAGCCGCTCGTCCTGCAGGAGATTGCCGAGCGAGCCACCCATGCCGGCCTTGGGGTCGTCCGCGCCGAACACCACCCGCGGGATTCGTGCCAACACGATCGCTCCGGCACACATCGCGCACGGCTCGAGCGTCACGTAAAGCGTGGTGTCCTCGAGGCGCCAGTCGCCCTGGAGCTTCGCCGCCTCGCGAATCGCGACGACCTCGGCGTGGGCGGTCGGATCGGAGTCCCTGATCGTGCGGTTGACCCCTTCGGCGAGCGCGCTCCCGTCGCGGACCAGAACGGCGCCGACCGGGACCTCACCGGCGGCCTGAGCGCCACGAGCGAGCTCGAGGGCACGCGCCATCCAGGCATCGTCTTGGGACACTGCGGCTGTTACGGGAGGGGCCGATGTCGTCGTCGGCCGCACGCTCAGTGTTGTGTGAGCGTGATGGCCGGGATCTCGTCCATGCGCCGGTAGAAGCCGGCCACACGCCCGATGATCCGCAGCGTCGCTGCGTCTTCCACCAGCGTCACGCCTCCACCAGGCTGGAGGGCTTCGAGATCGACGCCCCGCCCGTTACGGGTGAACCGGTGGAACGCCGAGTCCCCGCCGACCTCGGCCACGATGACGCTCCCGTCCTCCATCTCATCCACCGTCGCCGGCGAGATCAAGAGGAGATCTCCCTCGGCCACGCCGAGCACTGCGAGGTCTCCCGCTCCGGCGCGCACCATGAACGATCCGTTCTTGCTGCCGAGCTGCTTGTCGACCGAGAGCACGGACTCTGCGTCTCCGGCCCCGCCAGACCCGGGGACCTCCGAAAAGCACGGGACCGCGACGGTGTTCGCGCTCAGGTCCACCCCGAGGATCTTGACCCCCCGCGAGCGGGAGGGATCCCGCTCCAGGCACCCCTTCTCCGCGAGAGCCTGAAGGTGCTCGGAGACCGTCTTGGTGCTCTTGATGCCGAAGCGCTCGCCGATCTCGCGGATCGAGGGCTGATAGGTGTTCGCCCGAAGGTACTGAACCATGTAGTCGAGGATCTTCCGCTCGATTTCCGTGAGCGGTTCGACCTCGCGGCTCGGCACCAGCGCATCGCTGGGGGTGATACCTTCGGTTCTGGCCAAAGATCACAAACCTGGAGGGGGGGCGAGTCGCACCCTGTCTCGGACAAGACGCTATCCTAATGTGCGCCGGAGAAACGTGTCAAGAAAGGCTTTTCTCGCCTTTGCTCAGCTGTCGCGGATACGCTTCACTGCATGTAAGACGCGCCCCTCCACACGCTCGCGGCCCAAGAGGACCAGGACGTCGAAGATGCCCGGGCTGGCCATGTTTCCCGTGAGCGCCACGCGCAACGGGTGAATCAGCTTCCCGGCCCCGACCTCCATCTCGACCGCCAGCGCCCGCAGGCGCACCTCGAGCTCGTCAGCCGTCCACTCCGCGTCCTGGAACGTGTGCCACACACGCTCCAGCCGCTCGATCGCAGCTTCAGGGTCCTTCATCCAGTTCTTGGCGACCGCCTTCGGCTCGTAGTGAAGCCCGTCGCAGACGAACGGTCGGGCCTGATCGGCCAACTCGTCGAGCGTCCGCGCCCGTACCTTGATCACCTCCAGCAGAGACGCCAGCCACGAGCCGTCGTCCAGGAGCGCCACGCGGAGCGAGGGCTCGTCGGCCAAGTGATCGTGGATGTGACGGGCCAGCTCGGCGTCGGGCCGCTCCGCCAGGTGCCGGCCGTTGAGCCACTGCAGCTTCTCGAGATCGAACACCGAGCTCGCCTTGAGGAGTCGATCCGTCGAGAAGGCCGCCGTGAGCTCGTCCGCGGTCATGAACTCGCGGTCGTCACCCGGGCTCCACCCGAGCAGCGCAAGGAAGTTGAGCATGGCCTCCGGAAGGATGCCTTCCTTGGCGTAGTCCCCGACCGCGGTCACGCCGTGCCGCTTGGAGAGCTTCTTCCCGTCCGGCCCGAGGATCATCGGAACGTGCGCGAACACCGGCTCGGGGAGCCCCAGAGCCCGGTAGAGCAGCACCTGTTTCGGGGTGTTGGACAGATGGTCGTCGCCCCGCAACACGTGCGTGATGCCCATCTCTGCATCGTCCGAGACCACAGCGAGGTTGTAGACCGGTGTCCCGTCGCTGCGTAGCACCACCAGATCGTCGACGTCATCGTTGCCGAAGCGCATCTCGCCGTGGACCAGGTCGTGGAAGACCGTCTCTCCGTCCGGCACTCGAAAGCGGATCGCGAACGGCTCTCCGGCCTCGGCCCGGCGGGCAGACTCGGCCTCACTCACGGCTTCGGCGTGCTCGCGAGCCACGCGGCTGGGGTGCATCTGACGCTCGCGGGCCTCGGTGCGTATGGCCTCCGGATCGGAGAAATCACGGTAGGCCTTGCCCTCCCCGAGCAATCGGAGGGCGTCCCGCCGGTGTCGCTGGACCCCCTCGCTCTGAAAGAACGGGCCCTCGTCCCAGTCGAGACCCAACCACGTCATCCCGTCGAGGATCGCACGCGTATGCGCTTCACTGGAGCGCTCGCGGTCGGTGTCCTCGATGCGCAGAACGAAGACGCCCCCTTCCTTGCGAGCCAGGAGCCAGTTGAAGATGGCCGTCCGAGCCCCGCCGACGTGGAGATACCCGGTCGGCGAAGGGGCGAAGCGGAGCCGCATCGTCACGGGTCGAGCCTCTCGCTGAGGAGTGAGCGAACGGCCTTGGGATCGGCCGCGCCGCGTGTCGCTTTCATGACCTCACCCACGAACAGGCCGACGAGCTGGGTACGGCCACCACGGTACTCCGCCACCTTGTCCGGCCAGGCGGACAGGACGTCGTCGACGACGGCGCCCAGCTCCGTCCGGTCCGAGAGCGCGGCGAGCCCCATGGCCTCGACGAGCGCCGCTGGCTCCCCACCCTCCACCGCCATGCGGGCCATCACCTCTTTCGCGGCACGGCGCGACAGGACACCGTCGCCGACCAGCCTCGAGAGACGGCCCAGCGCTGCCCCGTCGAAGGGGAGCTCGTCGATCCCGCGACCCTCCAGCACTCCACGGACGTCTGTCACGACCCACGCGGCCACGGCCGCGACGTCCGCATGCTCCGCGAGCGCCGCCTCGAAGAAGTCGCCGGCGGCCCCGTTTGCCGTGAGCAGATCCGCGTGCTCCTCGGAAAGCCCCAGCTCGGTGCGATACCGCTCGAAACGGGCCGTGAGCACCGGATCCGCGGCACGGGCCCTCGAGCGCTCCTCACCCACCTGCGGCCGGGCCCGGGGAGCCGGACCTGCTCTCACCACCTCGGGCTCGGCCCGTGCCCCTCCTCGCCCCATCGCCTTGGCGGTCGGCTTCCACCCGCTCTTCAAGCCCACGATGCGGTTGAAGACCAACACGTCACCGGAGCCGTCCACGGGGTCGCGCCAGAAGTAGCCGGTGCGCTCGAACTGATACCGCGTACCCGCGGGATCGTCCGACACGGACGGCTCGATCTTCGCCGACGCGTGCACGGTCCGGGAGTCCGGATTCACACGGTCCAGGATGCTCGGCGGATCCGGGTCGTCGTCCAGGCCGTCGGTCGGATCCGCCGGGCCGGTCGACGCGGGCGCGCCACCCTCGTCCACGAGCAACGGTGCAAAGAGCCGCATCTCCGCGTCGAGCCCGTGCTCGGCCGAGACCCACTGGATGGTGCCTTTCACCTTGCGTCCGTCCGGCGTCGAGCCGCCGTGCGTCTCGGGATCGTAGGTACAGTGGAGCTCCACGACGCGTCCGTCGGCATCCTTCACGACGTCGTGACAGCGAACGACGTACGCGTACCGCAGGCGCACTTCCCCGCCCGGCACGAGCCGCCGGAAGCCCTTCGGAGGATGCTCCTCGAAGTCCGATCGCTCGATCCACAACTCGCGACCGAACGGCACGGTCCGGCTCCCCTCACGCCCGACGTCCGGTGGGAAATACGGTGCCTCGAGGGCCTCGGTGCGGTCCTGAGACCAGTTCGTGATGACCATCTTGAGCGGGTCGAGCACGGCCATCACCCGCGGAGCGACCGGGTTGAGCACCTCTCGGATCGCGTGCTTGAGCTTGTCCTCCTCCGTACGAGCGCCGGCCCGTGAGACCCCGACCATTCGTGCGAAGA
>JBDHDM010000005.1:0-32452 GCA_039591515.1 Gemmatimonadota bacterium | reverse complement strand
CGATGTAGGGTTCGGGGGCATCACGGCAGTTGTTCGCGATGAGATTCCGGTCCGCGACGGTCATGTCGAGCGAATCGACCATCATCAGGGTGCGTACCCGCACGTCCAGGCGAGACCGTCCCATCTCCAGCATGTCGGGAAGGTGGGTATCCCTGAAGTCGAGCGTGCCGTGGATCTCGTCGTACTCTTTGTCGAACGTCCCCCCGGTCACGAACAGCCGGATCGGCACATCGCTCATCGAGTCGGAGTCCGGTTGCTCACCAGCGACCGGCCGCACGCTCCTTGCCGGGGAGGATTTCCAGGCACGTGGTCCACCATCCTGTGAGGATCGTCTCGACGAACTCCTCTGGAAGCTCTTCCGACCGCATCTCGCTCGCCAGTGCCTCGTGATCGTACGCCACGGGAACGAATTGGACCGAGAGCTCGCGACCCTCGGCCTCGAGAAGCGCGTACCACACTTCCTGGCGTCCGTCGTTGGCCGGTCGACCGAGAGCCCCCACGTTCACGAACGCGCGCCGCGAAGCACCCGGAGCTCCACTGGCCCCGATCGGGTACCCCTTCGTCGGCGCACACGCATCCCATTCACGCGCCCAATGGATGCCCGTGTGCGTCCCCAGAATCACGTCGCTCCCCGAGTCTCTGGTGAGCTTGTCGAGGAAGTGCGTCGGCGTGGTCGATTCCCAGAGGAACTCGTTCGTTCGGCGCGGACTCCCGTGGCACGCCAGGACCTCCAGATCCCCCAGCCTGAATCGCAGCGCGTCGGGGAGCTCGCCCATCCAGGCGCGATTCTGCGGCGACGTGCGGTCGAACGTGTATCGGTAGGAGAGTCGCGCGTAGTAGTTGTCCCTCGGATCCGTGTACCCGCACTGACAGTCGTCGAGGCCGCGGGCGATGGAGTCGTCGTAGTTGCCCTTCACGACCGGGATGCCGTGCGCCTCGAGGACGGGAAACACCTTGTCGGGGTGTGGGCCGAAGGCGCCGAGGTCGCCCAGACAGATCATGGCGTCGGCGCCTCGAGACTCCGCGTCGGCGATCGCCGCCTCGAGGGCGAGGTGGTTCGAGTACACGCCCCCGAACGCGGCCAGCCGCCGAACTCCGGGCTCGATCCGCGTCGAGGTCCCGGGGCTCATGCCAACTCCGCCGCGGACAGCACGCTCATGCCGGGTCCGCCGCGAAGCCGGGCAGGTTCGAGCAGATCGCTCCGTGGGTCCAGCAGGTGAAGCACGCCTGTTCGGCCAGCACAGCCGGTCGGGTCGCCGCCTCGTCGAGGGTGTCGCCGAGGCGAGCCGACGGATAGTCGAGGAGGATCGGGCACGCCCAGACGCCCGAGGCCGTAACGAGTCGGGCACCCGAGCAGAGCAAGAGCTCCTCGGGATAGCCCGTCATCATGTCGCGGTCCACCAGCTCCACACCGTTGTACGGTCGGTCACGTCGGGCTTCGGCACCAATGCGCAGCGGCGGGAGGATCTTGAGCCTCGGCCGAACATACCCGACGCCGGCCAGCACCGACCGGAACGACCTCAAGACCTCGTCGTTCCGATCGTCCGCCCAGGTCTGCATGGTCGTGATGATGGGCAGGAGGCCAACGGCCACGAGCCGGCCGACGGCATCCAGGGCTCTGTCGAACGTACCCGCCCCACGGATCTCGTCGTTCATCTCGGCGGTCACGCCGTCGATGCTGACCCGGAGCTCGAGCGTATACGGGGACGTTCGCGCGAGGCGCCGGAGCCCTTCCACGGTCCTTGTCGGCAGGAGCGTCGCGTTGGTGAGCACGGTCACCGGCCCCAGGGCCAGCGCGTCCCCGAGGATCCCCATCATGTCGCGATTCATGAAGGGCTCCCCGCCGGTGAAGTAGTACTCCTTCACGCCCCACCGAATCGACGTCTCCAGGTGACCTGCGACCTCGTCACGGGACATGAACCAGTGACTGTGGTTCTCGGGCGAGCACGAGATGAAGCAGTGCCGGCACCGGAGGTTGCAGACCGTCCCGGCCACCTGGAACCAGAGTTGGTCGAGGGCCCTGAGCTCGACCGTCGGCCCCTCCGAGCGGCGCGGCTGCGGAGCGACGGTCGGCTCCGATGCCGTTATCGGAAGAGCTTTCGACATCGTTGCCTGGGCGAGAGGTGGCGCGAAGCGTAGGCGCTTCGGCGGAGGGTAACCTCGGAGGGGCAATCCGAGCGAGCCGGCCTTGGTTCCGCACTCCACCAGAGGTCCTTCCGCTGTCGGCCACTCCCGCTAGAATCCTGATCGTCACCGTCTCGCTCCGCCCCCATTCGGATCATGGACTTCGTCTCGGTCAATCCTGCGACTGGTGTCGAGATCGCAAGGCACGACAAGCACAGGCCGAGCTTCGTCGAGTCCGCTGTCGACGCCGCACACGCGGCGCACTTGGACTGGCGGTTCACCTCGTTCGACCGGCGAGCGGAACTCCTGAAAGCCCTTGGGGCGCTCCTGCGCGAGCGTGCCGGCGAGTACGGGGCTCTCATGACGCGGGAGATGGGCAAGCCGATCACCCAAGCGATCGCCGAGGCGGAGAAGTGCGCGTGGGTGTGTGACTATTACGCGGAGCACGCCGAAGCGCACCTCGCGTCGGTCGCGGTCTCTACGGACGCGAGCCGGAGCTACTGGGCGCACCGACCGCTCGGTGTCGTGCTCGGGATCATGCCCTGGAACTTCCCGTTCTGGCAGGTCATCCGGTTCGCCGCGCCCGCCCTCACCGCCGGAAACGCAGCGCTCCTGAAGCACGCCCCCAGCGTGCCGGGTTGCGCACTCGCCCTGGAAGAGCTCTTCCTCGCCGCCGGATACCCCGAGGGGCTGTTCCGGAACCTGTTCGTCGATGTCGAGGCCGCAGGCGACCTGATCGACGATCCGCGCGTGCGCGCCGTGAGCCTCACCGGGAGCGTGCGCGCCGGCCGCGCCGTCGCCGCCCGGGCCGGGGCCGCGATCAAGAAATGTGTGCTCGAGCTCGGCGGGAGCGACCCGGCGCTGGTCCTGGCCGACGCCGACCTCGACCTGGCTGCCACGAGCTGCGCCACGGGGCGGCTTCTCAACACGGGGCAAAGCTGCGTCGCGGCCAAGCGGTTCGTGGTCGTCCAGGAAGTGCTCGACGCGTTCGAGAAGCGGGTGAGGCGTGCGATGGCCGCGTGGACGATGGGGGATCCCACCGACCCCGAGACCGATGTGGGACCCATGGCGCGCGCAGACCTCCGGGACGCCCTCCACAGCCAGGTGAGCCGCACGCTCGTGTCCAACGCGCGGCTCGTGGCGGGCGGGGTCATCCCGGACGAGCCGGGCGCGTGGTACACGCCCACACTCATCGCGGACGTGGGGCCCGGGACGCCCGCGTACGACGAAGAGCTCTTCGGACCCGTCGCCGCGATCCTGCCGGCGGTCGACGAAGCGGACGCCATTCGCATCGCGAACGACACCTCGTTCGGGCTCGGCGCCTCCGTCTACACGGCCGACGTCCGGAGAGGAGAGAAGATCGCGGCGGAGCTGCTCGACGCGGGCCACTGCTTCGTGCACGGTCTCGTGAAATCCGACCCCCGCCTTCCTTTCGGCGGCACCAAGCAGAGCGGCTACGGCCGAGAGCTCAGCCCCCTGGGGATCCTCGAGTTCACGAACGCGAAGACCGTCTGGGTCAAGTAGCGCCCTATTCGAGTCCCAGGTCCGGGACGGCTTCGTACATCCGGGCGCCCATCTCGTCGGCGCTCACCATCTGCGACAGATCGAGGTCGAAGTCCGGACGAACCGGCGCGCGAATCTTCTCGAGGAGCTCACGCACCTCCCGGGCAGAGAGCCCGGCCTCCTTCATCTCCTCCGTCGAGATCGCCGCCCCTTCCTTCGCCGAGATCCCCTGCTCCGCCGCCGTGAGCAGACGAGAGAGCACCTCCCGCTCGACCCGGGTCACTGGCTCGGCCTGCAGGTCGTAGTCGACCCAGGCCTCGTACGAAAGGGGTGCGACGCGCCTCACCATGGCCGCGATCACGCGAGCGAACTGCTGGATCTCCCATTGTGCGCGCGGATCGACGCGTAGCGAGAGGAAGTGCAGGAGGTTGTGGAGGTCGATCTTCCAATACCACTGCGTGTACGTCGAGACCGGGAGGTCGATGCGAGCGATCTCGCGCGCGACGTCTTCCTCCAGAAGCCAGCGATAGGTGTCGCCGGCTTCGGTGCGGAGCCGCTCCCAGCGTTCCACCGCTTCCCGGTAGACCTCCGGCGGGGCCCCTCCCTCCCGGCCTTGCTGGTTCGATCGACTCTGGAGCGCGAACTGCTCCGCGTCGGGCCGATAGAAGAGAAGCGGCATCAGGGAGTACCGGGCCGACAGCTCGTTGACCGAGGCGGTCCGGTGTCGGATCCACTGCCGCGCCACGAACATCGGCATGGCGCAGTGGAACTTGAACTCCACCATCTCGGACGGCGTCGTGTGTCGGTGCCGACGCAGGTATCGGACGAGACCCCGCGTCTGCGATACCTGCCTGGTGCCGAATCCGTAGCTGACGCGTGCCGCGCGCTCGATGTCTTCGTCAGAGCCCATGTAGTCGACCAGGGAGACGAAACCGTGATCAAGCACCGGAAAATATCCACCGAGGATCTCTTCGGCGGCGGCGATCGTGGGGCGTTTGGTGTCCATACGGGCTTCGGCGGTTCGGGATGTCCCGGAATATACAACCGCTGTCAGCCCTCCCGACCCCACGGCTCGATGAAGTCCTCGGGCTCCACGCCCAGCCCGTCGGCGACGCGCGTGATGTAGTTGAAATAGCCGATGATCTGGGCGGCATCGTGAATCGCTCGATCGTCGAATCCGACGGAGCGCAGCTCGTCGACGTCGTCCGGTCCTACCTCGTGCGGGTGGTGGGAGAGCTTCTCGGCGTAGCGGCAGAGCGCTTGATCCGCCTCCGGGAGGCCAGCGGTGCGCCAGTCGCGCGCGATCGCGTGCACGAAGTCGTCGCGGTCGGCTTCGTTCGCAAAAAGCTCCTCGACCTCTTCCCGGAGGTCATGCGCGTGCGCCTGCGTTCAGTAGAAGCAGTCGTTCGTCTTGGACGTGACGACGGCGAGCATCTCTCGCTGCCATCTGGACAGTGGCGACGGCCCGAACAGGAGCGCGCCGTAGAGTTTCATCGACGCATCCATCGTCCGGGGGTTCTGACTCATGATGTGGACGATGTGCCAGACCCTTCCTGCCCGCGCCAACGCCTCGTCGAAGAGCCTTCTCAGCAGGCCCGTCGCCCGCTCGACCGGGATCTGTTCGATGTAGGGCATGGCGCAACGTACCGATGCACGCGGTGCGCGCCACCCGCCAGCGACCGGTCCCGGACCCCCTCCGGTGGGGCCGGCACCAGCGCGCCTGAGGACGTGCGCCCTACCGCACCTGGAAGGTGATCGGGAACGAAACCCACACCGGAACCTTCTCATCGCGGTTCAGCGCCGGGCTGAACCGATAGGCGCCGGCCACGTTGAGCGCCGCGTCGTCCAGTGCCGGGTGGCCTGCACTCTGGTCCAGCCGAACCTGCTCGACGATGCCTTCCTCGTTGATGAGGAAATAGACGCGGACCGTCCCCCCGATGCCGGCCTCCCGCAGGAGAGGCGGATACGACTCCGCCATGACCCGGACGACCTCTTCCCGATTGGTGATCGAAGGAGCCACCGTGAAGGGAGTGAACGTGGGCGCCGCACGAATCGCCTCCGCGCTCACTTCCCTGTCGAGCTCGGTACGATCGAAGTCCGGGTCACGGACGATGCCCTCGCGGGCATCGGGGCCCGCCAGATCCGGCTCACTGGGCACGACACTCTGGCCCGGTTCTACGCCAACGGTCTCGATGCCGCGCTCGTCCAGGGTGACCGGCCCCTCGACGCCGCAGGCCTGCGATGCCAAAGCCACCGAGCCGAGTGTCAGCAGGACGGCGCGGAACGACGTCCATCGGGTGCGCCGGTGTGTCATGGCGACGATCCTCCGCTCCAGGACACCCGCCGGTTCCGTAAACGCCGCGAGGGCCAAGGAGGCGGCGCCGGACGACCGTGCCGCGACCGCGATCAGGCTGTCTCCGTATGCCGCGGGCTCAGGCCGCCGCCTCAGCACGCGCCGGTCACAGTCGACCTCCATTGCCGCGCGCAGGCGACGGAAGTGCAACCAGGTGAGCGGATTCCACGGAGTGGAGCAGAGCATCACGAGCGCAACCGAGAGGAGGATCGTGTCTCCTCCACGCACGTGCTCCTCCTCGTGCATCAACACGAGGTCACGCTGCCCCTCCGGTAGCTCGTCGAGCCAGCGGGGCAGAACGATCCACGGTCGGATGACTCCCGCGACGGCCGGGCCGCGGTGCGGGGAGACGTACACGCTCCGTCCGGCCATCTCGACCCTCTTCCACCGCTTCCGCTCGCGGTCGAGGCCGAAGCGTGTCCGCAGGACGACCGCGATCATCACTGCGGCGGTCGCGAGCCACATCGCCAAGAGCCACTCCTCGGCCCCGAAGAGCGACCCCGTGTCCCGCCCCACCTGCAGGGCGGGAAGCTCGATCACGGGACCGACCGCCCCCCCGACAAGCGTCGGGGCAGAGCGGGGCAAGAGCACGCTGGTGGCGAGCAGCGTCGGCCCGAGCAGCATGGCCGCCATCCAGACCAGGCGTGTCGAGACTCCAGCCCGGCGAAGCCCGGCTTCGGCAATCCAGGCGGCACCGGCCGTGATGGCGGAGATTGCGAGCAGATACGTCATGGTGGCAGAGATCATCGGTTTTCCTCCATCGCCTCGAGTCGTTTCGCCAAGAGGTCGCGCATCCGCCGGACCTCGTCTTCACTCAGATCTTCCCCCTCGACCAGCCGCGTCAGGACAAGCTCCGGAGAACCCGAGAAGAGCTTTCGGGTGATGCGCCGAAGCGCGGATCCACCAGCCTCGGCCCGCTCCACCAGCGGAGCGTACCGATGAGCCCTCCCCTCCTCCTCGTGCGTGACGTGTCCCTTTTCCTCGAGGATGCGGAGCACGGTGAGCACGGTGTTGTAGGCGAGCTCTGTGTCCAGGGCGCGGCGCACCTCGGCCACGGTCGACGGCCCTCGTTCCCAGAGCACCGCCATGATGTCGAGCTCCCGGGCCGTGAATCGAATCTCCATCTGCATCTCCTAAGGATTTAGTTGATAGTACGACGCCTGGTCAGGGCCTGTCAACTAACGATTTAGGAGTCGCGATCTGGCGGCGCTCGACGCAACCAGTGAACCGAATCGGCCGTCGAACCGTAGTAACACTCAGCAGCCCACTCGAGCGCGAACGACAGGTCGAAGGAGGGGCACGTGGCTCAGTGCGAGGGAAAGACGAAGAAAGGGGACCGCTGCAAGCGAGACGCGCGCGACGGGTTCCCGTTCTGCACCATCCATCAGGATCAGGAGGTGCGTGAGCGCAAGACCCCGAGCGGCGAGTGGGACACCGACGCGATCATGAAGGCCGCCATCGGCTTCGCCCTCGTGGGCGCGCTCGTGCTCCTACGCCTCCGTCGCTAGCACCGCCGAACACCCCGGCGCCTGCCTCAGAAGTGCTCGGCGCCGATGTTGTACCGCCGGCTTCTCAAGACGTCGGGCGTGAAGAACCCGGCGCGGAAGCGATTGACCTCGAAGGTGAACCGGAAGACGGGCTCGCCATCGGTCCTACCCACGGGGAACGCGACATCGAATCGCCAGATGTTCCGGGTTCGGGACGGCAGGCCCACCCGTAACCCGAGGCCGACGCCGCCCTGCCAGCCCGAGTTCACGGCATAGGGCACGTCGCCGTCCCATACGCGACCCACATCGGCGAAGAGCGACAGGCCCAGATCCGCGGTGCCGACCCGCGGCCACGGAAAGACGATGCGGTCCTCGATCGTGAACCGCGTCATGCGCCCTCCGGGAAACCGATCCTCGGCGAGTGCCCGGACCCCTTCCCGCCCCCCCAGACTCAGCTGGAACGGCATGGACGTCAGCCATCCTCCGGCGAACGAGGCCCGGGCGAAGAGCGTGTGACTCCCGAGGTCGTCGTTGCGGAGGTAGGCCACCAGATCCGTGTCCAGGAGAACATCTCTCCAGGTACCCCGATCGCGACGGGACTCGACCGTGAGCCCACCGTGCAGGAGAGAAGATCCGATCGGGGCCGAGAAGGTCCCGTGCAGTCGCCCGAAGAAGTCGTCGACACCGGGCACGTCGTCGGGGGCGAATACACCGAAGCCGCGCCCGAAGCTCACGCCCGTATACATGCCGTGACCCACGAGCATCCGGTCCCGCAGCCCGTCGAGCCCCTGGTACTCCACGAACCGATAACGACGCGTCCCGAAGTGGAGGAGAACGCGCGTCGCCGCCGACTCGGTGAGTTGATCGGCCAGGAGAGGGGGAAGGGCTCCGGGAAACGGCTGGAGGTCGTCGAAGTCGACGCCGTAGGCCACCTCCGCCTGCCCGGGAAAACGAATCACGTCGTGCGTCAGCGTGATGCCAGCGATCCATGAACTCCCCGGCTCTCCGAAGCGCTGGGCCGCCGAAAGCTCGACGACCTCGCGGTACTGGGGTACCAGAACCTGACTGTAGTCCGCCGCCTCGTCCGTCGAGTAGGAGAAGTACGTCGTCCCTCGGCTGTACCCTTGCCGCACCGAATACCGGCCCGTTTCGCCGATGAAGGGATAGCGCAGGAACTGGTTGAAGAACGTGCCCGGACGGTCACGCCCGTACTCGACGCGCGCATCGGTGCGCCCAAAGAGACGGGGCGTCCCGACGGCAAAGGCCTGCGCCCGGGTCTCGCGCCGCTGCCGGTGCGTGAACTCCGCAAAGATCCCCTGGCCGAGGAAGTTCTCTTCGGTCACCTCGAGCTTCTCGAGGTTCAGCGTCGCGTCGTAGGTGACGCCCACGTCCACCTTCGTCGACCACTCGTCCCGCGTCTGCACCTGAACGGCCTTCCCCCCAAGCCCGTCATCCTCTGCCGTGATCTGCGCCCCGGCGAGGAAGCCGTACCCGTCCAGCAGACGCTCCGACTCGCTCAAGAGGAACGGGTCGAAACAGTCTCCCTCCTCGAACAGGAGCTCCCGACGAATGAACGACGGCGCCGTACGGACGTGGAGCAGATTGAGGGCCCGGTACGTCCAGGACAGCGCTCCCACCTCCGTCGACTCGGGATCGAAGACCGACCGCCGATCCAACGCGATCGACGAGACCACGCCTTCGGAGCAGGTCTCCCCGGCGCCCGGCGCCTCGAGGCCGGCGATGTCCTGCGCCTGACTCGAAGACGCCAGCACGACCGCCAACACAACCGCCCCCCCTCCGCGCGAAAGCGCGAGCACCCACCGGCGAGCGCCAGGGAAGGACAGCAGACAGCTTGTTATGGGGCCTCCATGAGATCGGCCGGGCACACGGAGCCGAGAATGTCCAGGTGCCGAGGTAACCACTTTGCTACGAAGGTGCGACTGCCCCGTACCGCCCTCCCCAACTGCGTCGAACCTGCGGGGTGCCGCCGATCACGTCTTTTGAATACAGTTTTTCGTCACCTGAGTTGCGTCGACCATCCCTCGACCGAGGACATGTCCCTGCTCATCACGGTCCTCTACTCCATCGCTGCGCTCATCGGGGCTGCGTTCGCAACCGTCGAGATGCGCATGCTGTGGCGCTTCACCAGGAATCGGGGAGCGATTCGAGCGACCGTGGTCTCCAACGGCGGGCCACCGGCTGGCGCCGCGGAGCACCCCACCGTCACGATCCAGCTGCCCCTGTACAACGAGCGGCGGGCGGCCGAGCAAGTCGTTCGAGCGGCAGCGGCGCAGGCGTACCCACGTGACCGTTTCGACGTACAAGTGCTCGACGACTCCGACGACGAGACCGCCGAGATCGTGGCCGACGTGGTCGCGGAGCTCGCAGCCTCCGGGGTTCGGATCGAGCATATTCGGCGCCAACACCGTGTGGGGTACAAGGCCGGAGCCCTGACCGAAGGGCTCGCCCACTCGGACGCCGAGTTCGTCGCTCTCTTCGACGCGGACTTCGCGCCCGACCCGGACTTCCTGCGCAACATCCTCGTGGACAAGGGCGCATTCGACGACCCTCGGGTCGCGTTCGCGCAGGCGCGCTGGGCATGGGGCGAGCCGGTGCGCGGGCTGCTCCCCTCCGCCTTGGCCGTGCTGCTCGATCGTCACTTCTTCCTTCAGAAGCCCACGCGAGCCTTCATCGGCAATGTCACGACCTTCAACGGATCCGCCGGTATATGGCGGCGAAGGGCGGTCGACGAGGCCGGAGGCTGGTCGGCCGCGACACTGACCGAGGACCTCGACCTGAGCTATCGATGCGCGCTGCGGGGTTGGCGCGGGCGCTACCTCCAGGACGTGCCCGTCGTGAACGAGCTCCCCGGCCACATGCGTGCCTTCAAGCAACAGCAGCATCGTTGGGCCAAGGGCAACGCCCAGTGTTTCGTGAGTCTCACCGGCAAGGTCATGTCGTCGGGTCACGTCCTCCGGGACCGCATCGAGGAGGCCTTCCTCCTCGCCGGGTATGCGATCCATCCCGTCCTGCTGAGCAATCTGCTGCTCTGGCCGTGGGCCGTGTTGTACATGGATCGGACGGCTTTTCTGGTCCTGCAGGGGCTCATGGCCCTCGTCGTCATCGTCGCGCCGGTCAGCTTCGCGCTCACCGTGCACGAACGGGACGGGCAGTGGAATTTATCCTCGCTCTTCCAGATCATCGCCGGCGTGTGCGTGGGTATCGGGCTCATGGTGAACAACTCGGCCGGCCAGATTCAGGGCTTCCTCTCGCCGGGAGGGGAATTCGTGCGCACACCCAAAGCGCACCACATCGGGCGCGTGGGGGCCACTGCGCCGCGCCTGTACGAAAGCCCGCTGCACTGGACGTTCTTCGCGGAGATCCTGGTGGCGACCTACTGTTTGGCGGGAACCGCGATGCTCGTGAACGCCGGAGAAGGATTCTGGGCCATTCCTCTGGTCTTCTGGGCGGGCTGCCTCGCCCTCGTCATCAGGCTTCAGCTGACGCCGAGCCACGCCTGAGCGGCAGGACACCGTGACGCCGCACACGCGCGGCTACCTCACACTGGCGACAGGTGCTCCCGCCTATCTCGAGATGGCCGTCGACATGGCACTCTCGTTGCGAGGCCACACGGTCCACTCGGTCGCGCTCGTGGCGGACGAGTCGACGGCGGCCCTCGCGCGCACCCACTACGGTGCCGTCTTCGAGCACGTGACGATCCTCCCGCCCGAGTTCCGCGTGCGTCGCGCCCGCAAGTATGGTGTCGCGGAGGCCTCGCCCTTCGATGAAACCGCGTACGTCGACGCCGACTGCCTCGTGCTCGGGTCGCTGGACCACCTTTGGGGCGCCCTGCACGGAAACGAGTTGGCGTTCGTCGGCGAGCTCCTCACGCCGACGGACGACGAAGACCACCATGGCTTCTCGACGCGCAAGCTCATGCGCACATTCGCGTTGGACCGGTATCTGAAGACCAACAGCGGGCTTTTCTGCTTCCGGACCGAGCCCGCCCGAATCGTGATGCGCGAGTTCCTGGCCTGCTACCTCGACGAGGTTCGTCCCCGGTTGGGCCGACAGGTCCTGCTGGGACGTTGGATCGGAGACGAGATCGCCATCGGGATCGTCGGAGGACGGCGCCGATTGGGAACGCTGCCGAAGCCCGCGGAGATGTATTGGCCCGGTGAGTTTCTCTCGATCGACCCCGATCGCCCGTCGAAGCCGCTGCTGCACATGATCTGGCCTCTCCCCGGCGACGTGCTTCGTCGTATCGGTGATGACGTGCGGACGCGGCGAGCCGAGGCCGGTGTTCGCGACGTGGGCGTGGGTCACTGGCACGACGAGCAGCGGAGCCTCGAGCGCATGGCGAGGCGGCGGGCGCGGCTCGAACGCTTTCGGATCCGCAAGACGTGAGCGAGCTCGCGATCGTGATTCCGGCCTACAAGCCGGAGTTCCTGGCCGAGGCGCTGGTCTCGATCCGGCAGCAGACGGACCGTCGCTTCCGACTCTACGTCGGTGACGACGGCGGCCCTCCCGAGATCCGTGAGATCTGTCGGCGATTCGCGGGCCTGGACATGACGTACCACCGCTTCGACGAGAATCTGGGCCGCACCTCGCTCACCGGACATTGGAACCGATGCGTGCGTCTCAGCGGCGAGGAGTGGGTGTGGCTCTTCGCCGACGACGACGAGATGGCTCCGGACTGTGTGCAGGCGTTCCACGACGAGCGGCCCCACCTTCACGGCGTCGACCTGGTCCGATTCCAGACGGACACGATCGACGCGAGCGGGCGGGTCCTCGCGCACAACGCGCCTCATCCCCGCTCGGAGAAGGGTGAGGCCTTCATCCGGGCGCGCTTGAGCGGCGAGCGTGACAGCTTCGTCGTGGAGTACGTGTTTCGGCGCGCCGCCTTCGAGCGCATCGGTGGCTTTCTCGATTTCCCGATGGGGTGGTGCGCCGACGACGCCACGTGGTTCAGGCTCTCCCGGCCGGCCGGCATCCGTACACTGCGTGCCGGGCGGGTCCGATGGCGGGCGAGCGGGCTGAATATCACGGGCGCCAATCGCCGTCACGGGCCCCAAAAGCTGACTGCCGCCCTCCAATACCTCGACTTCGTCGACCGAGAGGTTCGCCGCCGACCGCTCGCTTCCACGACCCCCTCGGCGCAGGACGATCGGGGCGCGCCGGGCTCGGCCGGGGCGGGATGGGAGCGCGCCGAGCTCGAGTGGCTCCTCGGTCAGCTCCGGTATCTGATGCCGATGGGGCCGAGCATGCTCGCTCGCGCGACCCGACTCACTCGGGACCGATGGCCCCTTGCGACTGCGAAGAAGTGGGCCTTGCTCTTGGCGTGGAATCTGGCCGCCGTGGGGAGGACCCTTCGGGGTGTCGTCCGCCGCCGACTGGGGGGTGTCGTCCGACGCCGGCTCCGGGGCACCTAGCGGACGGGGATCAGCCCTCCCCTGGAGGCCGTGCCGCCGATGAACGGCACCCAGTTCCTCACCGCGAGCCGGGCCGCGTCCTCGGTCACGTCGACCTTGAGGCTGAGAAAGCGGTTCGCCACGAAGATCGTGGGCAAGCGGATCACCCCTTGGGGGAGAAGCTGCTCCGGCGACCGAACGGCCAGGAAGCGCGGAAGCGGCTCACCGTCGGCGGCTTCCACCTGGTGAGACTCCCCGCGGAAGACGTGGCCCTTGACGGTCCGGTAGTAGTGGAGGCGCAGAGGCGCGGCCGCTTCGCGAAGGCCGCGCACGGCCGACGGATTGTCCGCGCGAAAGTCGAACGCCACCTCGACCCGCATCCGATCGATACTGACCTGGGCAAAGGCTCGCCCGGCGCGCAGCCCGCTCAGAAATGCCTGGATCTCCTGGTCCTTGTTCGGCAGCACCGCGGAGAGCCCCCCGCGGTCGTTCGTGTCGGGGTCGGGTGCCGCGGTCAGGTATTTCGCCAACGACGCCCGCGCGTCCGGCACGCCCATCCGCTCCTCCCTCTTGAAGCGGAGGGCGGCGAGCACGACGACGGGACATCCCTCGAGGCGCAGCCCGATCAACTCCCAGAAGTGATCCTCTTCCACCCTACCGAGGTAAACCGACTCCGGATCCGGGATGTACGAGTACCCGTCGCGCACCCGCTCGAGGTGTTCGCGAACATGAAGGAAGTGCGGATGCTTCATCGGCGGAATCGGCGGGCGGGCGGTGGACGACGCCCGATCCCGTCGGCCGGGCTGCGGGCGCGCTTGCGGAGCGCGGCGGTGGCCCGTCAGTTAGGGCCGCCGTAGGTCAGGGGCTCTTGCAAGGCCCGGGCCGCCCTCTCGCACAGATTCCGACATCCGGAGCCCCGCTGCAACCTTGAGCCTCGAACTCGTCGCCCGCGCCTCGCAGTGGGGGGAGCGCACGGCCCTGATCGCCCCCGAAGGCGTGTTTCCCTACGACGAGCTCAGCAGGGCCTCGGCGGCCGTGGCGACGAAGCTCCTCACGGGCCGCGACGACCTCGAGGGGAGCCGAGTGTGTTATCTGGTGCCGCCCGGTTGGGCCTACACGGTCGTGCAGTGGGGCGTATGGCGGGCCGGCGGCCTCGGCGTACCCATGGCCACCTCCCATCCGGAGGCGGAGCTGGAATACGTGCTGGACGACGCCCGGCCGGAAGCCGTGGTGGCGCATCCGGACCTCGTGGACCGGATACAACGTTCCGCCGTCGGAAGAGGGTTGCCGGTTCTACAGACGCCGGCGCTACTCGGAGACGGTCCCGTCGGAGACCTCCCCGGCGTGGAGGAGGCGCGGCCCTCGCTCATGCTCTACACCTCGGGGACCACCGGCCAGCCGAAGGGCGTCGTTCTCACGCACGCCAACATCCGCGCTCAGGTCGAAGCACTCTCCGAGGCGTGGGCATGGAGCCCGGACGATCACATCATCCTGCACCTTCCCCTTCATCACGTGCACGGGATCGTCAACGTGCTGACCTCCGCGCTTTGGAACGGAGCAACGTGCGAGATCCTCCCTCGGTTCAACCCCGTCGACGTCTGGGAGCGGCTGGCCCGCGGCGAAGCCACGTTGTACATGGCCGTGCCCACCGTCTATCGCCGACTCATCGAGGCGTGGGATCAGGCCGATCCCGTGACCCGGGACGCGTGGACCGCGGGTGCCCGCGCGTGCCGCCTCATGGTGTCCGGGTCGGCCGCGCTTCCGGTTCCGACCCTGGAGCGTTGGGAGGCCATCACCGGCCATCGCCTGCTCGAGCGGTACGGGATGACCGAAATTGGGATGGGTCTCTCCAACCCGTTGGCGGGAGAGCGCCGTGCCGGCTACGTCGGGGCACCGCTCCCGAACGTAGAGGTCCGCCTGGTCGACGAAGCGGATGACCCCGTACCCGACGGAGCCGCGGGACAAATCCAGGTCCGCGGCCCCGGTGTCTTCACGGAGTATTGGGGACGGCCCGACGAGACGACCGAGGCGTTCACCGAGGACGGGTGGTTCCGCACGGGTGACCAGGCCGTGGTCGTCGATGGGGCCTTCCGGATCCTCGGTCGGTCGAGCGTCGACATCTTGAAGACCGGGGGCGAGAAGATCTCGGCACTCGAGATCGAGGACACGCTCCGCTCCCACGAGGCCGTGACCGACTGCGCGGTGGTCGGCGTGCCCGACGAGCTGTGGGGCGAGCGTGTCTGCGCCGCGGTGGTGCGGTCCCCCGCCGAGCCGGTGTCGGCCGAGACACTCCGGGCGTTCGTTCGGACTCAGCTCGCGCCCTACAAAGTCCCGAAAGAGGTTCTCTTCGTGCACGAGCTCCCGCGAAACGCCATGGGCAAAGTCACCAAGCCCTCCGTGACCGAGCTCTTCCAGAGCGACGCAGACGCATGACCGACGCCATTCTGTCCAACCTGCGCGAGTACTGGATGGTCCACTCGCTCCTGGTGCTCTACACGATCATGCTCGCGCACCACGCGTGGACCGGAAAGAAGAAGACCAAGGGCCTCGCCGACTACTACGTCGGCGGTCGCAACATGGGGGGCTGGGTCATCGGCCTGTCCTTCTTCGCGACGTACGCCAGCACGAACTCCTTCGTGGGCTTCAGCGGGCGCACCTACGCCTGGGGCTTGCCGTGGCTCCTCTTCATCCCCACCGCCGTCGGGTTCAGCCTCTTCGCGTGGATCGCGGTGGCGCCCAGGCTGCGAGAGTTCACGGCCGCGATGGACTCACTCACGATTCCGGACTTCATCGGATTCCGCTTCGACAGCACACCGGCCCGACTCTTCGCCGCGATCATCGTCGTCGTGGCGTCGTTCTTCTACATGACCGCCGTCTTCAAGGGAATCGGGAACCTCCTCGAGGTCTTCCTCGAGATTCCCTATCGCCTGTCGATCGTCATCGTCTTCTTCATCGTCATGACCTACACCATGATCGGCGGGTTCATCAGCGTGGTGAAGACCGACTCCGTCCAGGGTGTCGTGATGATGGTGGCCGCGGTCCTCCTCTTCGGTGGGACGGTGAGCGCGGCGGGCGGCCTGGGTGCCGCCGCGGAGGTGAGGACTCAGCCGGGTGGCGAAGAGCTTTTCACCTGGGGCGGCGGGGTCGCCGTTCCCGTGCTCATCGGCACGATGGTCGCGGGCCTGGTCAAGTTCGCGGTCGAGCCACGTCAGCTCTCGCGCTTCTTCGCCCTCGAAGGGGAGAAGGCGATTCGCACCGGGATGTGGGTCTCGTCGCTCACCTTCGCAGCGGTGTTCTCACTCCTGATCCCGGTGGGCATCTACGCCCGCAAGATCTTCCCGACCGGAATCGAGGACACGGACCTGGTCGTTCCGACGCTCCTCTCCGAGGTCTTCGGACAGGGCACCAGCGCATTCCTGCTCGTGGCGATGGTCGCGGCCGCCATGTCGTCGCTCGACAGCGTGCTCCTGGTCATGGCGTCGACCACGGAGCGAGACGTGGTCGCACTCGTGCGACCCGGACGCACCGAGGCGCAGGAGATGTTCTGGACCAAGGGCTGGGTCGCGCTGTTCGCCTTCGTCACGATGCTGATCTCCCTCAACCCTCCGGGAGGGATCGTGGAGCTCACCGCGTTCAGCGGCGCGCTTTACGGTGCGTGCTTCTTCCCGGCCCTGGTCCTCGGACTCCACTGGCGACGCGGCAACGGGACCGCCGTAATCGCCTCGTTCGCCGTGGGGGTCGTCGTCTTGCTGGCCTGGGGCTTCGTGCCCGGGTCGGCGATCGTGCACGAGATCTTCCCTGCGATGGCACTGTCCACGGCGGTCTACGTCGGTCTCTCGCTCGCAGGCGAGGATGGCGCGAACGAGGCGGTCGTGGCGCTCTTCGAGGGGAGGCGGCGCTGACGGGACCCGCGGCGGATCGTTCCCGCCGGCTGTACCGCGGGCATACGGGCGGACCTCGCCGAGCGCCTCGTCGGTAGCATGAGATCCGGTGTCGTCCCGTACCTGTCGGTGATCATCCGTGAGCACGCTCGCACTCGCTGAACAACAGTCCCACATCCTCGCCTCGCTACGCCGCCTGAAGGGCCGCGGCACGGTCGGGGACGTCGTCGCCGAATCCGGCCTCGTAGCGGACGACGTGCGGCAGGGGCTGAAGGGCCTGCTCGAGACGCACCGAGGGCACCTCGCCGTCTCGGACTCGGGCGAGCTCGTCTACTCCTTCGACCCACGTTTCATCGAGCGAGGCAGCGAGCCATTTCTCGCTCGAGCACGACGCTCCGTTGGGAAGGTGCTGCGCACCGGCTTCAAGGCGTGGATCGTCGTGATGCTCGTCGTCTACTTCGTGGTCTTCGTCGCCTTGGTGATCGCGGCACTGTTGGCGAACCAGCGCGGTGGCGACTCGCGAGGAGGATGGGGTGGTGGACGCGGCCGCCGCGGGGGGTTCCACTTCAATCCCCTGCTCTGGTACTGGATCTGGAGCCCGCGTTGGCGCATCGGGCGCCCGTATTACGGACACCGGTGGGAGCGTACCCTGCCCGAGCGAGACCGCGTCCCCTTCTACAAGAAGGTGTTCGCGTTCGTCTTCGGTCCGGACCGGCCGCGTCCCACTCAGAAGCAGTTGGACCGCAGCAAGCTACGGCTCATCCGAGCCCGCAAAGGCATTCTCACGCCCGCCGAGCTCGTGGAGCACTCCGGCTCGACCTTCGTCGAAGCGGAGGAGGAGATGGCTCGACTGCTCGGCGCGTACGATGGGGAAGCGGCCGCGTCGCCGAATGGCCACGTGGTCTACGCCTTCCCCGGCCTGATGGCGTCGGTCGACGACAAGCGCTCGGTCCGTGAGCCGAGCCCTGCCTGGCTCCGCCTCCAGCCCCCACTGGAGCTGACCGGAAACTCCGCAGGCGCCAACGCGGTGGTGGTCGGAATGAACTCGTTCACGCTGCTCGCGTCGGCGACCGCGCCGTGGTTCATCTTTCCGCGCCTCGGGCTGGGCGGCACGGCGGCGTTCGTGGGTCTGGTCCTCGTACCGGTCGTGTTCAGCGCTCTCTTCTTCGCGGGCCCCCTCGTCCGCATGGCCGGGGTCAAGATCGAGAACCGCCGGAGAGCGCGCCGGAACCTCCGACGCCTGCTCCTCGGAATGGTGTACAAGAGCTCGCTCGGCGGCGAACAGGCCCTGAGTGAGCAGCAAGCCTGGGACTTCGTCCGGGCACGCATGCCGGGTACCACGGAGTCGGCCGTGATCGCGACGCTCCGGAACATCTCGACGGAGCTCGATGCGGAGGTGTCCGTCGACGACCGCGGTGTCGTGCGCTACCGCTTTCCTCACGTCCGGGAGCAGTTCGCTGCGAGTGAGGCCATGCGCCGGCACCTCCGCCTCGAACAGCGCAGCCTTGGTGAGATCGTCTTCTCCACCGAAGACGACGAGGCGGACGCCGGCGCCCGCGACCTCGAGCTCTTCGATCGGGAGCTGCTCGGCGGAGGAGCGAGCCTCGACCGGTATCTCCCCGCCGTGGACCGCGTCGACTACGAGGACGACTTCGAGCTCGTGGCTTTCGACGAGGAGCTCGCCCGCGGACGGGCACAATGAACGAGCGACGCAACGTGACGCCGTCGAGCACGGCTCGTGGGGGCACCCCGTGCCCGAAAGCGGCGCATCACGTAGCTTTCAAGCCGTGGAGATGCCCGGCATGAGGAACCAGCGGATGAGGTCGATGCGCGGCCTGGCGGCGATCGCCGCGACCGTCGTGGTCGCGACGAGTTGTGCCTCCAGAAATCAGGCGCGTAGCCCTTTCGACGGTCCGGGTGCGCCCGGGGGAAGCACCGCCGAGGACCCGATCCACATCGAGGTCCAGAACCTGAGCTTCAACGACATCACCGTGTGGGCGCTACGATCGTCCGGACAGCGGGAGCGCGTTGGACGCGTCACGGGCAAGACCGATGAGAGGTTCACCATCGGGTGGAACGTCGCGCTCCCGATCAGCTTCTTCGTGGAGCAGACGGCCGGGCGGTCGTGTAGGACCGGCCAGGTGGGAGTCGAGCCCAACGCCCGGGTGTGGCTGAGCGTACCCAGCAACGTCGGTGCTCAGGCATGTCGCGCAGGGAGACGCTGAGATGCGATGGATGGTCCTGTCAGCCGTGCTCCTCGCATGCTCGTCGTGCGCATCCGCCGGGGGGGGTACAGGCGGGGACGTCTTCGCCAGCGCCCAGCCGACGACTGTTCGGATCATCGTCCAGAACAGGAATTTCCAGGACGCACGACTCTACACCTACCGTCGAGGGCGGCGTGCCTTCCTGGGCGTGGTGACCGGGAAGCGCGATCAGGAGTTCGTCCTCGACTGGGACTTCCCCGATCCGATGTACATCGAGATCGACATGCTCGCGGGGCCGAAGTGCTTCACCGAGGAGATGCAGGTCGACCCTGGAGACATCTTGGAGCTCCAGATCGCTCCCGTGTTCTCGGCGACCTCCGGTTGCCGCTGAGCCGTTCGTCGTGGATGCAGACCGTCAGTCGTAGATGAGGTAGGGTCGGACCGACTCGGCGAAGGCGGCGATCTCCTCCGACACGCCGTCCAGGAGCTCGTCCGCGGAGGCACCCGCCTCCACTCCGGTGCGGAGGCCGTCATGCCCCCACAGGATGTCGATCGGAGCCAGCTCTTCCTCGTACTCGTAGGGCGGCGGGCGCCAATCGAAGTCCGCCGGAGCGAGCTTCCGGCACGCCGTCAGGAGCGCGACCGTCGTACGGACCGACCGCACGCCCCGAGTGTCGGTCACGTGCAGCTGACCACCTCCGCAGACCTCGCCCGCGTGCTTCTGGAAGGTCGGCTCGAACCAGCAGGGACGGAGCTCGAGGCCCGGCCCCACCTGGTCGCTGAGCTCCGCTGCGAGGGCGTACGGGTCGAGATAGGGTGCACCGAAGAGCTCGAACGGCTTCGTGGTGCCCCGCCCCTCGGACAGGTTCGTCCCCTCCACGAGCACCATGCCCGGATACACGGTGCACGAGTCCGGCGTGGGGAGGTTGGGACTCGGTGCCACCCAGGGGAGCCCGGTGTCGACCCAATGCATCGACCTGCGCCACCCCGCACAGGGAACCACCTCGAGCTCGCACCCGATCCCTCGCTCGGCGTTCAGCCAGGCGGCGAGCTCACCACAGGTCAGGCCATGTCGAAGTGGAATCGGGTGCAGGCCGACGAACGACTCGAAGCCCGAACGGAGCACCGGCCCCTCCCTCACCTCGCCGCCGACGGGGTTGGGCCGATCCAGCACGACGAACGGGATTGCGGCTTCGGCGCACGCCTCCATGGCGAGCGCCATCGTCCACACGAAGGTGTACACACGGACGCCGACGTCCTGCAGATCGAAGACGAGCGCGTCGAGACCGGAGAGCATCTCGGGCGTCGGCTTGCGCACTTCGCTGTAGAGCGAATGCACGGGACAACCGGTCACGGGGTCCGTGTCGTGATCCGACTCGATCATGTTGTCCTGTTTTTCGCCCCGAGCTCCGTGTTGGGGACCGAAGAGCGCGTCGACGCGGAATCCCGCCTCCAGGAGCACATCCGCGCTGAACCGGAGATCCGACGTCACGGACGCAGGATGAAGTAGCAGCCCGAGCGACCGGTCGCGCAGGTGCGACAACGACGTGGGACCGGAATCGATCGCCGGTCGCACCGCAGGCGTGCGGGTGCTCATCTTCCGCGGTCGCGATCCGTGGGGCGCCTGCACCCGCGCGCGCCGATCGGCGGAAGAGGGGTCATGGCGTGTCAGCGCTCGGGGATGACCAGCACCCGCAGGGCGCCGGTGTCGAACTCCGAGATCTGGACCGTGTGCTCATCCGATTCCTCGGCGCCCGACACGGCGTAGAGCCTCAGGTCGGTCTCGGGGGGAACGCCGCAGAAGTTGAAGAAGCCCGTCGAGGAGGTCGAGGTCTCGAATCCGTCGGTCGTTTGTGTCAGGCCGTTCGGGTTCTCGGAGTCTACCCATCCCCCGCCCGCCTGGAAAAAGCCGGTCCAGCTGACGCGGACTGTCGCATCGGGGACCACCTGGCCCATCCCGTCGACGACGGTGCCCGCCAGCACGACCGAGCCCTCGTCGCGTCCGACCCCGCGACACGCCTCGAACAACACGTCGCCCATCGAAGGCATGTGGTATTCCATGTACCCGAGCTCCCCACGAATCACGTCCCGAGGAACTGGCTCGGGAATGTACCCGGCCTGCTCGAGCCGAGCGTCGACGAAGCGGACCTGGTAGCGACCCTCCGTCAGCCCGGCGATGGAGAATTTCCCCTCGGGGTCCGTGTAGAACTCCTGGTTCGAGCCCACGACGCCCACACGCACGCCGCCCAGGGGCACGCCGATGCTGTCCATGACGACGCCTTCGACTCCGCCCGTCTGGGCCCTCTGCCCGAGACTGCGCCCTCCGGCTTCGCGCGCCTCCAAGACCAAGCCACCGGTCTGATGGAACTGGGCGATGAACGGACGCCGATCACCCTGGAAGTCCGTCTGCACACTCATCACGGGCATCCGGATCCACCACTCGGGCACGATCCAGGTGCCGTCCGGCATCCGCTCGAAGTCCACCCTACCCCCGACCTCGGACGACATCATCTCGGGGTCGAGGTACTGGTATTCGAACTCGAGCCAGCGCAGCTCTGCCGAACCCGAATCGAGCCACATGGTACCGGAGATGTCGGGAACGCTCTTGCGATCTCCCGTGGGCTCGAAGCCCAATCCGACGAGTCCACCCTCCCGGCGTCCCGCCACCCGCAGACAGTGCGCGTCGAGGAACGCGTCGGAGAGCAGCACGGTCGCATCGGGTGCGTAGTACACGAAATCCCGGCCGTCTCGCTGCACGAACCCGTTCTCGGCCAGGTCTTCCGCCGGGCGACTCTCGAAGGGCGTCCTCATGTAACCCTCGCGCTTGCTCTGCTCCTCGTCGAGGATGACGCCGTCGCGGCCGAGCGAGCGATCGTACCGCACGGTCTCGTAGCGGTAGAGGCCTCGTTGGTCCGTGAACGAGGCCGCCGACAGGGCCTTTCGGGCCTCGTCCCACAACTCGGCCACCAGGAGACCCTCCCCACCAGGTCGCACGCGGCAGCGGCCCGCCTCCAGCTCGACCTCCAAGCCCTCCAGCTGGATCGCGCTCGACTCGAGGCGGATCTCCTCCGTCACCGTGGTCCCCTCGGCAACGGAAAAGAGCTGTGTCTCGGCCGAAGCCATGCCGATCATCTCGACCCGGACTCGATACGATCCGGCAGCGATCCCCACGAACAGGGCCCGGCCGCGCTCGTCCGTGAGGGTGTTCTTCACCACGACTCCGTCGGCGCCGACGAGATACGCGAGCGCACCCATGGTGGGCGCCATCGACTCACTATCGACGACCCGGACCAGCGCCGTCTGGGCGCGCAGCGCACCCGGGACGAGCACGGACGTCAGCAGGCCGAGCGCGAGCACGACGCGAAGCGGCGGAGGTAGGGAACGAGCCATCGAAGACGACGGAGTGGAACGGAGTCCTGGACATGGTACGGACACCGCCGAGCACGGTTCCGTTGGTGCGGCCCGACCACCCCGGCACGCACCCGTTGAAACCCATCGATCACGAGCGGTATCCAACCGGGGGAGATCGACGTGACGCAGAGGGAGGGACGGGATGCAGGACTTCAAGTACGGGATTCGCATGCTTCTGAAGAACCCCGTGTTCAGCTGCGTGGCCGTCTTCACCCTCGCGATCGGGATCGGAGCCAACACGTCCATCTACACCGTGGTCGAAGCGGTCCTGCTCGAGCCTCTACCCTTCGAGGAGCCGCACGAGCTCACGGTGCTCTGGACACACAACGAAGAGCAAAACCAAACGAAGTACATGGTGTCGCCGATGGACTTCGACGATTGGCGAACCATGACCACGACCTTCGAGTCGATGGCGGCGTTTTGGCCCACAACGGGCACCGTCACCGAGACCGACGGGAATCCCACGCGAGTTCGCGCGGTGTACACCACGGAGGACTTCTTCGACGTCATGGGCGCAGAGGCTCAGGCCGGCCGAACCTTCTCGCCTGACGACGGTCCGGGGTCCACGGCCGTCGTGATCCTCGGCCACGGCTTTTGGCAGCGCCGGTTCGGCGGGGATCCCGCCGTCGTCGGCCGGTCCCTCATCCTCGATGGCACGCCGATCGAGATCATCGGCATCGTCCGGCCGGAGCACACGTTCCCCGACGACACCGATATCTGGCTCAACATGACCTGGGGCATGCAGATCCAGAGTCGGGGCGCCCGGTGGATGAGCGCGGTCGGACGGCTCGCGGACGACCAGGACCTGAACGCGGCTCGCGCCGACCTCGTGGGCGTCGCCCGTCGAATCGAACAGGAGAATCCCGACTCGAACCGCGGCTGGACGGTGACGATGGAGAGCCTCCACTCCGAGATCGTCGGAGATACCCGCACGGCTCTGCTCGTGCTGTTGGGAGCGACCGGGCTCATCCTCCTGATCGCCTGTGCGAACGTGGCCAATCTGCTCCTGTCGCGATCGGAGGCGCGTAGCCGGGAGATGGGAGTGCGGGTGGCATTCGGAGCGGGCCGCGCTCGGCTCGCACGACAGCTGGTCACCGAGAGTCTCGTGCTCGCCGGGGTCGGAGCCCTTCTGGGGCTCGGCCTCGCGAACATCGGCACGCGCGCGTTGCTCTCCGTGGCCCCCGTGAGCCTTCCCCGCGGCGAGACGATCGCGCTCGACGGAACGGTCTTGGCGGTCGTGGCGGGCATCAGCGTGCTCACGGGATTCCTCTTCGGCCTGGCGCCGCTCGTGCGGATACTCGGCTCGGACGTGCACGCATCGATTCGCGACGGCGGCCGCAACACCGCAGGGTCGAGTCGGCGATCGCTCCAGAACGTGTTCGTCGTCGGGCAGTTCGCGATGGCGCTCATGCTCGTCGTGGGTGCAGGTCTGCTGGTGAGGAGCTTTGAAAACGTGCGCGGCGTCGATCCCGGCTTCGTGTCGGGTGGTGTGCTCACCGTCGAGTTGGACGTCTCGACAGCGGTCGCTGCCAGCGACAGGGAGGTCACGGACTTCTACGAGCGATACGCGCGCCGACTCGTGGAGCTGCCCACCGTGACGGCCGTCGGCGACGCTTCGACGCTCCCGCTCGGTGAGGACCTCGACTACTTCCAGGAAGTCCGCTTCGTGGATCGCGACATCGCCATGGAGCTCGATCCCCGAGCCGCCCTGCGACCCGTCAGCCCGGGCTTCTTCGGAGCGATGCGGACTCCCGTCGTCGCCGGACGTGACTTCACCGACATGGACCGAAACGACGCGCCAGGCGTCGTCATCGTGAACGAGGCCTTCGCCAGACAGTACTTCACGGGGGAGGACCCGCTCGGTGAGAAGATCGGAGACATGCGCATGCGCCTGGGTCCCCTCGGAGCCATCCACATCGCCTCCGACATTCGAGAATCCGAAATCGTCGGCGTCGTGAGCGACGTGAAGTACGACGGGCTTCGCGCGGACACCCCGCCCTCGATCTACTTCAGCGGGTTCCAGTCTTCGATTCGCAGGCGCACGATCGTCATCCGCTCGACCGGTGACCCGGCCGGGCTCTTGCCGGCCGTTCGGCGTGAGCTCGCCGCGATGAACCCCTCCGTGGCACTCACCAACATCCGCTCACTCGACGACGTGATCGCGGCGGCCCGCTCCCGCGATCGCTTCAGCACACTGCTGCTCTCGGCCTTCGCTCTCGTGGCCCTGCTGCTCGCGTCGGTCGGCGTATACGGCGTTCTGTCGTATGCGGTCGCTCAGCGCAGGGGCGAAGTCGGGATCCGGATGGCGCTGGGCGCGGACAGCGGCTCCGTTCGGACCATGGTCCTGGAGGACGGCATGAAGCTCGTCCTGGCAGGCCTCGGGCTCGGGCTCGGCGGGGCGGCCGCCATCTCGGGCCTGCTGTCCAGTCAGCTGTACGGCGTGAATCCCCGGGAGCCGTGGATCTACGTCCTGGTCACCCTCACCCTTCTGGTCGTCGGCGTCACGGCCTGTCTGCTTCCGGCGTGGCGCGCCACGCGCGTGAGCCCCGTGATCGCGATGCGAGGCGACTAGAGGCAGGGGCGCCGCGGTCCATCACGCGATCCCGCCGCCCGTGAGCGCCTTGACGAGGCGGTACAGGAACTCCTGCCCCTCGTAGAAGTTCTGGATCCGGATGCGTTCGTCCTGCCCGTGCGCCCGCACGTCGTCCATGTCCCCGAAGAGCCCGCTCACGCCGTAGACCGGGATCCCCTCGCGGCGGAGGTAGAGTCCATCGGTGGCTCCGGTCGACATGGTCGGCAGCACCTTCACTCCGGGCCACATCTGCTCCGTGACCCGCTGAATGGGTCCCATGACCTCGTCGACCAGGGGTGAGGGAGGGCTGGGCGTCGCCTGGCCCTGTGCGACCACCTCCACGTCGTAGGGAGCGGCGATCTCCTGAAGGCTCGCGCGCACGTCCTCGGGGTCGTGGTCAGGGAAGATCCGACAATTCACGGTGGCTTCCGCCAGCTGCGGCAGGGCGTTCTGCGCGTGACCGCCCCGCAGGAGCGTGGCGACGCAGGTCGTGCGGAGTCGAGAGTAGTAACCGGGCTCCTGGGCCAGGGTGCGGTCGGCCTCCGAATCCGACGGGTTCGCCACGATCCGCCGCATCGCCTCACCCATCTCACCACCGACGATGTCGGCCGACCCGGCGAAGAAAGCCTCGGTCACCTCGTTGAGCATGACCGGGAAGTCGTGGTTCTGGACTTCGAGGAGTGCCGCGGAGAGGTCGTAGATGGCGTTCTTCCGGACAGGCAGCGAAGAGTGGCCGCCGGGGTTGGTGGCGCGGAAGGTGAACGACTGGAACTTCTTCTCGGCCGCCTGGACGTTGTTGGAGATCTTGCGACCGTCGCGCTCCATGCCGCCACCGCCCTCGTTGAGGGCGTATTCGGCGTCGATCAGCTCACGGTGCTCCTCGAGGAGGAACGCCACCCCGTTGCGTGGCCCACCCTCCTCGTCGGCCGTGAGAGCGATCACGATGTCGCGATCCGGGACGAAGCCTTCCTGCTTCATGCGGATGAGGTTCGCCGTGTAGATGGCCGCCTCATCCTTGTCGTCTGTGACGCCCCGCCCGTAGTAGAAGCCCTCCCGCTCGATGAAGCTGAACGGATCGAGATCCGCGCTCCAATCCTCGGGCAGGGCCTCGACCACGTCGATGTGCGCGAGCAGGAGGATCGGCTTCAGGCTCGAGTCCCGACCCGGCAGACGGGCGACGAGGTTCCCTTTCGTGGGTGCGTCATCGGGCACGAGCACGTGCACGTCTTCCTCGGGGAAGCCTGCATCGAGCAGATGCCGCGCCAAGGCCCGGGCCGCGGTCGTGTTGTTGCCTCGCTCGCTGTTGGTCGTGTTGATCTCTATCATCTCGGCGAAGATCTCCCTCGCCAGATCCATGTGCTCCTGGGGAGGCGTCGTCTGGGCCGCCGCGGGCTGGACCAGAACGAGGGCGCCGAAACCGGCGGCCAGGATCTTCGGGGCCTGCTTCATGATCGGTCCTCTCTCGGTTCGTGGAGCCGCCGTCCTTCGACGGGGCCTCGGTCCTTCCATGGGTGCCCGCCGGTCACGGCACCCATCGCGTGAGCTCGCCGGCATCGTGACGGGGCTTCGCGGCCGGGATCTCGCCCGGCTCGCCGACGTTGATGGTGGCGACGATCCGCTCACCCTCGCGTACGCCGACGGCCGCGCGCGCGGCCGGGTCATCCATGATGCCCCCGCTCTTCACGTGCGTGCCCAGTCCCATCGCGTGAGCCGCGAGGCTCAGGTTCTGAACCGCCATGTAGGTCGCGGCGTAGTCCTCCTCCCGGATCTCTGGATTCTCGTCCAGTGTCATCGCGACCGCGATCATGGCTGGAAGATCGCGATGGGTCGCCTCGACCTTGGCGACGACGGCCTCGGCGGCCTCCGCCTCCTCGACGCGCTTTGCCTTTCGGCGCCCCAAGGTGCGCCCGTAGGCTGCTCGAGCCTCCGGGCCCAAGACGTAGAAGCGCCAGGGCTGTGTCATCCGGTGGTTCGGGGCCTGCACCGCGGCGGCGAGCAACTGTCGGATCTCGTTCTCGGTTACCTGTCGATCGGAGAAGGCTTTGATCGACCGCCGAGTGGAGATGGCTTCGAATATGTCCATGGGGGCGGCAATGTGCGTGTCGAGGCCCTTCTGGAAAAGTCGCGCTCGAGCCCGTACCGTCGGCGCGTGTCCTTTCGCAGAGAGCTCGGGCGGTTCGACACCGCCATGGTCGTCGTCGGCGGTATCATCGGTGCCGGCATCTTCATCAACCCGTACATCGTCGCGCAGCGGCTCGATTCCCCGCTGCTCGTCATGGCGGCGTGGCTCGCCGGCGGCGCCATCGCGCTCGCGGGCGCCCTGACGTTCGCGGAGCTCGGGACGCTCTTCCCCTCGGCCGGGGGGCACTACGCTTATCTCAGGGACGCGTACCACCCGCTCGCCGGCTTCCTATACGGGTGGGGCCTACTCCTGATGATCGAGGGCGGCGCAATCGCGGCCGTAGGGATCACCTTCGCCGAGTACACCCTCCGGCTCGTCGGACGGCCAGAGGCCAACGCCCAGCTCCTCACGGTGCTCGCGATCGTGTTGGTCGCGGCGGTGAACTACGTCGGCGTCAAGCCCGGGAGCCGCCTGCTCAACACCTTCGTGATCCTCAAGCTGGTCCCGCTGGGACTGTTGATCCTCGCCGGCCTGCTCCTTCCCGTGCCGGCGCTGGAGACCGTAACGCCCGAGCTCGTGAACCCGCTGCCGGGCGCCGCGCCGGCCGATCAGGCGGGAGGTGGAGGAGGGCTCGGGGGCGCTTCACTCTTCTTCGCCTTCGGCGCCGCGATGATCCCGGTGATGTTCTCCTACGGCGGCTGGCAGAACGCCAACTACGTGGCGGAGGAGATGAAGGACCCCGTCCGCGACCTGCCGGTGAGCCTGCTCGGCGGAACGGCTCTCGTCGTCCTCGTCTACGGCCTGGTCAACGCCGTCTACCTCCGTACGCTCGGCCACGCGGGCCTCGCCGCGACACTCACACCCGCTTCGGACGCTGCGAGCGTGCTCTTCGGCGACGTCGGCGACTTCCTCATTACGCTCGGGATCGCGGTGTCCACCTTCGGATTCCTCAACCTCACGATGCTCGCGCCGACCCGCGTCTACTACGCCATGGCCCGGGACGGGCTCTTCCCCGAGCGTGTGGCCCGTCTGCACCCCCGCTACGACACCCCCTCGGTCGCCATCGTGATCCAGACCGTCTGGTCGATCGTCCTTGTCTTGACCGGGACGTACGCGCAGCTGGTCGACTACGTCGTCTCCGCCGACTGGATCTTCTTCGGGGCGGCCGGCGCCAGCCTCTTCGTCTTCCGCCGCAGGATCCCGCTCAGCGAGCGCCCCGCAGGCGTCTTCGCCGTGCCGGGATATCCATGGGTTCCGGCTCTCTTCGTCGGCGTCGGGGTGGTGATCGTGGGGAGCGTGCTCTGGACCAACCCGGTCCGCTCCGGCCTCGGCTTCGCCCTTCTCGCCGCCGGGGTCCCCGCCTACCTGTATTGGAGCCGTTCGTGACCGGGCAACCGCGGCCGGCGACCTGGGCTCCCTACATGACGTGGGCCAAGCATCATGAAAAGGCCGCGCTGGACCTGACCGGCTCGAATCTGCTGCCCTGCACGCTCGACGAGCTTCCTGGCGCCCGTGAGTCGATCCGACTCTACGGCCGCAACGACGATGGCTGGCCACCCCTCGTCGAGGCGATCGCCCTGCGGTACGGCCTCGACATCCAGCATGTCGCCACCGCGACCGGTGCTTCGGGATCGAACTTCCTCGCGCTCGCCGCCGTGATCCGGCCGGGCGACCGCGTTCTCGTGGAGTGGCCGGGCTACGACCCGCACGCCGGGGCCGCCCGCTTCCTCGGCGCGTCGGTCGACACGTTCGACCGTGGCTGGGATCGAGGCTTCCGCTTGGACCCGGACGCGGTCGCCGACGCGCTCAGGCCGGATACCCGGGCGATCGTCCTGACCAACCTTCACAACCCGTCGGGGGTGTACGCCGAGTCCGACCACCTCGAGGCAGTCGGCGCACTCGCCCGCTCGGTCGGGGCGAAGGTCATCGTCGATGAGGTCTACCTCGATGCCCTGACCGATGTCGACCGGTCTCCGGCGGCGACCCGCGACGACGTCTTCGTCTCCACGAACAGCCTCACCAAGTCCTTCGGCCTGGCCGGGATCCGTGTCGGCTGGATTCTCGCCGACCCCGAAACGACCGAGCGTGCCCTGCGCGTCCGGGACGTCGTCGACGCGGTGGGCTCCATCCCGTCCGAGACGCTCGGTGTCGTCGCGTTCGAGCACCTCGACGCGCTGCTCGAGCGAGCGCGTCGAGTCCTCGGCCCCGGCGCGAAGCGCTTCCGGGACTTCGTCGCATCACGCCCCGAGCTCGACTGGATCGAGCCCCTGGGTGGATCCGTGGGATTCCCCCGACTCCTCGGCGTCGATCAGGCGGACGGCTTCGTGGACTTCGCGCTCCGCGAGCACGGGGTCGGAGTCACGCCCGGTCGGTACTTCGGAGAGCCCGCGCACTTCCGCGTGGCCGTCGCCGGTGAGTACGACGTGCTCTCGCGAGGGCTGGACGCGCTCGGTTCCGCCCTGGACGACTGGGCCGGCTAGCGACATGACACCGGGGCGCGCTTGCCGCGCCCCCTCGGGCACGCCAGGATCGGGAATGATGAGACCATTCGAGATCCGCCGGAGCCCGCGCCGGGCCGGCCTGCTCACCGTCCTCGTCTCGGCCGCCACGCTCGGATGCGCCGAGTCGAGGCAGCCCGTCGACCTCCTCCTCCACAACGGAGTCGTCGCGGTCGTGGATGACGCGTTCACCGTCGCCACCGCGATCGCGGTCCGCGACGCACGCGTGGTCGCCGTCGGAGGCGATGAGCTCCTCGAAGCGTTCGTCGCAGATCGCACGGTCGATCTCGGCGGCCGGCTGGTCGTGCCGGGCTTCAACGACACGCACACGCACATCCGTGGCCGGGCTCGTCGCCACATCGAGCTCGGCGGCGTTTCGTCGATCACCGACATCCAGCAGCTGGTCCGGGACAAGGTCGCCGAGATCGGCGAGGGGGAGTGGATCACGGGGTACGGATGGAGTGAGGACGAGCTCGCCGAGCGCCGTCGCCCACTCCGTGACGACCTCGATGCAGCCGCACCGCGCAACCCCGTGCTCCTCACGCGGGCGGGCGGACACAGCGGCGTCGCCAACTCTTTGGCGCTCGAGCTGGCGACCGTGGACGAGTCCACGCCGCAGCCGGAAGGCGGCGTCATCGAAAGGGACGCGTCCGGCCGCCTCAACGGCGTGATCCGCGAGCGGCAAGGCATCGTGGGTCGCCTCGTCCCCGATGCGACGGAGGAGGAGCTTCGCGAGAGTCAGATCCAGATGCTGCGGGACCAGCTGGCGCTCGGGATCACGAGCCTGATCCAGGCAGGCGAGACCCCCGAAGGGTTCGGGCGCTGGCAGGACATCTACGACGAAGCCGGTGACGAGCTTCCGCGGGCGGCAGTCCAGATCCGATGGGTGGGGGCCGACCGCCTTCGGGACTTCGGTCGAATCACGGGAGACGGAGACGAAAGGCTTCGCGTGGGGGCCATCAAGGTCTTGGTGGACGGTGGCTTCACCGGACCTGCGGCGTACACGCGTGAGCCGTACAAAGGTGAAGCAGAGTACCGGGGCCTGCTGAACGTGCCCGAACCGGAGCTGCGCGAGCTCATCGACGAAGCGAACGCGCTCGGGTGGCAGCTCGGCTTCCACGCGATCGGCGATGCGGCGATCGAGCTCACGGTCGACGCGTTCGTAGACGCGCTCGTCGAGCACCCCCGCGAAGACCATCGACACTACCTCAATCACTTCACGGTGCCGCCTCCGGTCCGAACCCTCGACCTCATGGCGGAGCACGGGATCGCCATCGCCCAGCAGCCCAACTTCACGTACACCCTGGAAGGCCGTTACGTCGCCTATCTCGACGGCGATCGTCTCGACCACAACAACCCGGTGCGTACGCCCATGGATCACGGGATCTTCGTCGCCCTCGGCAGCGACATCCTCCCCATCGACCCGCTCGTCGGACTGTACGCGACGGTGACGCGGAAAGGCATGTCGGGCGCCGTCTACGGGCCCGCCGAAGCGCTTTCGGTCGAAGAGGCGATCCGCGGGTACACCGCGCGCGGAGCCTGGCTCACATTCGAGGAGTCCACCAAGGGGACGCTGGAGCCGGGGATGCTCGCCGACATGGTGGTCCTCTCGGAAGACCTGCTGAGCATCGACCCGGAAGGCATCATGGACGTCCACGTCGATATGACGATTGTCGGAGGGGCCGTGCTCTACGAGCGCGCCGAGGATTGACCTCGTGAAACGCCGTGGCGCCCTGCTCGCCCTGCTCGCGCTCGCTGCGTGCGTGGACTCCGGCCCGGAGCCGGTGCGCTTCGCCTTGTACCAGGCCGACCTCTTCGCCGCGGGGGGGGCGCTCACCGACGCCTGGGCGGACTTCGATCTCGACGCGTTTCCCGACCGCTTCGTGGGCTTCAACGGATCCCCGAGCCGCCTCTACCACAACCGCGGCACCGCTGGTTTCGAGGACGTCGCGAGCTCGGTCGGCCTGGTCGTGGAGAGGTCCGTCCGAACGGCGGCGTGGGGTGATTTCGACGCGGACGGCGACCCGGACCTCCTTCTCGGATACGCGGGCGACGCACCCGTCACCGCGCTGTACCGGAACGATCGGGCCGAGGGATTCACCAACGTCGCCTCTGCCGTCGGGCTCGAGCTCACCGAGGGGACGACGCGGCAGGCCTCGTGGGTAGACTACGACGAGGACGGCGATCTCGACCTCTTCCTCGGCATGAGAGATCGGGGGAACCACCTCTTCGAGAACCGGGGCGCGGCGGGGTTCGTCGACGTCGCGCCGGACGTCGGCGTCGCGGATGCGCGCCGCACCGTGGGTGCCTCATGGTTCGACACGGGAAACGGCGGCCTCGATCTCGTCGTCGCCAACATGAACGGCGATCCCAATGCCCTGTATGAGCGATCGGGCGAGGGCTTCGTCGAAGCCATGCACCTTGCCGAGATCCGCGACGGCGGCCGGGCGTTGGGCGACGAGTCGCAGGGTACGGTGCGACCGTGTGTGGTCGACTACGACAACGACGGCGACTTCGACCTCTTCTTCGCCAACTACGGTCCCAACGGGCTCGCGGAGCGCACGGCAAGTGGCTGGACCCACGTCGCGGGGCGGCTCGGCCTCGCCATCGACTCGCGATACGACACCTGCGCCTGGGCCGACTTCGATCACGATGGAGCAGTCGACCTGTTCGTCAACGGGACGGTCGGTGGTGGCACGCACTACCGCGACTACCTGATGCGCCGCGAGGGCGAACCCACCTTCGTCGATGTCACCCCTGCCGAGCTTCTCGGGCTCAACGCCAGCCACGGTGCAACATGGGTCGACTTCGACCTGGACGGCGACCTGGACCTGGCCCTCGCGGGGTCCGCAGAGGACGGGATGCACTACCTGGTGCAGAACCTCC
>JBDHDM010000004.1:0-40525 GCA_039591515.1 Gemmatimonadota bacterium | reverse complement strand
TCGAGGGCGAAGTGCTCACGATCGGCGTGAGTGGGGGTTCGGTCACGGTGAACGGGGCCAACGTCTCGACCGCGGATGTCGAGGCCACGAACGGCGTCATCCACATCATCGACGACGTGCTCGTGCCCGCTGAGCTCAACGTGTACGAGACGGCGCTCCTGACCCCGGGCACCACCACGCTGGCTGCAGCCATCCTGGCGGCCGGCCTGGACGACGACTTGCAGACCGCCGGACCGTTCACGGTTTTCGCTCCGGTCAACGACGGGTTCGGCGCGCTCGGCAGCTACTCGCTCGACGTGCTGCTCGATCCGGCGAACCAGGCGCTCCTCGCCGACGTGCTGACGTACCACGTCGTCGCGGACGAGCTCGCGCTCGCGGACCTCACCAACGGCCCGCTGACCACGCTCGAGGGCGGTGACATCGAGATCAACACGGCCCTCGGTACCGTCAACGGGGTTGCGATCAACACAACGGATGTCGGCGCGTCGAACGGGATCATCCACCTCATCGACGACGTGATGCTGGAGAGCCTGGACATCGTCGAGCGCGCGATCATCACCGAGGAGACGAGCACGCTCGTCTCGGCGGTCGTCGCCGGCGACCTGGTGGACGCTCTCTCGTCGCCGAACGGCCCCTACACGGTGTTCGCTCCGGTGAACGCGGCGTTCGAAGCTCTGGGCACGGATCGCCTCGACGTCATCCTTGATCCGGCGAACCAGGCGCTTCTCCAGAAGATCCTCACGTACCACGTGGTCGACGGCGCGGTGCTGGCCGGCGACCTCACCGACGGACTCGAGGTCGCCACGCTCGAAGGGACGAACGTCACCTTCGACCTCTCGGACCCGTCGATGCCGAAGGTCAACGGCGCCAACATCGTGGCGACGGACATCGTCACCGAGAACGGCGTCATCCACCTCGTCGACGGCGTGTTGACGGAGAACCTCGACATCGTCGACGTGGCCACCGTCGAGGGCTTCTCGACGCTCGTGAGCCTCGTGGAGCTCCAGGGGCTGACCGCGACGCTTCGCGGCGACAACGGCGGCGCCGGCTACACGGTGTTCGCCCCGACGAACGATGCGTTCGCCGCGCTCCCGAGCGTTCCGTCGAACCTGACGGATGTGCTGCTCTACCACGTCGTAGCCGCGACCGTCGGCTCCGGTGATCTCACGGATGGCCAGGTGGTGAACACAGCGTTCGCGGGCCACAGCTTCACGGTGAACATCGACGGTAGCGTCACGATCACCGACGAGGGAGGAAACACTGTCAACGTCACCGTGACCGACGTTGCAGCCTCCAACGGTCTCATCCACGTGGTGGACGCCGTGCTCATCCCGACCCCGTAGCTTCCATAGCCAAGCTGCAGATCCAGGGGTCGGCGGGCCCCCGGGGGACGAGATCCCCCGGGGGTTCCGTCATTTGGCGCGGCCCGCAGGAAACCCGTCGTCCACTTAAACAGTAGTAACGGGTAGCGAGGCAGCATGGCCGAAGTGCATGACATCAACGTACGGGATCGGCGCCACCACGAACGTCGGGTGTGGCGCCGCGGCCTTCTCGTGTCCGCTCTTCTGCATCTGATCGTCTTCTTCGGCTGGCAGGGAAACGTGATTCCGAGCTCGCCGTTCGCGGCCGCCGGTCCGCGTGCCGGCGACAACCGCGCGGCGGCCGGGGGACTCCAGGCGTTGAACGTCCGGACCCCGCCGACCCGACCCATCCTTCCCCCGCCGACCCCGATCGCCGTCGAAGTCGAGGTCGAACCGGTCGAGTTCGAGCAGGAAGTCGAGTTCGATCCCGCCTCGGTCCTCGGTGAGAAGCCAGGCCTTCTGGAAGGGCCGGGCCTCGCCGACGGGACGGGAGCCGGGGACGGAGGGAATGCAGAAGAGGGCCTCTTCCGACTCCAGCCCGCGACCCCCCGGGGCATGATCATTCCTCCGCAGAACGACGGTCTGCGGGGTACGGAGGTCCAGGTCTGGGTCTTCGTCAACGAGCGCGGGCGCGTCGTGGCCGACTCGACACGACTCGATCCGCCTACGCGCGACCGGGGCTTCAATCGCCGCCTCATTCGCGAGGCTGCGGAGTGGGTCTTCCGGCCGGCCGTGCAGGAGGGTCGACCGGTCGCGTCGTGGTTCCCCTACAAGATCAGTATGTAGGACGCGAGTCGTCAGGCGTGGACGGTTCGCGGTCCGATTCCGGCGGCGGGGGTGACGAGAGCGCGTCGGGCAGGGTTCCGACATCCATCGTGGGCTCGGGGACCGGAGCCGGAGATGCCGGGATGGCCCCGACGGAGTCGAGCCGGGCGAGGATGAGATCCTGACGCCAACGCATGCGGCCGGGGCGGTACGCCGGGTTGGAGGTCAGGGGGTGGGGAAGCGTGCCGGCGAGCGAGGCCGCCTGCTCGATGGTGAGCGAGCTCGTCGAGCGCCCGAAGTAGGCATGCGCGGCGGCCTCGGCCCCGAAGATGCCCGGACCCCATTCGGCGACGTTCAAGTACAGCTCGAGGATGCGGTCCTTTCCAAGGCGGCGTTCGAGGCGACCTGCGACGATCAGCTCCATCGCCTTGCGCTGGAAGGAGCGGTCGGTACCGAAGTAGAGGTTTTTGGCGAGCTGTTGGGTAATCGTGCTCCGTCCGCGCACCTCGTCGCGGTTGCTCCACGCGTACCTGAGAGCCCGCCAGAGCGCCCCCAGATCGTCCGAGCTCGTCCAGGAGAACTCCTCGTCACCCGTCCACTGGACCTCCTCGGCGACCGATACCCAATCGACGCCGCCGTGCTCACGGAACCGGTAGTCCTCGGCCACCAGGACCGCGCGCACGAGGTTGGGTGAGATGTCCTCGAGGGCGACCCACTCCTGTCGAATCTCGATCGGGGCTCCGGCTTCGCCCGCCTCTCTCGCCCGCTGTTCCATGAGCGACGTTCGCGCCGGCTCGTGGCTCTTCAGGCGCCACGGGTACGGAATGAGCACGTACCAGCTGCCGACCGAGGCCACGAGCAGCACGCCGCTCACGGCGAGCACGAGCCGCCGCCGACGTCCTCTCGGCTTCTTTGCCTCGGGGTCTCCGCTTCCGCGCCCCTCGGTGTTGCCACCGTCCTCGGAGTCGCGGCCGTCCCCCCGCCCTCGTTGTCCCCCCATGTCGTTCAATCTAAGTCGTCACGACGGTCCGCTCGCGACTGTTGTTCAAGCTACTCCGACCGGAGCGCCCGGGCGGGATCCACTCCCGCGGCGCGCGTAGCCGGGATCCAGCTCGCCACCAGTGACACGACGACGAGCGCCACGGCGACCGAAGCGTACGTCACCGGGTCCGTGGCGCTGACGCCGTACAGGATCGTGGCCATGACCGAGCTCAGTGCGCCGGCGACGACGAGTCCGAGGATCACACCACCACCGGCGAGCGCCAGGCCCTGGCGTACGACCATGCGGCGCACCGACGGGGCCGTCGCGCCAAGCGCCATGCGCACGCCGATCTCCCGGGTGCGTTGCGACACGACGTACGAGATCACCCCGTAGATGCCCACCAGCCCGAGGAGCAATGCGATGCCGGAGGCAGCGCCCAGCAGTGACATCGTGAAGGAGGTGCGCGACGTGGCGTCGCCCACGACCGACTCCATCGTGCGTGGGTTCGAAACCGGGATTCGTGAGTTCAACGCCTGGACCTCGCGCCGCAACACGGGAATGAAGACGGTCGGATCTCCGCTCGTGCGGATCACCACGTCCATGCTGCGCATGGTCTGCGGAGCGTCGGCCGGGCCGGTCGTGGAGGGCCAGTAGACCGTTTCGCTCGAATTCTCTTCGATCGACTCGTAGTGGACGTCGTTGACCACGCCGACGATCTCCCACCAGTCGCCCTCGCCCGCATTCATTCGACGTCCGAGCGGGCTCCGACCCGGCCACCACTGCTCGGCGAAGGACTCGCCTACGATCGCCACGCGCTGCCCGTCCGCCCCGTCGCCCGGCTGGAAGGTCCGCCCCTCGACGAGGTCGATGCCCATCGTCTCGAAGTATCCTGGCCCCACCATGTTGTGGCTCGCGAACGTGGGCTCTTCGCCCGGCTCGCGGGGGTGGTCCTCCAGTGAGACGTTGTAGTACGGAAGCCCGGACGTGAGCGGAGCGGAGCCGGCGAAACCCACACTCTCCACGCCGCCTTGGGCACCGAGGCGCTCGCTCAATGTTCGATAGAAGCCGGCCACCTCCTCCTCGCTCCCCATCTCGGCATCCGGAATGGTGATTCTGGCTGTGAGGATGTTCTCCGACTCGAAGCCCGGGTCCGTTGCGCGGAGGGCTTGGAAGCTCCGGAACATCAAGCCCGAGCCGATCAGCAAGACCAGGGCGAGCGCCATCTGCGTCACGACCAAGCCGTTGCGCAGCCGGTGACCGCCCCTTCCACCGGTCGAGCCGTGAGCCGCGCCGTCCCGCAGCTGGGCGCCGAGATCGTCCGCATCGTAGCGAATGAGTGGGAAGAGCCCGAAGAAGACGGCACATCCCACGGCCATGGCCAGCGTGAAGGAGAGCACTCGGAGATCGAGTCCGATCTCGGCGATTCGGGGGAGGTCCGACGGGACGGCGTCGATCGAGACTCGCAGCGCCATGCCCGCGACGGCGACCCCGAGCACGCTCCCCGCCGTGGCGAGGGCGACACTCTCGCTCATGAACGAGCGCAGGACCTGACTCCGTCCCGCGCCTACCGCGACGCGCAGCGCGAGCTCGCGCTGACGCCCCTCCGCCCTCACCAACAAGAGGTTGGCCACGTTGGCGCATGCGATCAGGAGCACGAATCCGACGGTCCCGAGCAGAATCCACAGCGTGGTGTCGACGTCGCCGACGACCGCTTCCTTCAGCGGACGCACGACTGCACGGAGATTGACCTGGGCGAGGAAGGCGGGCGCCCCGGAGTCTGGGTAGAACTCGGCGAGGCGCCCGATGAGCCCCTGGAGCTCCGCGTCCACGGCCTCGACGGTCTGACCTTCGGCGAGACGGCCGATCCCGCCCAAGCCGAACGCGGCCAGTGGCGCTCGCGCCGGGTCGACCTGGAGCGGGGTCCACAGTCGGGGCGTCCGTGTGGGGTGCCCGAAGTCGGCGGGCATGACCCCGATGATCTGGTGCAAGGTGCCGTTGAGGTCCAGCGACTGACCGATGACGGACGGGTCCCGGGCGAAGCGAGCCTCCCAGAGGCCGTCGGACAGGATCGTGACCGGCTCCGCTCCGGGCTCGCCCTCTTCCGGCGAGAACGTGCGACCCACCGCCGCATCCACGCGAAGCACCTCGAAGAAGCTCGGGGTCACCACCTGGATGGGGATTCGCTCGGCCTCGCCGTCGGAGAAGAGATTGCGACTGGAGGCGGCATAGAGCGCGATCGACTCCATCGACCGTGCCTGCTCTCCGTAGAACACGTACAGTCCGGTCGACATCGGCAGCTGATCGCGCCCCTCTCTCCCCTGATGGTCCAGGGCGACGAGATCGTCCGCGGCATCGAACGGCAGCGGCGAGAGCAGCACGTTGTCCACCAACGTGAAGACCGCCGTGTTCGCGCCGATACCGAGAGCGAGCGTGACCACCGCGATCCAGGTGAACGTCGGGTAGCGGAGTAGGCTGCGTACCGCATAGCGGAGATCGTTCAGGAACCCCGTCATCGTCATCGTCTCCTTCTTCTCCAAGAGGGCATCGATCAAGCAGGTGAGAATCCGCAATCGCAGTCGGGCGACTGCGAGGCGTGACGGCGGGCCGTCGCGATGAAGGTGCTGCCACGCCCAGGCGACCTCGGCTTCCCACTCCCGACGCCACGCGTCGCGGCGTCGAAAGGGCACGAGCCGCGAGGCCCACGGGATCATCAGATCGCCGGGGATCACGACGGCCGCCGTCCGATCGTGCGATGGGCTCTTGCGTCCGACATGTCAGACCTGGCCCGGGGCCGGTCCGAAGAGTCGAGGGAGGGCCGGGAAGCGGGCTTCGACTTCGACCATCGACTCCTCACCCACGGGCGTGAGCCGATAGTAGCGGCGCTGAGGTCTGTGCTCGGACTTGGCTTCCGACTCGTCCTCCCAGTTGCCGGCGAGCACGCCGCGCCGCTCGAGACGGCGCAGAATGGGGTACACGGTCCCATCCGGCAGCCCGGTCGCATCCATGATGTCGAAGCCGTAGCGGTGCCCGCTTCGGATGGCGAGCAGCACCGTGGCCGTCGGGTAGGTCAAAGAGAACAGCCGTCCCACACGCACCTCGCATCTAGAATCCTAGGTAGGGGTATGGTAGTCGGACGCGGATCGTGACGATACGGTTGCACGGGTTGCGACGGGTCCGCGTAGACTCCACGAGGGTCGCGGTGAGGTTCGGGAGTGCGCTGGAGGGGGCGCAGATCGAAGAGGTCGCGCGTCGTCTCGCGGTTCCGTTGAGGGTGGTGTCGCAGGACGACGGTGTGACCGCGATCGGTGACCGTCACCTCCCTTCGGACACTCCGAGATGGCATATCGAGGCCGCGGTGCTGCGAGCGTTGGAGCCACGACACATTCTCTTCCTCTGCGTCGCGAACTCCGCCCGGAGTCAGCTCGCCGAGGGGTTGGCCCGCTCGATGGCGCCGGCGCGAGTGAAGATCTCCTCCGCGGGGTCGGTTCCCACGCGCGTACGACCCCAGGCGATCGAAGCCCTCGCCGAGGTCGGCCTCGACATTTCCCACCATCGTTCGACGGGGATCGACGAGGTCGAGCGCCCCGTCGACGCCGTGATCACCCTCTGCGCCGAGGAGGTGTGTCCGGTGTGGGTGGAGAAGGCGTGCAGACTTCACTGGGGCCTGCCCGATCCCGCGGGGTCCAGTGACGATCCGGAAGAGGAGATGGAGGCGTTCCGATCAGTGCGCGACGAGCTGCGACGTCGCTTCGCCGTGCTCTTCGGTTAGCTTCCCCTCATGAACGCGCCGCCGCGCGCCATGAAGCGCATTCTCTGGGTCGACGACGAGATCGACCTCCTCAAGCCGCACCTGCTCTTCCTGCAGGCCCGCGGCTACCACGTCGACGCCATCTCCAACGGAGACGACGCGCTCGAGCTCATGCGCGAGGCCCCGTACGACCTCGTGCTCCTCGACGAGCAAATGCCGGGGCGCCGCGGGTTGGAGGTCCTCCAGGTACTCCGGGGTGACAACCCGCACCAGAAGGTCGTGATGGTCACGAAGTCGGAAGAAGACCTGACGATGACCGAGGCGATCGGGCGCCGCGTGGACGACTACCTCGTGAAGCCCACGAGTCCTCGCCAGGTCCTTTCGGTCGTGACTCGGATCCTGGAGGGGTCCTCCATCCGTCAGCAGCGCGCGGCGCAGGACTTCGCGGGGCGCTTCGGCATGCTCTCTCAAGAGGCGCAGAGTGCCGCGACCGCGGACGAGTTCGCCGGGGTCTACACGGAGCTGGTCGATTGGCAGCTGCTGCTCGGCCAGGCCGGGGAGGCCGGTCTCCTCGACACGGTACAGGCCCTTCTGGTGGACCTGCGCCGGTCATTCGGTGAGTGGGTCGTTCGAGAGTATCCGCAATGGGTCGCCGACTCGACGGACCGCCCGCGCCTGTCGGTGGATCTCGTTCGGGAGTTCCTCGTGCCCAGGCTCGGGTCCGATCCGGTCTATTTCGTCGTGCTCGATTGCATGCGCCTCGACCAGTGGCGGGCAATCGCCCCGCTCCTGGCGGAGTTCTTCGAGGTCGAGGAGACCTACCACTATTCGATCCTCCCGACGGCGACTCCGTATGCGCGCAATGCGATCTTCAGCGGTCAGTACCCGGACCAGATCGCGGCGGACCGGCCCGCGTGGTGGGACTCGTCCGACGACGAAGGTAGTCTGAACGCCTTCGAAGACGAGCTTCTGATCGAACAGCTCAAGCGGCTGACCGGCCGAGACGTCCCGGTCCACTACGAGAAGATCTTCTCCGATCGACAGGGCGAGCAGGTTCGCGGTCGGGTCAATTCGGCCCTCAAGACGGAGGGCACGGTCGTGGCCCTCGTGTTCAACTTCGTGGACCTGATGACCCACGGGCGGTCGGAGTCACCGATCCTGATGGAGGTGGCTCGCGACGAGGCTGCGCTACGAGACCTGACGCGGGCCTGGTTCGAGCGTTCCACGGCGTTCGGGGTGCTTCGCGAGGCCGCTCGGCGGGGCCTGAAGGTGATTCTCACGACGGACCACGGCTCGATCCTCTGCCATCACCCGTCCACCGTCTATGCACGCAAAGACGCCACGAGCAATCTCAGGTACAAGTTCGGCCAGGACTTGCGGGCCGAGAATCGGTCCACCGCGTTCATGACGCAGGACGAGAAGGATCTCCGGCTCCCCGCCGGCCGTCTGGGCATGTCGTACCTCGTGGCGCTCGACGACTACTTCTTCGTGTATCCGACGAAGCTACGGGAGTACCAAGCGCGTTACCGGAACTCCTTCCTTCACGGCGGGATCAGCCCGGAAGAGATGATCGTGCCGGTGGCGACGCTGACACCGCGCCCCTGACGGGCCTCGCGGTTCCGCACCACGTGTAGGGTCCTCTCGGGTTCGGCTACCTTTTTCCGTGACTTCCTACCGGCGTCTCCTGGTCTTCCTGCGCCCGCACGGCCTGCCTGTCGTCTTGGCGGTCGTCGCGGCCGCTTTCTACGCGGTGCTCGACGCCGCCACGTACGTCCTGCTCATCCCGTTCGTCGAGGCCCTCTTCGTGAGCGGTGGCGCCTCAGGCTCGTCGAGCGCGTCGGCGATGCAGCGCATGCTCGATGCGACGGTGTATCGCTGGGTCGATCTCTCCGGTGATCCACTCGTCGCGATCCAGAGGATCATCGTTCTCCTGATCGCGGTCTTCTTCCTGAAGAACGTGTTCGCCTTCGTGCGCAGCTACCTCCTGGCCCATGCGGAGCAAGGGGTGAACCGCGATCTGCGGGACACGGTGTACGATCATCTTGTCGCTCTGGACCTGAGCTTCTTCGGGCGCACACGTACCGGGCAGATCGTGAGTCGGCTCACGACGGAGATCGAGCAGGTTCGGATGCTCGTGACACGTGAGATGTCGAAGCTGCTCTCGTCGGTGTTCGAGTTCGTGGTCGCGCTGCTGGCGATGCTCATGATCTCGTGGAAGCTGACGCTCGCCGCCTTCGTCGTGATCCCGGCCGCCATGGGGATCTGGGGGCCGCTGGTGAAGGTGCTGCGTAGGCGTGACCGGCGCGTCCTGCATCTGGGCGGTGAAGTCAACGCTCACATTTTCGAGACCCTGGCAGGGATTCGCCTGGTCAAGTCGTCGTCCGCCGAGGACCGCGAGCGCGAGAGGTTCCACGGGCTCACAGGAGAGTACTTCCGTCAGTTCCTTCGCGCGGAGCTGGCGCGGTCGCTGGCGGCGCCCATGACGGAGATGCTCGCGGCGGCGGGGACCGTCGTGCTCCTGTGGTTCGGCGCCCGCCTGGTGGTGGGGGGCGATGTGGGCGGCGCCCAGTTCGTCGGCTTTCTCGGGCTGTCTTTGAAGCTCTACGCGCCCGTCAAGGCGGTGGCGAAGTTCCCGGCGACCGCGCAGCCCGGGCTGGTGGCTGCCGAACGGGTGTTCGAGTTCCTGGACGCCCCCGTCGAGATCGAGGACAAGCCAGGCGCGCAGCGCCTCGGGAGCTTCGAGCGGGACATCGAGTTCCAGGACGTGACGTTCGCCTACCGCGACGGCAGCCCGGCGCTGTCGGACGTGTCGTTCCACGTGCCAAAGGGAGCGGTGCTGGCTCTGGTCGGCCCGAGTGGTGCCGGAAAGAGCACGGTCGTCGACCTGCTGGGTCGCTTCTTCGAGGTCGAGCGCGGTGCTATCCGGGTCGACGGGCACGATATCCGGAACGTCCGAGTGGCCGACCTCAGGGGCCTCCTGGGGATCGTGTCGCAGGAGACCGTGCTCTTCCACGACACCGTTCGGGCCAACATCGCATACGGACGCCCCGAAGCGACCACGGAGCAGGTCGTGCAGGCAGCGAAGGCCGCCAACGCGCATGACTTCATCGAGCAGATGCCCGACGGCTACGATACCGTCGTGGGGGAGCGCGGCGTTGAGCTCTCCGGCGGTCAGCGGCAACGGATCGCGATCGCCCGGGCCCTTCTGCGCGATCCCCCGATTCTCGTGTTCGACGAGGCGACGAGCGCGCTGGACACGGAGTCCGAGCGGCTCATCCAGGACGCGATCGAGCGACTCCTCGAGGGGCGCACCGTCTTCGTCGTGGCGCACCGACTCTCGACGGTGCAGCGCGCCGATCAGATCCTCGTGCTCGAGGGCGGCAGCATCGCAGAGCGTGGGACGCACGACGAGCTCATGGCAGCGAATGGACGCTACCGCCGGCTTCACGACCTCCAGTTCGAGGGATGAGCGGAGACGTGACCGAGGCCACTCGGACGGGGCGCCTCGACCGCGAGGGATCCATCCCTCTGAGGGATCATATCGTGTACGGGGGCTTCGTCGCGCTCCGCGCGAGCCTGTCGTTCCTCCCGACGAAGTGGGCCCTCGGGCTCGGCGAAGCGCTCGGATGGCTGGCCGGCGTCGTGCTTCGGATCCGCCGCAACGTCGTGGACGAGAATCTGACCCGGGCATTCCCGGACGAGAGCGCTGACTGGCGACGACGTGTGGCCGTAGCATGCTATCGCCATCTTGGGCGGGAGTCCGTGGCGATCTTCCGCATGGCCGGCAGGAGCGCCGCCGAGATCCGCGCGATGACGGAGGTCGACGGCCTCGACGAGCTGAGCGCCGTTCTCGAGACGGGTCAGGGTGTGGTGGTGATGACTGGCCATATCGGCAACTGGGAGATGGGCAGCGCCGGCGTGGCGGCGCGTGGCGTCCCTATCGACGTCGTGGTCCATGGCCAACGCAATCGTAGGTTCGGCGACGATCTGATCGAGACTCGTGGTCGCCTCGGCGTCACCGTCATACACCGCGACGTCGCACCCCGCCACGTGCTCAAGTCTCTGCGCCGGGGTCGAATGGTGGTACTCGCGGCAGACCAGAACGTCACGGGCTCGGGCATCTTCATCGACTTCTTCGGCGTTCCGGCGTCCACGGCACGAGGGCCCGCAGTGTTCACACTTCGTGCCGGTGTGCCGCTCTGGTTCGCTGCCGTGGTCTGCACCTCGGATGCCCAGCCGCGCTACAGGATCGTCTTCCGACCCGTCGAGGCTACGCTGACCGGAGCCATGGACGAGGACGTCCGGATCCTCACGGAAGCGGCGACGAGGCAGCTCGAGGCGTTCATCCGGGAGGCTCCCGAACAGTACTTCTGGCACCACAGGCGCTGGAAGACGAGGCCGCCGGTCGAGTGAGGTCGGTTCAGACCCGCGCGTGCCCGGACCGCTCCCCCGAGGCGCCGGGCGGGTACCGCTCGAGAAGCGCTCGTGCGTGGCCGGCGACCTCCTGCACCGAGATGAGGTCCATGCACGTGTAGGCTCCGCCGCACACCAACCGACTGCCGGCAGCGCGGCATGGGACGCAGGGGAGCCAGTGGCGCACCATGCGGGACAGCGGGGTCGGCGGATCGGAGTATCCAGCCGGCCCGAAGACGCAAACGGTCGGGCGGAGGAAGCCGTGGGCCGCGTGCGTGAGCGCGGTATCGACCCCGATCACGAGCGCGGCCTCGGACACGACGGCGACGGCTTCGGTGAGGGAGGTCTTGCCGACCAGATCGATGAGATCGCCGCCCGATCCGGCCAGGATCCGGTCGGCAGCCTGCCGGTCGGCGGGTCCGCCGGCGAGCACCACGGGCAGATCGAACGTCTCCTTCACGAGGCGTGCGAGCGCGGCCCACCGCCTCTCCACCCAGTGCTTCCACGGGCGAGTCGTGAAGGGCACGAGCAGGACGAACGGACCCGCCACCCGGACCTCGCGCAGGCGCTCGAGGGCACCGGTCCGAGCGTCGGGTGCCAGGTGGAGGTCGAGCGCCCACCCGCTCGTGTCCAGGCCGAGCCACTCGGCCATCAGCTTTGGCTCCGCGCTCATTCCCTCGATCGCGCGGCCGGTCGGGTACCGATGCGTCGCGACCATCCCACTGCCCTCCTGTGGCCCCAGAACGACCCGTACCGGCGACTTCGTGAACCAGGCGACCAGCCCGCTCCTGAGCAGTCCCTGCATGTCGATCGCCAGATCGAATCGTCGCGCCCGGAGCTGCGCCCGGAAGTCCCGGAAGGCCTGCCACAGCTCCCCGTACCTCCGCTCGCGGGCCAGCTGCTTCCATCGGGGACGATCCCATACGATGACCTCGTCGAGCTCCGGATGGTACTTGACCACGTCGCTCGCGGCGGGCTCGACCACCCACGTGAGGTGAGCGCCGGGGTACCGCGTGCGTAGCGCGCGCACGATCGGGGTCGCGAACATCACGTCTCCGCGGGCGCTCAGGCGCACGACGGCGATCGCCCGAGGCTCGCTCGGGAGACGTGGTGGCCGGGGGAGCGTTCCCCCGATGCGGGGCAGGCTCAGGGGTCGGGTCGATGAATGTGGGGCAATTGCGACCGAAGATTGTAACATCTACGGCGTGAACCGCCCCAGTCCGTTTCCTAACGCGCTCGACGCGCTTTACCTGGCGATCCTCATCGCGGGATCGCCGGTGATCGGCTATCGGCTGTTGCGCACGGGTAAGTGGCGCTCGGACTGGCGTGGGCGCCTCGGGCATGCGGCGCCCCTCTCCCCGGATTCGCGGCCCACGGTCCTCCTCCACGGAGTGAGCGTCGGTGAGGTGGCGGCGGCGGCCCCGCTCGTCCAGCTGCTGGAACAGCGTGGCTTCCGCGTCGCGATCAGCGCCACGACCAACACGGGCTTCGATCGGGCTCGCACACTGTACGGAGCCACGCATCCGGTTCTGCGCCATCCGCTCGACTTCTCACGGGCCGTCCATCGCTTCCTCGGTGCCGTGCGCCCCGATGTGGTGGCGCTCATGGAGCTCGAGGTGTGGCCGAACTTCACCCGGGCCTGCCAGGATCGGGGGACCCCGGTGGTCGTCGTGAACGGGAGGCTGAGCGCGAACAGCTTCCGGGGTTATCGCCGCGCCCGGGCGCTCGTGGCTCCGTCATTTCGTCGCCTCTTCGGTGTCGCCGCCCAGACCGAGGCGTACGCGGAGCGTTTCCGCTTTCTCGGCGCTCCCGACCAGCGGATCACCGTATCGGACTCGATGAAGTGGGATGCCGAGTTGCCCGACGGAATCGAGCGAGCCGGGGAACGCCTGGGCGCCGAGATGGGCGTGGACCGTACCCGACCCCTGGTGGTCGCCGTCTCAACCGGGCCGGGTGAAGAAGAGACCCTGGTCCGGGGACGGCCCGACGGCGTTCAGCTCATGGTGATTCCCCGGAAGCCGGAGAGGTTCGAGGAGGTGGCGAGCCTGGGCCCCTGGGTTCGTCGATCCCGACGCGACGAAACACCGGCGCCGTCGGATCTCTTTCTGGTCGACACCATGGGTGAAGCCGAGGCGGCCACGACGCTGGCCGACGTCGTGCTGATCGGCCGGTCCTGGGACGGACTCGGCGCATCGAATCCCGTACCCGCAGCGGCGTTGGGGAAGCCGACGATCGTCGGGCCCGATCACGACAATTTCGCGGAGATGATCGAAGCGCTCGTGGGCGCGGGGGCGGCCCGCGTGAGTGCAGAGCCGTGGGAAGGGGCACGAGCGATCCTCGCCGATTCGGCACAGGCGGACCGCATGTCGACCGCGGGTCCTCGCGTCGTCGGGGCCCGCCGCGGTGCCGCCGAGCGCAACGTGGCCTTGATCGAGCAGGCCGTGCGCGGATCCGAGGAACAGCTTCTCGGGCAGTAGGTTACTAATCGGGTACCTCATCGACGTGCAAACTGGATGGCACGCGGCCGTCCCCAGCGAAGGGCCCAGCTCCCGTGATCTTCGTCTGCATCCCGACCCACAACGAGGCCGCCACGATCGGCGTACTTCTCTGGAAGACGCGGAACGTGATCGGCGAGTTCGGTCGAGACTACCGCATCATCGTCCATGACGACGCGTCCGACGACGAGACACCCGAGGTGCTGCAGCGGTATCGTCGCGCGCTCCCGCTCACCGTGCTGCGGTCCGAGACCCGAGTCGGGTATGGCCGCTCGGTCGAGACGCTCCTTCGGCAGGTCGTCGAAGAGGCTCCGTATCCGAAGCGCGACTGTGCGGTGGTGCTGCAGGCGGACTTCACCGAGTCTCCGGCAGACATCGTACCCCTCGTGAAGATCCTCGAGGGCGGGGCGGACATCGTCGCAGGTCGGCCGGAGTCCGATGGGACCGACACGCCCCGCTCGAAGCGGTTGGTGCGGTGGGCGGTGTCGACCTTCCGGCGTGGGCTGATGCAGGGAGCGCCCGTTTCCGACCCGCTGGGCGGGTTGCGGGCGTACCGCGCCATCGTGCTGAAGAAGGCGCTGCGCGACCGCTCGTGGGACGATCCGCTGATCCATTCCGACGGGTGGGCGGCGAACGTCGAGATGCTCGGACGCCTGGCACCGCACGCTCGGCGCATCGCAGAGGCACCGTACGACTTCCGTTACGATCTCCAGGCGCGTCCGTCCCGGTTCCGGCCGTGGCAGACCGCTCTGGGGCTTGCGAAACTCCCGGGCTCTCTTTGGGCTCCCCCTCCGGAGGCCGCATGAATCGAACGACACTCACTCTTTCCGGTCTGGTGGCCATCGTGAGCTTCGGTGCTGCACCGATCTCGGCTCAAGACGATGCGGCTGCGCTGAGGGACAAGAAGGTCGACTCCCTCAAGCAGGCCTTCCCCCCGGTCGTGGAGCCCGTCGTGCTCACGGAGGCGGACGTCCCCGTGGACCCGTTCGCGGCCCGCGCGCCCTTCGGGCCGGGTGAACGACTCGTCTACAAGGTGAAGGTCGGGATCTTCGGGGTCGGGGAGGGCTACATGTCCGTGGTCGGGTTGGACGAGTACCAGGACAACCCGGTATACAAGATCCAGATGGCCATGCAGGGTGGACTCGGCCCTGCCAAGGTCGACGACATGTATCAGTCGTGGTTCGACGTCTCCACGCTGCAGACGTGGCGCTACGTACGCGACATCGACGAAGTCGGGTACCAGAGCTACCGGCACTGGGAGTTCTTCCCGGACCTCATGAGGTGGGAGCGTCAGGACGTGGAGCAGGGCGGTGATCTGGGGTCGGCCCTGCCGATCGACGAGATCGCCTTCGTCTACTTCGTACGTACGCTGCCTCTCGAGGTCGGGAAGACGTACACCTTCAATCGGTACTTCAAGGACGACGGCAATCCGGTGACGGTGCGCGTCCTTCGAAAGGACCGCAGAGAGACCGAGGGCGTCTGGTACAACACGATCGTCGTCGAGCCCGAGATCAGGACCGACGGGCTCTTCGGAGAGGGAGGTGAAGCCGAGATCCACCTCACCGACGACGAGCGCCGGATTCCGGTCTACGTGAAGTCCGACATTCCCAAGTTCCCGGGCTCTCTCACACTCCATCTGCGATCGATTCAGGAAGGGTATCCGCTCCACCCGGAGTCACGCGCCGCGGCGCTCGAGGGACGAGCACTCCGGGCGGCGGAGCCCGACACGGGGAACGGCAGCGGCCGCTAGTCCGTGGCGTTCTCTTGGAGCAAGTTCCGTGTGCGGTCCGCGTGGCTGTTCGCGGTCCCCTTCTTCTGGTTCGCTCAACCCGATCCGCTCGTCCTGGCAGTCGGGGCGGCGCTCGCCCTCATGGGTCTATGGATCCGCGGATGGGCAGCCGGGACCATCCACAAGAACGAGCAACTCACGACCACCGGACCGTACGCCCGGACGCGCAATCCGCTGTATCTTGGGAGCTTCCTGGTCGGCCTCGGTGTGTCGACCGCCGGAGGCCACTGGATCTGGCCGCTGTTGTTCGTGGCTCTCTTCGGTGTCGTCTATCGGCGTACGATCGCGATCGAAGCGCGCCACCTCACGGGGCTCTTTCCGGAGCAGTACGCGCGGTACTCGGCCGCCGTACCCATCTTCTTGCCACGGATCCTGCCGTATCGAGACCCTGGCGGTACGGTCTCGCCCCGCGGCTTCGGGTGGGGCCAATACCGGCACAACCGCGAATGGGAGGCAGCCCTGGGTGTGGCTGCGGCATTTACGCTCCTGACCGCGAAGGCGGTGCTGCTCTAGCCCAGCGCGTCGAGCCCGGCCTGGATGGCGTCCTCGAGAAAGGCCCGAACCGCGGTGAGCCGCTCGTCTTCGGGGAGCGCGACGACCGCGTCGCCGGTGAGGACGGCGCCTGTCCAACCCTCCGTGTGCCAAGCCCCCGCGGAGAGCGGAGGGAGAGCCTCCGGAGCCGGGGCCGGCCAAGGAGAGACGTACCAGTACCATCGCTGGTACCCGCCGCCCATCGGTGCCAGCCCGATGCCCACGGTCCGTGTCGCTCGCCCTTCGTCGTCGCGGGCCACGGTCACGAGGGAAGCCAGGTCGAAATGGTGCGGCCAGCAGCGCACCTCGGAGGCACCGTCCCGCCCCGCCGTCACATCGTCGATCAGATCGGCGGCAGAGCCGTAGAGATGGGCGAGCACCGACAGCTCTTCCGAGATCGTCGCGGAAAAGGGCGCTCCGCGGCCGACCGGATGATCGGGCATGTCCCAGTCCGGGCGCTCGATCAGCGGCGGCGGACCGCCGAGGTAGGTCGCCATGGCCAGGCTCAGCCAGTCGAACGCTTCGTCTCGGGTGGATCCGATGAGCGGCTTGACCGCGATGGCGCCTCCCGTGCGATCCAGGATCAGCAGGGTCAGGTCTTCCGGTCTGATCGCCACCCGGAAGGGGTAGGGCCCGGCGAAGGGCGCTCCCACGAACGATGCCTGGTCTCGGTCCCAGATCATCGCACGATGCCGATCGTCGTCGGCCGGTTCGACGAAGGTCTGTCCGGCCGCAGCGACGTGCTGAACCGCCCAATGGAGCTCCAGCGTGGCGTTGACGAGCCCTGCGGGCGACACCCGTCCGAGCTCTCTGCCAACCTCCGAATCCGTTGCCCGGCTCACGACTGCGTCGACTCCTCGTCGGGCGTCTCCATCAGGTAGAGGCCGGGCCCCGTGAGGACGTTCCCCTTCACCTTTACGCGGAACGTGTATTGGCCGGGATGGGGAAAGACGACTCCCTCGAGCGGCATGACGAGTTGGCTACGGGCGGGGGGCTGCTCGGGTGCCGGTCGGTGGACCTCGGTCTCTCCCTCGACGGTGAGCGACACGTCGCCGGCCTCGTCTTCCAGGTCGGCCTTGAAGAGGTAGCGCCCGTGGTCCTCGCGGTCCCATTCCACCACGAGCACCAACACGAGGCGGTCCTGTTGGGCGGGAAATCCGGGCGCGGAGAGGTCGTGGTACACGCCGTCGAGATCGATCCTGCCGTCCGGTGTCGGACGCGCGTCGGAGCAAACGGCGGAAAAGCGAAGGTGCATGGAATTCGAGTGTGTGGAGCCCGGCGGCCGCCGGGCGTGGTGAGTCAGCTCTCCGGCGTTCCCCAGCCGCCTCCGCCCGGAGACCGGATGCTGATCACGTCGCCGGCGTCGGCGAAGAACGTCGTCTTCCCCTCGAGGTGCGATTCAGTTCCGTTCCGGATCAGGACGTTCGCTCCGCACGCCCCGGGCGCGCCTCCACGGGCGCCGGCCGGGCCGATGGAGCGTCGTTCGCAAAGCAGCGCGACTCGGGCGGGCCCGAGAAGCTGCAGGTCACGCCGCAGCCCGTCGCCGCCCCGGTGCGCTCCCTCCCCGCCGGTACCTCGGCGGATCGAGTACGCGGTGATGCGGAAGGGGTAGGCGTGCTCGAGCGCCTCGATGGGCGTGTTGAGCGAGTTCGACATGTGGACGTGGACACCGCTGAGGCCGTCGCGGTCGGGGCCGGCCCCCATGCCACCACCCACCGTCTCGTAGTACGCGAACGGCTGACCGGTTCTCGGATCGACCCCCCCGACGGTGGTGTTGTTCATCGTGCCCTGGGAGAGCGCGGGCATCAGATCCGGGAGGGCCTCGCCGAACGCTCGGATGAGGACGTCCGTGATTCGTTGACTGGTTTCGACGTTGCCCGCGGCGACCGATGCCGGCGGGCCCGAGTTGACGAGGCTTCGCTCCGGCAGGATCAACCGGACCGCCGACATGGACCCGCCCCCGGCTGGCAGAGGTTCGCCGAGGAGCGCTTCGACGACGCATCGCACCACGTAGCGGGTCGCGGATGCCGTAATGGCTGCGACGGCGTTCACCCCTCCGGGTACCTGCCCGGCCGTTCCCGTGAAGTCGATCGAGAGGCCGGAGCCATCGACGGTGAGTGTCGCCCGGATCGGGATCGGCCCCGAGCCGAAGCCGTCGTCCTCGAGAAAGTCCTCCGCAGCGTACGTGCCGTCCGGGACACGGGTGAGGCCGGCCTCGACGAGGCGGTCCGCGTAGGCGACCAGGGCCTTCATGGCCTCCAGCGTCTCGGCCGTGCCTCTGCGGGACGAGATCTCCCGAAGTCGCGTCGCACCCGTGTTCAGCGCCGCGACCTGAGCGTCGAGGTCCCCGGCCCGCTCGACCGGGGTGCGGACGTTTGCCAGCAGGGTCCGCCACAAGTCGTCGTTGCGCTGACCTTCCCGCCAGAGTCGCACGGGCGGAATTCTCACTCCCTCCTCGAAGATCTCCCGAGCCAGGGGCATCGAGCCCGGCGTCGAGCCACCGACGTCGCTGTGATGGGCGCGTGACGCGACGTACCCCAGCAGGGCTCCGGAATCGTCGTGTACCGCGGAGATCAGCGTGATATCCGGGAGGTGCGTGCCACCGCGAAACGGGTCGTTGAGGCACACCACGTCGCCTGGCTGGAGCGTGCCCAGCTCGGAGAGCGCAGCCTCGACGCTCATGGGCATGGCACCTAGATGCACCGGCATGTGATCACCCAGGGAGACGGCGACGCAATGAGGGTCGAACAGCGCGCACGAGTAGTCGCGCCGCTCCTTGATGTTCGGGGAGAAGGAGGCGCGCTTGAGCGCGGCCCCCATCTCTTCGGCCAGCGCCGTGAAAAGGTGTCGAAAGACCTCGAGCTCGACCGCGTTGGGCGCTGTCCCTTGAGGCACGGTGCCTCCGGTTTATTTGGATTCAATTCACGGTTACGTTATACGGCTGAAGGATAAGCTGACGAAGCGGCGCGCTGAAGGCGCGCCAGCATTGACGACTCGAAGGGAGGACGATTTGTCCCACGAGAAGCTCCTTGACCGCGCGCGTGATGAGCTGTTCAGCCACGTTCACCGCTGCGGCGTTCTCGAGGCCGCTGAGGAAGATCAGCGTCACTGGATGGACGAAACGATCGACTATCTCGGGGAGCGCTACCCCGATCTGACGGACACCGACCTGCAGAGCCTGCACCAGATCGGCATCCGCTTCTGCAAGCCCGCGATCGCCCACGGCTCCGCGAGTGTCGCGAAGGCCCTGGAGGACGCACCGGTCAACTGACGGACCATCGGTCCTGGTAAGAGGCGGGGGCGGGGCGCATCGGCTGCCCCGTCCCCGCTTTTCTTGTCGCTCCGGCGACATAGTTGACGGGTCGCCGGAAATCGGTATACTTGCCGCCACTTTTTGGCTGGCGGTTCGGACCAGACGTGACTTCGGCGGCCGCCGAGCGCGCTGTCCGGAGGTGAACAAGGGGAGGGCCGTGGGCGAGGTGCTGCAGCTGGACAATGAGAAGCAGCTGCTGAAGCAGTATTACGCGCGGCTGCGGATTCCGTCTCCCAACGGGGGCGTGCTCATGTTCCTGGGCGTGCGGCCCGACGCCGATGGGTCCGCGACCGCGATCCTCGAGTGCAGCGTCTCCTCTCTGCGCTACGACCTGAAGATCCCGAAAGCGAGCCGGTCCGAGCGAAAGGCCGTCAAAGAAGCCGTCGCAGCCGGGCGGGATCCCGACTGTCCGCGGCACGGTCCCGGGGAGATGTTGGTCCGGGCCGGTCCGGAGCTCGTGTGCCGCTCCTGTGGGATCTCGTACGGCAGGGCGTGACGGGGCATACGAGAGCCTGGTTCGCTCCGAACCGCCGCATTAGCTTGTTGGCGATCAGCGCGTCCCCGGTCCGAGCGACGGCTCCGAGGAGCACGGGGAACTCCCGAATCAGGTAGAGATCTCGAGTATGCCCGAAGGGTTCCTCAGTTCCGAGGAATACGACGAGCAGGCGCACAAGCTCTACAACGATGGCGACTACGACGGGGCCCTCGAGATGCTCAAAGAGGGTCTCTCCCTCTACCCCAACGCCGTCGAGCTCTACGTAGGACTAGGGTACGCCCGCTTGGCGCGCGAAGAGTACGCTTGGGCACGGCACGCCTTCGAGCGCGCCGTCGTCCTCGATCCCGGCCATGAAGACGCCCTCGTGGGCTTGGGCGAGACCCTCCTCCGTTTCGGCGAGCGTGTCGAGGCCTTGCGTTTGTTCAACGCGGTCGCGTCGATGGGCTTCGACGACGACATCGAGCTCATGCTGACCATGGGCCGGGCGCTCTATCGTGCGTCGATGTACTCGGATTGCCGTGACGTCTTCGCCAAGGCTGCGGCCAGCCGGCCGGACAACGCGGAGGCGGCGGCCTCACTGGGATACGCACTGCACCGACTCGGTGACGACGTCGGCGCCGGCCGCCAGATTCGGCGGGCGCTGCGCCTCGACGCGGAGCTGCACGAGGCGCGTGTCTATCTAGGGCACCTCCTTTACGACCGGGGAGACTGGGAGGGCTCACTCCGCGAGTTCGAGCGAGTGCCTCCTCAGGAGCATTGGGATCCGCTGGCGGTGTGGCGGCTCATGGAGTTGAAGCGCACCCTGTGGCAGCTCGAGTCCGGTGATTCCCGCTTGGCTCCTTGGGAGCAGCGACTCCGTGAGTTGGAGCAGGTCGAGGATCCGATCGACCGACTGCTCGCCGAGATCGAGTCCACCATGGGAGCCGGTGACGGGGCGGAGTACTTCGACCCGAGCCAGCTCGAGCTCTTCGAAAAGTCCGGAGACGTGGACGGCATCCGGGTGATCCGTCTTTCCGACGGGCACTTGCTCCGGGGAAACTGGTCAGAGATCGTAAGACAGATGCGTGATCATGCCGGCTTCTCGCACGAGACGCTCCAGCAGTACATGCGGCGGGCCGCCGAACGCTGGCACGAGGCCAGTGGGGTCGAGGTGCCCTTCGGGGACCCGGAGTCGTTCCTGCGCGCTGCGGTCGGGGCCGGCTTGATCCGACTCGAGGTCGAGGAGTAGACCATGTCCGACGACGTTCTCGAGCGCTTTCACCGGGCGCTCATCGAAGAGATCCAGACACAACGACCGGAGTACCTCACCTCATCCTTCACGGTCGCCGAGATCTATCAGAACCTCGTGCCGTATGCGACGCACCGGGATCGAATCGGCGTGCAGATGAACGGCGACTACGAGCATGCGCTGATTCGGCTGCTCTCCGGCGAGGGAGGATTCTTGATTCTCGACTCGGAGCCGGCTCTGCGAGCGATTCAGGACGAGCTCGAATGGGCCAACCCCAATACGAGCCTCTATCGAGACTTCGCCGCGGTCGACGTCCGTCTCAATCAGGCTTCACTCGATTTGTCGGCCTCCGCCCTCGACGAGCTGCCCGATCTCGTGCAGGAGCTGGAGGCCGAAGACCCGGTCGCGATGGCGGCACTCGCGCCTTCGGAGCGGAATGCGGACCTCGGTATCGTACCGTCTGCTATGGACATTTTCTCGGACGAAGCCGAGTCTGAGAGCCCGCCACCTTCGCCGCTATCGGCGGCTGTCTCGGAGGAATTGGAGGATCACGTGGGAGAAAAGACCCCTGATGGTGAAAGCGCGGCGGAGGCGGCTCGCCCTCCGCTCGCCCCGGAGTTCGTGGACGGCTCCGGCTCCAACTCGAGTGCGTCCGGCGCCGCGGGTGGCGCGTGCTCTTGGTGCCAAGAGTCGTTGCCGCAGCGCGATGTCGTGAATTACTGCCCATTCTGCGGTATGGATCAGAGTCTGGTGCCGTGTGGGTCCTGCGGCGCGGAGCTCGAGACGGGCTGGCGCTTTTGTGCATCGTGCGGGACCGCCGTGAGGAACTGAGCGACGCGGCTCCCTTTCGCGGGGGCATCGCGTCTCACGTGCGGGCCTCGAGTTCGCCCCTGGTGCGGGTCGTCGCGCTCGTCGTTGCGCTCGGTATGACGGGCTGTGAGAAGCCGGATCCGGAGCTCATGCCCGACGAGGTGCTCCGGGCCGACCTCGGGCTCACGGATGCTGATCGCGTGCACACGGTGACCCTTCGCACCGAGGATGCGGAGCAGGCCGATCCCGACTCCATCGAAGTGCGCGTCGGCGACCTCGTGCAGTTCGTGTCCGGAGACTGGATGGTGCACGAGGTGCGTTTCGATACGGACTCGCTCGATGCGTCCGCGGGCGAATTCCTCACGCGCACCGGCCAGGGAGCCTCCCCACCGCTCCTGGAGCGGGACGCCCGTTTCGTGCTGACGTTCGAGGACGCCCCACCCGGCCGCTACCCGTACCGGCTTCAGGGGAATCGGGAGAGTGCCCGCGGGGTGATCGTCGTGGCGGCGGACGAGCGCCGCTGACGCGCTGGCGCGCGCTCCCTCGCTCGCCTACTCTGGCCCCGCCGCTCCAGCGCACTCCACTACCCGCGGATCCACCCATGGCCCGAATTGCGCTCATTCCCGGAGACGGCATTGGCGTGGAGGTCGTGCGCGAAGCGCGTCGAGTCCTCGAGGCTGTTGCCCCCTCTCACGGCATGGATCTCGTGCTGACCGAGTGGGATCTCGGTGCCGAGCGCTATCTGCGCGACGGCGTCACGATCACCGACGAGGAGTTTCGGGCCCTCGATGAGGACCACGATGCAGTTCTCCTGGGCGCGCTGGGTGACCCACGAGTGCCGGGCAACGAGCACGCCAAGGACATCCTGCTCGGGATGCGGTTCCGGCTCGACCTCTACGTCAACTTTCGGCCCTGCTCTCTGCTGTCACCGGAGTGGTCACCGCTCAGAGATGTCCAGCCGCTCCGGCTCGAGATCTTCCGCGAGAACACGGAAGGTGAGTACACGGGTATGGGCGGCAGCTTCAAGACCGGGACCCCCGACGAGGTCGCGCTCGAAGAGAACATCGCCACACGCAAGGGGGTCGAGCGCATCATCCGGGCCGCCTTCAATTACGCACGCCGGCGTGAGCGCGGTCGCGTCACGCTGGTCGACAAGTCCAACGCCATGCGGCATGTGGGCGGTCTGTGGCGGCGAGTGTTCGCCGAGGTCGGCGGCGAGTTCACGGAGATTCAGCAAGACGCCATGTACGTCGACGCGATGGCGATGGACCTGGTGCGGCGTCCGGAGCGCTACGAGGTGATCGTCGCCCCCAATCTCTTCGGAGACATCATCAGTGACCTCGCGGCGGAGATCACAGGGGGACTCGGACTCGCTCCGTCGGCCAATGTCCATCCGGGCCGCAACGGGCTGTTCGAGCCGGTCCACGGCTCCGCTCCCGACATCGCCGGCAGGGGTACGGCCAATCCCATGGGGGCCATCCGCTCCGTGGGACTCATGCTCGATCACCTCGGGGTCGAGGGTGCAGCCGATCGGATCGAGGAAGCGGTCATGGCCTCCATCGCCCAAGGAAGCACGACGCCGGACCTGGGAGGGAGTTTCTCCACCGAGCAGGTCGGGACGTGGATCGTCGAGCACCTGTCGGCGACGCCCCCGGAGTGATCGGGAATCGACGTGGCCCCGAAGAGCCCTTCCGACATCGATGCCCTGGTCGAAGAGGCTCGGGGTCAGGCGGGTGAGGTTGCCGCCCTCTTGGGTGGACTCTCCGACGAGGCCGCACACTGGCGTCCGGATCCGACGCGCTGGTCGGTGGCGGGCCACGTGGCCCACCTCGCGATCATCAACGACGCCTACCTGAGCGCGATCGCCAGCGCGGTCGACCGAGCGACTTCGGAGGGGGTGCGGTCGGAGGGGCCGTACCGGCACCCTCGGATCGCGTCCTGGTTCGCGAGGTCGATGGAGCCTCCGCCGAAGAGGCGCCTCAAGACGCTCCGCTCGATGGTGCCGGATCCGGGGGTCGGCCCCAGCGAAGCCGGCGGGGACTTTGCCCGACTCCAGGAGAAGCTGATCGACCTCATGGAGGACGCCCGAGGCCTGGATCTGGGGCGCGTGCGTTTCGGGTCACCCTTCCTTGCGCTACTGCGCTTCTCTCTTGGGACCGCGTTCGAGATGCTGCTCGCACACAATCGGCGGCACGTGTGGCTCGCCCGCGAGGTCATCGGGGCGCCATCCTTTCCCGATGACGGGGTGAACACAGGGGGCGCCGATCGCGCACCCGACGCGACGTCGTGACGTGGGCGTGAAAGGGTGAACCGGGTCGAGCCGCCGGGGTAGGCGAAGGCTCTCCATACGACCGACACTTCATACTGGATCGGGCTTCATGGCAACGCAGGGGCATCCGCGGGACGTCGTCATACTCTCCGGGAAGCGCACGGGCTTCGGGACCTTCGGAGGCACGCTCAAGGACTTCACGGCGACGGACCTGGGCGTGGTCAGCTCCAAAGCAGCCATCGAAGCCGCGGGGGTCACACCCGACCAGATCGATCACACCTTCTTCGGAAACGCGCTCCAGACCTCCTCCGATTCGATCTATCTGGCGCGCCACGTCGGGCTCCGGAGCGGCGTGCCGCAAGAGCGGCCGGCGCTCACCGTGAATCGCCTGTGCGGATCCGGCTTCGAGGCCATCGTTCAAGGGGCCAAGGAGATTCTCCTCGGTGAGGCCGAGGTGTGCCTCACCGGCGGTACCGAGTCGATGAGCCAGGCACCCCACGTGCTGCGCGGAGCCCGATGGGGCCGGCAGCTCCGCCTCGGGCCAGCTGGAGGCCAGTTCGAAGACCTCCTCTGGGAATCGCTGCTCGACACCAACTGCGACCTGACCATGGCCCAGACGGCGGAGGAGCTGGCGGATCGCTACGGGGTCACTCGAGAAGAGGCCGACGAAGTCGCCGTCAACTCGCAGCAGCGCGCCAAGGCCGCATGGGATGCTGGGCACTTCGAGGCCGAGATTGCCGATGTGGTCGTGAAGTCGCGAAAGGGAGAGAGCGTGTTCGCGACCGATGAGCACATGCGTCCCGAGACGACCATGGAGGCCCTCGGGGGGCTACGACCGTACTTCCGCAAGGACGGACTGGTCACCGCGGGGAACGCGAGCGGGATCGGCGACGGGGCCGCCAGCGCGGTGGTGGCGAGCGCGGAGTGGGCGGAAGCCAACGGAGCGGAGCCTCTGGCCAGGATCGTCTCCTGGGGCTTCGTCGGTGTCGAGCCGCAGGTCATGGGGATCGGACCCGCTCCCGCCGCCCGCCTCGCTCTCGAGAAGGCCGGCCTGACCGTCGGCGACATGGACCTCGTGGAGGTCAACGAAGCCTTCGCACCGCAGTACAAGTCGGTGGAGAAGGAGCTCGGCCTCGATCCGGAGAAGACCAACGTGAACGGTGGGGCGATCGCCATCACGCACCCGCTCGCGGCTTCCGGCGCGCGGATCACCATCCACCTCGTGCACGAGTTGCGTCGACGGGGGGCTCGCTACGGACTCGGCTCCGCCTGTATCGGCGGCGGCCAGGGCGGCGCCGTCATCGTCGAGGCGCTCTGATCGAACGGCTCTCGCGAATGTCTGACGGAGGCACGGGACGCAGCCTCACCCGACGTGAGTTCGACGCCGTCATCCGACGGGCGGCGGAGCTGGCCGGCTCGGACCCGGAGGGGGCCGAAGGCTCGGTCAGCGAAGTCGAGCTCCTTCGTATCGCCGGCGAGGTCGGTCTGCCCGAGTCCCACATCCGGCGCGCGCTCGCGGAGGTCCGGTCGGGTGAGGTCGGCGGTGGGCGACTCGACCGCCTCTTCGGGCCCGCTCTGATCACGGTGTCCCGCGTCGTGCCTGGCGTCCCGGACTCGATCGCGCTGGAGGTCGACGAGTTCCTCGTTGCGACGCAGCTTCTCCAGCGCGTCCGCCGGACCGCGGACGTGCTTCAGTATCGGCCGGCGGTCGATTGGACGTCTCAACTCGCCCGCGCGGCGAGCTTCAGCTCCAGGAAGTACTACATCGCCTCCGCGAAATCGGTGGAAGTGCGGATGGAGCGGGTCGACGAAGAACGCACATTGGTCGAGTTTCTGGTTGACCCAGGAACTCGAAACGAGGATCTGGCCGGTGCGGTCTTCGGTGGCGGTGCGGCGGGCACGGCCACCGGCGTCGTCGTCGGAGCGCTGATCGCGTCGACGCTCCCGCTCGTCGTCGGGGTGGGCGCCGGGGTGCTGGTCGGGGGGGGCGTCTGGGCCAGCATCGCGGTCGCGGTCGGGCGCAGCCATCGGAAAAAGGTCGTCGACGTCCGGACCGAGATCGAGGGCGTGCTCGATACGCTCGAGAGGGGTGCATCACTGGAGCCGCCGCCCCCCTCGTGGCGTCGATGGGTCAGACGGCATTTTCACGGCGTGGCGCGCGACCTCATGGGGTCGGACGAGACCTAGCGCTCGACCGTGGCCAAGTAGAGCGAATCACGGAAAACCAAACGGAGGATGTGTGAACATCAGCAAGGTCGGGGTTGTCGGGTGCGGCCTCATGGGAAGTGGGATCGCAGAGATTGCGGCGAAGAGCGGTTTCGAAGTGAAGGTCCGGGAAGTCAACGACGACTTCCTCGAGGCCGGCAAGAAGCGGATCCGCAAATCGCTGGACAAGGCCGTGGAGAAGGAGAAGCTCTCGGCCGAGGACCGTGACGCGGCTTGGGCCCGTCTCACTTTCACGACGCAGGTGTCGGACCTCGGCGATCGCGACGTCGTCATCGAGGCGATCGTCGAGGAGCTGGAGGCGAAGAACGCGTTGTTTTCGGAGCTCGACGAGCTTTGTGCGAAGCAAACGATCTTCGCCTCGAACACGAGCTCTCTCACGATCACCGACATGGCTGCGGCCACGTCGCGCCCCGATCGTTTCGTGGGCCTGCACTTTTTCAATCCCGTGCCCGTCATGAGGCTCGTGGAGGTCGTGCGGACGATCGCGACGAGCGAAGAGACCTTCGACCGGGCGTTCGCCTTCTCGCGCGCCCTGGGCAAGGTCCCCATCACCGCCAAGGACAACTCGGGCTTCGTCGTCAACCTGCTGCTCGTTCCCTACATGCTCGACGCCATCCGGCAGTTGGAGCGGGGCGTGGCGAGCATCGCCGACATCGATACAGCCATGACGCTCGGATGCGGCTATCCGATGGGTCCGTTCATCCTGTGCGACTTCGTCGGGATCGACACCCTGTACAAGATCAGCGAGATCATGTTCGAGGAGTATCGCGAGGAGCGCTACGCTCCTCCCCCGCTGCTCAAGCGGATCGTTTCGATGGGGCGTTTCGGGCGCAAGACGGGGAAGGGATTCTACGACTGGTCGGGCGAGGCGCCGGTGCCCCTGCCCGTTTGACTGCGGGGTGGGTTCCGCGGACCAACAAAAAAAGAAACGGTCCTTCCCATCGGGGAAGGACCGTCTTGTACGATCGACGAGGACGTATCAGGCGCGCTTGCGACGTTGCCGTCTGCGCTCCCTACGAATCGCGGCCTCGCGCTTCCTCTTGCGTTGGGCGCTCGGCTTCTCGTAGTAGCGGCGCTTCCTGAGCTCCGAGTAGAGTCCCGACCGCTGCACCTTGCGCTTGAAGCGGCGAAGCGCGCGATCGAGGCTTTCATTGTCCTGTACGACGACTTCCAAGACGATCACATCCTTCAGACAGAATGAGCTTGTTGCAGAGCGTTCAAGCATAAGCGAGTTCGCACAGGTGGGCAATGATCTCAGGGGAGCCGACCCTCCCTGTGGAGCGTGTGCGCGTACAGGCGGCATGCGTCTGGATTCGAGAGGAAATCCCGGGCCCAGCTGTCGAAATCGGGCAGCGGTAGCAGGCGCTCGATGTGGTCGATCACCATGCGCGCGAACTGGACCCGGTCGGTGGCTCGGAAGTCGATCCGCTCACCCTCCAGGATGACGTCCACGGCGCGGTCGAATGCATCGGGGTCCACGAGACAGATGAAGTGTGAGACCTGGTCGAGCCTGTACGACTCGTACAGTGAGCGGAGCTGATCCAGCTCGCAGGGGCCCACCTGCGACGGATCATCGGTCCACTGCCCGGAGATCTCTGCGGAGCTGGCTGAGAGAAGGGAGCGGAACCGGCCCCGAAGGTGGGCGGGTCGGGTATCGCGTGCGCTCGTGTGGAGGGCGGACTCCAGAAGGCCCCGCAGCAGGGGTCTCCCGAGCCCGCGCGCCTTCTCGTGGATCTCCTCTTCGGACGCCTCGACGAAGATGTCGGTGGTCCGGACCTCGTCGCCCGGGACCTCGCTATGGCTGGGCCGAAACGAGAAGTACCCGTGCCAGCGGTTCGTCCCGGAGGGGAAGGTGACGAGAAAGCAGGCCCACCGGTCATCTCCGTCACCGATGAAGGCCACGGATCGTCTACGTTCGCGCTGCGTGGGTACGAGGCGTGCGGAGCTCCGCGTGTCTGGGGGTGTGTCCAAGCGGTGGTCGGCTTCGGGGAAGGAGTCTACCCCCATTCTGCGCTGCAAGGTACGCGCCGCCTCGGTTTCTTAGTGCGGCGACGGCATTTTTTCCTTGCAGAGAGGTGGACGACCTCATTAACGTGCGAATCCGACGCGACCTGGTTTCGATGGCTTCCGAGGCCCGTCGGGAACCAAGAGAGTGACCGTTTTACGGGACGGAGCCACTCTCGTCCTACTCTTGTATCCGGGCCGGAGGGCGACGCAGCGTCCATGGATCTCCACACCAGCGCCAGTGCTCGCCCGGAGGCCATGGGGGACGTTCCCGGCATCTGTGAGCTTCCCCTCACGCGGGCCATCGTCCAGTATCGGGATCTCCACGAAATGGACACGCTGGGAGGTCGAATCGAGGATATCGGCTTGGCACTCGTGGTCGATGGTCGGTTCGCGTCGAGCTGCGAGGCGCTGGATCTGGGCAGTGGTGCCCTGAAGGTCCTCGACCTCAGCACCGAGCTCGTCGTGCTGGACTGGGTCTACGAGCCCACGGTCGAGCATGTGTCGGAGCTGATCACCGCGTCCGCTGCGGCGCGGAATGACGATGCGCTCCGACGATACTCTCGACGCCTCGGCCTACGTGTCCTCGAGCGAGTCGGCTTCGGTCCGCTCACCCGTCCCACCTTTCTGCGGGTCGGGTTCCGGGACATCTGTCGCGATCTCGATCTGCACGAGGGCACCTCGATCCGGTTGGTGCTCGGGCCTGGGAGGCTCACGCGCGCGCACCTCGACTACGATACCTGCGCGCTCGTCTTCCGGACCGCGATGAGCGAGCCCGACACTGCCTTCGAGCATGCGCTCTTCGACGCCTTTCCTCGAGCGGAACTCAAGCGCACCGAACCCGAGGGGCGGGCGGACTCGATCACCTACCACGTTCGCTTCGCGCTACCCACGGCACTCCGGGAGGCCCGCTCGGCCTTGGGAGAGATGCGTCGCGGCCTGGTAGCACTCGTCGCTCGATTCGAACCTTCGCGGTACGCGTCGCTCGATCGGCTCATGGAGACCTTTGGAGCGCGCGAGACTCTCGCAGAGCTCCACATCCACGAGCCCGGTCTCACCGTCGTTCCCCTTCCACCGCCCTCGCCGGGCACGCAGGCAGTTCATTGATCCATTCTTGGGGCGGCTCGGCGCGCTGGCTCGACCCTCGCGTATCGGACGGTGTCGAACGCGAGGAGGCCGAGCTACGGGACGAGTACGAGGAGTACCGGGAGCGACACGCCCGCCGCCTCGTTGCCCTTCTGCCCCGCGAAGCGATCCGTCCGCTGTACCGTGCTGCCAGGCAAGATCCGGCGCTCGAAACGGTGCCGGACGACCCGCTCGCCAAATTGACCGAGTACTGCGCGCGGCTGTTGCCGCTGCCTCCGTTCGAAATCTGGCTCGAGGACATGCGTCGGAATCCCGAGGCGTATCTGCTGGATCTGGGTGAGGCCGCCAAAGCGCCGACGGCGGCGGAGCCGGCAACGATCGAATCTCGTCGCCTGACCCGGTCGGACGGATCCTGGCTCGCGCGGCTGAGGGGCTTCCGAGATCGGGACGCGTGGCGCGGCTTCATCGCCTTCGAGGACGAGGCCTCGGGGCTTGTCCATCACACGGCCCTGATCTTCCGCGAGGGAGACCCGCGAGACCTGCGGCGACGCTTCCTGAGCTTCGAGGCGGGGACCCTCGAGGCCTTCCTCCGGTCCTCCCTCCGCTAGCGGATTTTTCCGTAAAAAATCCGCAACGGTCTGGTCGGATTCGCTCAGATCCGGCTTCCCGAAACCCTGTGTACTCCATGGACTTCCGTCTGTACGCCCGTGTTGTGTGTAACCTGCGGTCGTGCGCGGGAACAGTTGGATTACAGGATTGGTGTATTTTGTAACGTGTTGTGGCATAACACTTTAGGATTTGGGCCGATTTGGCGCGGATCGCGACTTTCGGGGGTTGCGCGGCCACACGACCCTTCGTAGAGTTCCTGAACATCATGAGGCTGCTAGCGCCTCCCGCCCGGTTCGGGGCCGTCCGGCTCTCCGATCCCGGTTTCCCTGAAAAGCGTAGCTTTCGCCCCAAACTCATTGGGAGAGGTGTGTCCATGTGGGAGACGCGTTCCGTTCAACTTTCCGTCCGGTTGCCGCGAGACATCGCTGCGCTGGCCGAGGAGGTGCAGGAGACCGATCCGGAGTTTCTCAGCCGGGTCGTGCTCTACGGTCTGACGCGTCGATCCATCTACCGCCACCTGAGGGAAAACGACCGCGAACGGTTGTCGGACGACGAGGGCCTCCCCGCTCGACCGTAGGGTCGTCGAGATCCTTGCGTTCGGGGGGGGCTCGGCTCAAACGTTAGGCGTGTCCGGTCTCCACGAGGCTCGGTAGCAGCCCCCTCGGAGCCGGGGGCTTTTTCACGTCCGGTGGGAGGCGCCGCGAGTGGACGCAGGTCAGACTGGGTCGGGTGAGCCGATTCACGTCCTGCGCGCCAAGTACCACGATTACTGCTCGGCGCAGGTCGCGGATCTACTCGTCTACATGAGTCCGGACGAGATCTATCTCCTCGCCCATAGGGCATACCGAGAGGAGGGCGGAGAGGGGGAGATCTCCTACGCCGAGATGGTGCGCGTCGCCACGGATTGGCTCTCGCACCGCGTCGCGCTGCCCCCGTTCGAGGTCTGGCTTGAGGACTACGAGAAGCACCCCGAGCTGTACGAGGAGTACCTCATGGGCTTGTGGGAGTCGGAGGTAGCGGACGAGGGCTGAGCCGGTGCTGCGCGGAGTCTGCCCCGGCTCGGTGGGCTGAAGACCCTTCGGCGGACGACTCCTCAGAAGGGAAGATCGTCGTCTGGCTCGGGGGCGGGTGCGCCACCTCCACCGGAGCCGCCGGAGCCTGCGAACCCCTCCGCACTGCCGCCCTCGAAGCTCGCGCCCCCTCCGCCCGTCGAGCCGAGCATGACCATCTCGGTCACGACGATGTCGGTCCAATACTTCGTGCCCTGGTCACCCTCCGTCTGCGAGTACTCGATACGCCCTTCGGCGTAGAGGCGGTCGCCTTTCTTCACCCACTGCTCGACCACGTCCACCAGGCGGCCGAAGAACGTGAGGCGGTGCCACTCGGTCTTTTCGTTCTTCTGTCCGGAGTTGCGGTCCGTCCAGGAGCGATTCGTTGCCAACGAGACCTTCGCGACGCGAGCGCCGGACGACGTCGCCCGGATCTCCGGATCGTTTCCGACGTTTCCGATCAGCATGACCTTGTTCAGGGACCGACTCATCTGTGCTCCTGTATTGGCGGGCCGGTGCCTCGCCGGGGCTGGGAAGGCGCCTTGCTCGGGGGCCTGGGGATGGTCGCCACGCCGGCGCGAAGGGGCGAAAGTTAAGAGGGGCGAGCACGTTTTTCCATCGTGCGGCGGGCGCTAGATTGCTCCGTTCGGACTCCCGAAACCAAGAATGGAGTGCCCGTCCGCAATGGCCGATCTCGAATACGTACGCGTCGAATGGGACGCGGAGCTCGCCGTGGTCACGATTGATCGACCAGAAAAGCTCAACGCTCTCAACGCGGAAGTCGTGCGGGAGCTCGGCGAGGTGTTCGCCGGTCTCGCCACCGACGACAACGTCCGCGGCGTCATCCTCACCGGAGCTGGTCAGAAGGCTTTCGTCGCGGGTGCGGACATCGGAGAGCTCGCGACCATGGACTCGGTCACGGGGGTTCGGGTCAGCCGTGACGGGCAGGACGTGTTCCGAATGATCGAACAGCTCGCGAAGCCCGTGTTGGCCGCCGTCGGGGGGTACGCACTCGGTGGAGGCTGTGAGCTCGCGATCGCCTGCCACATGAGAATCGCGAGCGAGCGTGCCCGGTTCGGTCTTCCGGAGGTGAGCCTCGGGATCATCCCGGGCTACGGGGGCACCATCCGCCTCGCCCGGTTGATCGGGCTGGGCCGGGCCATCGAGATGACGCTCACCGGCGACATGATGGACGCCTCTCGGGCGCACGACCTCGGACTCGTGTCCGCTGTGGTGCCGCCCGACGACCTTCTCGACGAAGCGAAGGCGTTGCTACGCAGGGTCACGAAGAACGGTCCCGTCGCCGTCCGCATGGCACTCGAGTCGATCTACCGAGGTCTCGACACGGGTACGGCGGAAGCGCTCGCCTTCGAGTCCGCGCTCTTCGGCCTGCTCGCGTCGACCGACGACATGAAGGAGGGCATGAGCGCGTTTCTGGAGAAGCGGAAGCCCGACTTCGCAGGTCGCTGACGACGTTTGCAGGGAGCCCGGCGCGGGCTTTGGCGCGCCTCGGTCTCATCACCTCGAGCCGGCGCCGAACGGGGCCGACTCGAGGGGCGATGGTGGTGGAAGCGAGCTTCTGGAAGCATTAGCTTTCCTCATGTTTTCAGGGACCCTCCCGAGCCTCGCGCCTTGCGCCTGAGCACGTTGAGGCTCAGGCACTTTCGGAACCTGCACAACCAGGCTCTCGAGGTGCCCGCCGAGGGCGTCGCGCTGGTCGGGGACAACGCCCAGGGCAAGTCGAACTTCCTCGAAGCCATCTACTATCTCGAGACCCTCCGGTCCTTCCGGGGCGCCCGTGACGGTCAGATGGTCGCGTTTGGCGAGGAGGTGTTCCGGGTGGTGGGGACGACCGTGGCGGACGGCGACGAGGATTCCCGGGGTCGGGAAGTGGCGGCCGCGTTCCAGAGGAAGGGGAAACGGAAGAAGGTGACGATCGATGGGAGCGAGCCCGAGCGCCTGGGCGATGCGTTGGGGCATCTGTCCGCCGTCATCTTCTCTCCGGCGGACGTGGACCTGGTGAGCGGAGGGCCCTCCGAGCGCCGCCGGTTTCTGGACATCGTGTTGTCCCTCAACGAGCCCGACTACCTGCCCGCTCTCCAGGCATACCGCCGGAGCTTGGAGCGCAGAAACGCGTCTCTCAAGGCGAGGGACCCGGCCTCGCTCGTTGCCGCCTGGAACGAGGGTCTGGTGCGGGAGGGTGGCGTGGTGATCGCAGCCCGCCACGCGTGGATCACCGCGCGGTGTGAGACTTTCGGCGCCTATTACCGGCGGGTGAGCGATGACGCGACGTCGCGCATGACCTACAAGTCCAGCGTGCCACTCTCCGGCGAGGTCACCGCCGAGTCGGCTTGTTGTGCGTTCCGGGATGCGCTGGCCCGGTCGGCGGACCGTGAGCATCGCCTCGGCGTGACGGTGGTCGGGCCGCATCGCGACGACATCCGGCTCCAGCTCGAGCATCGGGAGAGTGACCTCGATCTGCGCGACTATGGCTCAGGGGGACAGCGACGTACTGCCGCGCTGGCCCTGCGCCTCGTCGAGGCTCAGACGATCCGGGATCGGCGAAGCCAGCGACCCCTCATCCTCCTCGACGACGTCTTCGCCGAGCTGGACGAGGGGCGCAGCGAGCGAATCCTCGAGCTGATGGACACGGAGGACACGGGCCAGGTGGTGCTGACGGCCCCGAAGGAGGGCGACGTGCGGCTTCGGAGCGATCGTCTCCCCCGGTGGCGAATCCGGGCCGGGGAGATCTGCACGTGAGGCGAGCCACGAAGCCTCAGCCCATCGGGGATGTGCTCAACGGCGTGCTCGAGGAAGCAGGAGTGCTCCGGCAATTCGAGCGACTCGGCGTGCTGGACGCCTGGCCCGAGCTCGTCGGAGAGACGGTGGCCGCCGTGACGCGCGCCCGCAGCGTGGAGGACGCCACGTTGATCGTCGAGGTGCGTAGCAGTGCATGGTTGATGGAGCTCGACATGATGAAGGGCGACTTCGTGAAACGTGTGAACGAGCACGTACCGGAGACGCCGATGGAGCGAATCGTCTTCGTGCTGGCGGAGACGGAATGAAGCGCGGTTGCCCGCGCTATACCCATCGGAGCTGAGATGGCGAAGAACGAAAAGCAGCAGGGCGGCGACTACACTGCGGGACAGATCCAGGTCCTCAAGGGGCTGGAGGCGGTCCGCAAGCGGCCGGGCATGTACATCGGGTCCACGTCGGGCCGGGGGCTACACCACCTCGTCTACGAGGTCGTGGACAACTCCATCGACGAAGCGATGGCCGGTCATTGTACCGAGGTCGTCGTGACGATTCACGAGGACGATTCGATCACGGTCGAGGACGACGGTCGCGGAATCCCGGTGGATATCCACCCGACGGAGAAAGTGCCCGGTGTCGAGCTGGCGATGACGACGCTCCACGCGGGCGGCAAGTTCGACAAAGACACCTACAAGGTCTCCGGCGGACTCCACGGTGTCGGCGTCAGCGTCGTGAACGCGCTCTCGGAGGTTCTCGAGGTCGAGATCCGGCGCGGAGGGAAGCTGTACCACCAGCGCTACGAGCGCGGGATCAAGACGAACGAGTTGGAAGAGCGGGGCAAGGCCAAGGGGAGCGGCACGACGGTCACCTTCAAGCCTGACCACGAGATCTTCACCGAGCTCGTGTACTCCCTCGAGATCCTGTCGAACCGCCTCCGCGAGCTCGCGTTCTTGAACAAGGGCCTCAGGATCGTCCTGGTCGACGAACGGGACGAGGGTCACCGCGAGGAGTACCAGTTCGAGGGTGGAATCGCGGAGTACGTGACCTTCTTGCGGGGCTCGAGGGGTGCTCTGCACGAGAAGATCTGCTACTTCGAGGCGTCGAAGCCCGAGGCTGAGATCGAGCTCGCTCTCCAATACGACCAGGGATTCAGCGAGAACACGCACACCTTCGTGAACAACATCAACACGCACGAAGGCGGGATGCACCTCACGGGCCTCAAGGCGGCTCTGACGCGCACCATCAACGACTACGCGAAGCGCAACAACATCTTCAAGAAGGGCGAGAGCCTGTCGGGTGACGATGTGCGCGAGGGTCTGACCTGTGTCCTCAGCGTGCGAGTCATGGAGCCCCAGTTCGAGGGCCAGACCAAGACCAAGCTCGGAAACAGCGAGGTCCGCGGTGCCGTCGAGGCAGCGGTCAACGAGCACCTCGCCATGTTCCTCGATGAGAATCCGAAGGCCGGCAAGGCCATCATCGAGAAGTCGCTCCAGGCGGCGCGTGCGCGTGATGCCGCGCGGAAGGCGCGAGACCTGGCTCGCAAGAAGAGCGCGCTCGAGGGAGGGGTCCTGCCCGGGAAGCTCGCCGACTGCTCGATCTCCGATCCGAGCATGTGCGAGCTGTACCTCGTCGAGGGTGATTCCGCGGGCGGCTCGGCGAAGCAGGGACGCGACCGGGGTTACCAGGCCATCCTACCGCTCAAGGGTAAGATCCTGAACGTCGAGCGGGCGCGGATCGACAGGATCCTCTCGAACGACGAGATCGGCGCCATCATCACGGCGATCGGTGCGGGCATTCGGGAGGAATTCGAGCTCGGCAAGACGCGATACCACAAGATCGTGATCATGACCGACGCCGACGTGGACGGCGCCCACATCCGTACACTCCTGTTGACGTTCTTCTTCCGACAGATGAGGGAGCTCATCGAGGCGGGCTACGTGTATATCGCCCAGCCGCCCCTGTACCGCGTGCGCAAAGGCAAACAGGAGTTCTACGCGTACAACGACACGGAGCGGGACGAGTACACGAAGCGCCTCGCCGGCAAGAACGGCGAGGCGAAGGGTGTGCACATCCAGCGCTACAAGGGCCTCGGGGAGATGAATCCCGATCAGTTGTGGAAGACCACCATGGACCCCGAGTCCCGCACGATCCTCCAGGTACAGATCGAAGACGGGGCGATCGCGTCGAACCTCTTCGACCGGCTCATGGGAGACGACGTCGAGCCGCGCCGGCAGTTCATCGAGAAGAACGCGCGCTACGTGAAGAACCTGGACGTCTAGCCCGGGCCGAGCACCGACCTGACTGGCGTCCGGCTACGTGCCGACGAGATCGCCCGCCTCGATGAGCTGTGCGTCGCGGCGGCGCGCGACAGCCCGCCTGAGCCAGGTGGGCGTGGTGCGGCCGGTGAAGACCAGCCGAAGGCGGCGCTCACGACCGAAGCCGTAGCGCGTCTCGCGGACCCGGGCATCGAGGTCGTCCAGTGGAGACGCCGAGCGCTTCGGCGGCATCCACGCGCAGGTTCCGTAGTACGCCGCGCCGGAGGTGAGGATGCCCGCCACCGGGATGTCGCCGGGCGTCCCCCAGAGGGCGCCGTTCTCCCTCGCGTTGGCCCCGAGCGTCTCGATCGCATCGCTGCGCATGTGTTGTCGGGCGATGACGGGGAAGACGGACTGGACGTGTCCGTCGACACGGGGGCGGACCTCCTCCGCGTAGTACCGACGCAAAGGAGGGTCGTCTCGGTTCGCTTCCGCCGCGGCCCGCCAGGGTAGGACGAAGCGCAGCCAAAACGCCAGGAATGGGTCGGACAGAGCGTAGCGACGGGAACGACTGCGAGCCCTCGCGTCGAGTGATCGGGACGTGCCGATCATCCCCAGCTCACCGAGACGCTTGAGATAGGGCGCCACCTGCCCGCTTCGTGTCAGATCCGGCACGCCTGCATGCACCGCGGCCCAGTCGGCCGGGCCCCCGGAGAGTGCACCGAGAATCGCAACGTACCTGGGGGGAGCCTGGACTTCGCGCTCGAGCCAGGCCAACGGTGCGTCGGCGAGCGGACCGGCGGAGTCGAGGAGCAGCCGTCGGACGTTGGTGCCGACGGTTACCGCGGTGTCGAGCGAAGCCAGCACCCGGGGGATGCCGCCAAAGACGGCGTACGAGCGGATTCGGTCCGAGCCCGAGCTGCCCGGAAGGTGGGTCGCAGCCGTTCGAAGGGGGAGCGGACCGACGGACACGGTCGTCGTCTCCGCCGTCGGCATCGCGGCGGGCGTACGTCCGCCTTCGCCTCCGGGATTCGGGAGGCTCCCTTCACGCCCGATGAGCACCACGTGCATCGCGATCCCCTCGGCGGCAGCCCTCTCCAGAGCGGCGACGAGCGGCTGAAGGAACCGGGCCCGGCCCTCGACGAGTCGGTGCGCGTCGTCCAGGACGAGCACCCATGGACGCGGGGCGCCGCGTGCCGCGGACGTGGCGATGTCGAAAAGGGAAGACCACGGAGGTGCCTCGCCTCCCCTCGCGACCTCCAGTCCGACGCGCGCGAGTCCGCGAGCCAGGGCCGTCCTCAGCGCGGGCGCCGGGAGGGGCGGACAGGTCACGGCGAGGCCATCGTAGTCTGCGGTCGCCCTCCGCACGAGCGCCGACTTTCCGATGCCCGGGAGCCCGGTCACGCGGATCAGTTGGGGGGCCCGTCGATCGAGGAGCCCGCGGAGGAGACCGAGCTCCCGCGTTCTTCCTGTGAACTCCATGTGCGCAAGCTGCTCAACGACACGACTCTATGCAAGTTAGCGTAAAATAAATAAGGCTATTCCGGGCTCGAGCATGTTGCTCTCCTCCCGGCAGTCGGTGAGCTTTGAAACCAGGACATTCATCCCCACGGGAGCTTTTTCGTGAGCCGAACCATCCCCCGCTTCGACACCTTGGCGGCCGCCAAGTACGAGTCGACGCCCTCGGTCGACAAACGCCATCGCACGGACCTCGAGGAGGTCTTCGGAGAGAACCTCTTCGGGCTGCACGAGATGAAGTCTCGGATGCCCAACGCACAGTACGAGGCTCTCCTCTCGACGATTCGCAACCGTACGGAGCTGGACGCGTCGGTCGCCGATGCCGTGGCTGCGGCCATGAAGGAATGGGCCCTCGAGAAGGGTGCCACCCATTACACGCACTGGTTTCAGCCCCTGACCGGCAGCACGGCAGAGAAGCACGACTCGTTCCTCAAGCCGACCGGAGACGGACGGGCGATCACGGAGTTCCGTGGCCAGGAGCTCGTGCAGGGTGAGCCCGATGCATCCTCGTTCCCGTCGGGCGGCCTCCGCGCGACGTTCGAGGCTCGCGGGTACACGGCCTGGGATCCCACGTCCCCTGCGTTCATCATGGAGGGGCCGGGCGGCGCCTACCTCTGTATCCCGACCGCCTTTGCCTCGTGGGCCGGCGATGCGCTCGACAAGAAGACGCCGTTGCTGCGCTCCATGGAGGCGATCGACGAGCAGGCGCGTCGTGCGCTGCGGCTGTTCAGCTCGCCGGCGACGCCGGTGACCGCGACTTGCGGTCCGGAGCAGGAGTTCTTCCTGGTCGATGAAGAGTTCTACTACCGCCGGCCGGATCTGCAGACGTCTGGACGAACGCTGTTCGGGACCAAGCCTCCGAAGGGTCAGGAGCTCGACGACCACTACTTCGGATCGATCCCGGCCCGCGTGCTCGAGTGCATGAACGAGGTCGAGCTCGAGCTCTACCGTCTGGGTGTGCCGATCACCACCCGCCACAACGAGGTGGCGCCGGGGCAGTACGAGATGGCGCCCATCTTCGAGGACGCGAACCAGGCCGCGGATCACCAGCAGCTCGTCATGTCGACGCTTCGTCGCGTGGCCCGACGTTACGGCCTGGTTTGCCTGCTTCACGAGAAGCCGTTCCAGGGTGTCAACGGGTCGGGCAAGCACCTCAACTGGTCGATCGGGACCGACTCCGCCAACCTGTTGGAGCCGGGCGACACGCCGCACGACAACATGCAGTTCCTGTTCTTCTGCTCTGCGGTCCTCCGGGCGGTCCACCGGCACCAGGACTTGCTGCGTGCCTCGGTGGCCCACGCCGGCAACGACCACCGGCTCGGAGCGAACGAGGCGCCGCCGGCGATCATTTCGGCGTTCGTCGGCGATCAGCTCCAGGACATCTTCGAGCAGATCGAGAAGGCGGGCGAGGCGACCAGCTCCAAGTCGAGTGGCCTGCTCGGCTTGGGCGTGAAGTCGCTGCCGAACCTCCCCAAGCACGCCGGGGACCGGAACCGGACGTCGCCGTTCGCCTTTACCGGCAACAAGTGGGAGTTCCGCGCCCTCGGATCCTCGCAGAGTGTCTCGTTCCCGGCGGTGGTGTTGAACACCATCGTGGCCGAGTCCGTGGACGAGTTGTGCGCGAAGCTGGAGGCCGAGCTCGAGAAGGGGACCTCCTTCGACGATGCGCTCCGGGAGTTGCTCGCGGCGGAGATCCACGTCTTCAAGAGCATCATCTTCAACGGCGACAACTACACCGATCAGTGGGTGGATGAGGCCGAGTCCCGGGGGCTGCTCAACCTCCGCAGCACCATGGACGCGCTTCCGAAGCTGGTTGAGGAGAAGAACCTCGAACTCTTCGAGAAGTACGGCGTGCTCTCCCACCGGGAGCTCGAGTCCCGCTACGAGATCTTCGTCGAGCAGTACTTCATCGCGATCAACATCGAGGGTGAGACGGCTCAGTACATGGCGCAGACCATGATTCTGCCGGCGGCCGTCCGCTACCTGAACGAGTTGCTCACCACGGCCGAGCGCGCCGACGAGCTCGGCCTGAAGCTGGACGGCGTCCAGAAGACTGCGGCCCAGGTAAACGAGTTGATCGATCGGCTCACGGAGAGCATCGCCGCGCTCGCCGAGCAGAATCAGGAGCTGGGCGGAGACGACGTGGTCTCGAAGGCCGAGCACATGCGGGCCAACATCGTCCCGGCGATGACCGCGGTACGCGACGTTGTCGATCGGCTCGAGCGGGTCGTTCCGGATGACATGTGGCCGGTGCCGACGTATCGCGACATGCTGTTCGTGAAGTAGGCCGGCGAGGCGCCGTGGGCGCCGTCGGGTGCAGCTTCCAGGAGGGGCCGGCGGGGAGACCCGCCGGCCCCTCTACACGTGGGTCGTCCGAACGACCGGTGTAATCCGGGATCCTCCATCGAGTATGAACGACCGGCGGGGGAGGAGTGGGGGCAGGAGGGTCGAGATGGATGGGTGGGTGGGTCGCAGGGTGGCCGCGGCGCTCGTGGCTGTCGCGATCGGCGGCTGTGGTGACGATCCGGTCGGCTTGCGCGAGGTCTCGTCGACCGTCCATGAGGTGGATGTGTTGGGATCGAGCCGCTCCTACCGCCTCTTCGTCCCCACCGGTCTGGCGGTGACTGAGGTCGCACATCCGCTGGTCATCGTCTATCACGGGGCGACTCAGACGGCTTCGGGGATCGAGCTGATGAGCTGGTTCTACCCGGTGGCCGAGGCCAATGGGCTGATCGTCGCGTTTCCCGATGCCGCGGGCGACTACTGGAACACACCCGCGAGTCCGGCCGGCTATTGGGACGTGCCCGACGTGCCCTTCACCGAT
>JBDHDM010000003.1:0-43385 GCA_039591515.1 Gemmatimonadota bacterium | reverse complement strand
TCCGCCAGCACCCTCTCGGTCACGCCGCCCTCCACCCGACCGAAGCCCGCCTTGGCCCACGTGGTGGACATGTAGATCGCGTCCGCCTGGATGTCGTCCGCCAATTCGAGGATCCGATCGACGACGGACCCGCTCTGCTGCACGACGTTCCAGCGGCAGTACGGGAGCTCCGGAACCTCGGCGATACGGGCCTCGCCGCCGTCCGTCACGTGAAGCAGGGTGATCTCGAGCGACGGGTTCTCCAAGAAGGCCGCCGAGCGCACGGCACGCAGCATCGCCGGTCGGGGGTCCGTGGCCGGATCGACCGGAAGCAGGATTCGACGAAGCGTCACCTCACCGGTATCCCCGTCCACGAACCCTCTCCCGGAAGCCGGCACGAAGAGGGACATCAGACGTGTCTCGCGCGCCAGCCGCTCGGCGGTGGACGACTTGAAGATCCGCGAGAGGCCGGAGCGGCCCGTCGTGGCCGTCACCAGCATGTCGGCCGGGTGGCGCTCCAAGTATCGCCTCGACGCGGCGATCGGATCGCGCTCGCCCGCCTCGACCTTGGTGATGCTGCACTGCCGGACACGCTCGTCCAAGCCCTCCATCGTCCCGGCCGCCTTCCACCGCCCGAGTTTCGAGCGCACGCTCGGGAAATCCCCCCAGTCGTCCGTCGTCTTCCCGCGGGCGTGCAGAATCGTAAGACGGCCTGCAACACGAATCGCGATGGCCAGAGCGTGATCGAAGGCGCGCTCCGAGGCCTCCGACAGGTCGGTGGTGTGCAGGACGGAGTCGACGGGTCGGTCGGAGGGATCGAAAATCAGGTTCACGATGCGTCGAGTGGCTGGGGGGGGCGGGTGCTCGGATGGTAGCAGTCGGCCGAAGCGAGCGGGAGACGTTTCCGTCCCCGTAGGGAGCCGACCGACCATTCAAAGATATGCGACGTTGGCCTAGAGTATCGGTGGGAGTACGATCCCCCGGTGGGTCTCTTCACAGCCTTCAGTGGAAAGGTGCGATGCGGATGTCGAACACGTCCTTTCGGATCAGCCTCCTGGCCCTGTCGATCCTCACCGGTTCGGGCCTGGTGAGCCCGCCCGAGCCCCTCTCCGCCCAAGACAGCCACTATTGGTCCGAACAGTACGGCACCCGCTCCGCACTGCTCGGGGGCGCGATGATCGGGTCGGTCCGAGACCTCAGCGCCGTCTATTACAATCCCGGTGCGCTGGCGCTCTACCGAGACGCCGGCTTCCTGCTGAGCGCCCGCGTCTACCGGGCGAGCAACTTCACGCTGGAGAACGCCGCCGGCGAGGGTGCCGATCTCGGGTCCTCGTCCACCCGACCGATCGCGACATTCCTGGCGACCCCGCTCGAGTTCGGCTTCCTCGGGGATCACGTGCTCGTGTACTCGGTGCTCACGAGACAACAGATGGGCCTGGACATCTCCAGCTACCAGATCACGGAGGAGGACGTGTTCGACACGCCCGGGCCCGAGAGCGTCGCCGGCGCGTACAACGGATCGACGTCGCTTCGGGAGACCTGGACCGGCCTCGCCTGGGCCTACCCCCTGGCCGACGGGCTGGGGATCGGAGCAGCACCCTATCTGGCCATTCGCTCTCAGGAGATCCGCTCGGAGCTCCTCCTCCAAGCGTCGACCTCTGCAAACGACGTCGCGATCGCCACTCGCCTCAGGTCGCGACGGTACAAGCACTATCGACTCCTCACCAAGTTGGGTCTCACGTACGAGCGGGGTGACGTGTCGCTCGGCCTCAACGCCACGACACCGAGCGTCTCGCTCTTCGGTGACGGCAGCGCCGTGTTCAACGGATCCGCGGCGAGCACCGACCCGGAGTCGTTGATCGTCGAGTCCCCGCTTCTCGCCTCCAACGTCCAGCCGGACCTGTCGCCGGACTTCGCGAGCGGATGGAACGTCGGCGCCGGGCTAGGCTGGACGATCCGAGGGACCCGCGTCCACGTGAGCGGCGAGTGGTTCGAGGGCAGCGACCGTTTCACGGTCCTCGACGCCGAGGACTTCGTACCTCAAACGGGCGGAGAGGCCTTGAGCAACGACGCGACGTTCGAGTCGGTTTCGATCTTCAACTGGGGCGTGGGGCTCGAGCAGGGCGTCGGGAGCGCCCGAGTCTACCTGAACCTGTCGTCCGACAACTCCGCGGCCCCGAAGCGCGCACCGGGAATCAGTGACCTGACGCTCACCAAGTACGACCTCCTCCGATTCGGCGGCGGGGCCTCGTTCCGGCTCGGCCGCGCCGACATCATGCTCGGCGTTGGGTGGGCCGCCGGGAGCAGTCCCTTCGTGCAGGTCTTCGATTTGAGCCGCTTCGACCCCGACCTCGACCCGGGGGATTTGGCGGACATCGACCTCAAGCTCTCGCAGTGGTCGGCCGTGCTCGGCTTCGAGTGGGCTCCTGGCGGGGACTCCGAGGAAGAGCCGGGGAACTGACGCGCAGGACCCGCTTTGAAACCGAGGGTCCGCCTTGCCCGTAGTCCCAGACACCCATACCCTCACTAAGTGAGGATACTTGGTGAGGGCAAGCGCGCATGGCCGGCCGCAGCGCGTTTGGCCTCGCCCGGGCCCCGTCGCAACGACGGAAGGAGTGAACCATGGCGGAACCATCGAGAGGCCTTCTTCCTGGAACCGTCGACCTGGTCATCCTGCAAACGCTGACGCAGGGGGCGTTGCACGGATTCGGCGTGTCGCGCTCGATCCGCGCGCGCTCGGATGGGGCCCTGGAGCTCCAGGATGCGGCACTGTACCAGGCGCTGCACCGGATGGAGCGCGCGGGGTGGATCGAGTCGGAGTGGGGCGTCTCGGACAAGGGCCGACGCGCGAAGTTCTACCGGCTCACCCCGCAGGGGCAGGGGCAGCTGGCGACGGAGGTCGGATTCTGGCGGCGATACGCCGAGGCCGTCTTCAAAGTGCTCGAGCCGGTCGCGGGCGAACGCTAGGTCGACACCACGAGAATGAGGGACGGGACGGGATGAGACGAACGGGTGGCCGGAACGGAGTGGAGGCGGAGGCGCTCGCATGAGCGAGCGGTTCAAGCGGGCCTTCCGGCTCGAGCGGTGGTCGGACGCGGATGCGCACGGTGCCGTCGAGGACGAGCTCCGGCATCACATGGAGCTCGCTACCGAAGAGCTGACGGAGGCGGGCTGGGAGCGGGCAGAGGCCCGTCAGGAGGCGCTTCGACGCTTCGGAGACATGGACGAGACCCGGACGTACTGCAGCGAGATGCAGGCACGTCGGGGACGGGACGAGAGGAGGAGGGAGATGATGTCACTCGACGAGATCCGCCAGGACGTGCGCTATGCGCTACGGTCCATTCGCAAGGCGCCCGGATACGCGGGCTTGGTCGTTCTGACCCTCGCGTTCGGGATCGCGGCCAACACCACGATTTTCAGCGTGATGAACCCGTACCTGTTCCGCCCGCTTCCGTTCGGCGACGCGGGCGAGCTCGTGCAGGTGAACCAGGTCAATCCCACCACCGGATGGGACATGGACCGCTTCTCCTACCCCCAGTACGCCGATTGGAAGGAGCGCTCGCGAGCGTTCCAGGACCTCGCGGCGTACACGTACGGCTCCGCCAACGTCACGGACGCCGAGGGACCGGAGCAGGTTCAGTACTCTCGGCTCACGTCCAACATGTTCGAAGTCCTCGACGCGCAGGCCTCGATCGGAAGGACGTTCCGTTTGGACGAGGGAGGGCCGGGCGGAGAGCCGGTCGTCGTGCTCGCCCAGGGACTCTGGGAGCGCCGCTACGCCGCGGACCCCGCGATCGTCGGCCGAGCGATCACCCTCGACGGGATTCAGCACACCGTCATCGGCGTGATGCCCCCCGAGTTCAACTTCCCCTTCGGCGGCGTGAAGCTCTGGCTCCCCATCCGTGACGACCGCTCGGCGGACCGGGGCAGGCTTCCCTATCAGCTCGTCGGACGCCTCAACGACGGCTGGACGGTCGACCGCGTCCGGTCGGAGCTCGAAGGGATCCAGGCGGAGCTCGCCGCGCAGTATCCCGAGCAAGACGGGCGGATGTCGGGCGTGTCCGTGAAGCCCGTGCGAGAGGCGCTCAACTTCGCGTGGGACATGATGAACGCGCTCTTCTACGTGCTCCTCGGAGCCGTCGCTTTCGTCCTTCTGATCGCCTGCGCGAACGTCGCGAGTCTCACCCTCGCGCGCGGAAGCTCCCGACTTCGTGAGGTCTCGGTGCGGGCCGCAATGGGCGCGCGTCGGGGACGCATCGTCCGCCAGCTCCTCACCGAGAGCCTCGTGCTCGCGGCGGCCGGCGGTGTTCTGGGCGTAGCGATGGCGTATTGGATCACCGGACTGCTCAATCCCGTCATTCCCGAGGATCTCTTCAAGATCGGAGCGATCTCCATCGACCGGACGGTCCTCGCGTTTTCCCTGCTGGTGACGCTTGCCACACCGGTGGCGTTCGGACTCGCTCCTGCCCTCTCGGCGTCTCGCGTCGACCTGACCCTGGGGCTGAAGGAAGGGTCGAAGAGCTCGGGCGGGCTGGCCACTTCCGGGGGCCGCCAGGTCCTTGTGATCTCCCAGGTCGCGCTCGCGGTCGTGCTGATCAGCGGCGCCGGGCTCATGCTCCGGAGCTTCGCCTCGGTCCAGCGTCTGGACCTCGGCTTCGAGCCCGAGAGAATCGTCTCGACGGAGGTGATCCTGGGTGCCGACGCGTACCCGACTCCAGGTGAGCGGAGGGCCTTCCTGGAGGAGTCCGTCGCCGCGGTGCGGGGCGTGGCCGGGATTTCCGCCAGCTCGGCCGTCCGGTGGCTGCCCCTCAACCACGAGACCATCTCGGGCCAGGTCGCCCCCACGGCGCTCGCTGGCGCCCCCGCCGAAGAATGGCCGCTTGCGGTCGCCAACTACGTGTACCCGGGTTACTTCGAGACGATGGGTATCGAGGTGGTCGCCGGGCGGGACTTCGCGATCACGGACGGGACGGAGGCCCAGCCGGTCGTCATCATCAACCGACCGCTGGCGGACCGTCTCTGGCCGGCTGGAGACGCCGTGGGCCAGCCGCTGGTGTTGGATCCGGACAGCCGCACGCAGGGCGTGGTGATCGGAGTGGTCGAGGAGGTGCACCACTCGGATCTCGACCCGGGCAACGTGGGGCCACAATACTACCGCCCGTCGTTGCAGGCCGCCTCGCGTCGCTTCTTCGTGGTCGGGCGCACGGCCTCGGACCCGGCGGATATGGTCGGCGGTGTGCGCTCGGCGTTGGCAGCGATCGCGCCCGACCTGCCCCTCACCATCCGTCCCTACGAGGACGTGGTGGCCGAAAACCAGATGCAGTGGAGCATCGGATCGGTGTTCCTCGGCATCTTCGGCGGTGGGGCGCTGCTACTCGCCGCCCTCGGGATCTACGGGTTGATCTCCTTTTCCGTCGCCCAGCGCGACCGGGAGATCGGCGTCCGAATCGCGCTGGGTGCGACCAAGACGGAGATCCGCCGCAGCGTGGTCGGGGGCGGCCTCAAGCTCACGGGCATCGGGCTCGGGATCGGCATGATCGCAGCCTTGGGCCTGGGTCGGATCGCCTCGGCCGCACTCTTCGGAGTCAGTGCCACGGACCCCGTGGCGCTGGGCGGCACCCTCGCGCTCTTCGTCGCGGTATCGGCCCTCGCGTCCTTCGTTCCGGCTGCGAGGGCGTCGTCCACGGATCCGATCTCGGTGCTCCGGTCCGAGTAGGCGAGAGGAGGCCGGGCGCGATATCTTGGCCGCCCACGATGTGACGGGTGGACGTGAGGGCCCCGGCTCTCCTCAAGATGGAGACGAAGATGAGCGACACTCCTCTGGGCCGCTTCTGCTGGTACGACTTGAGGGTCCCCGACCCCGATGCCGCCCCGGCGTTCTACGGCCCCGTGACGGGGTGGGGGACCACTCCCTACGAGGGCGGAGGCGAGCCGTACACCATGTGGACGGCCGGTGAGCAGCCGATCGGGGGCGTCATGGCGCTCCCGGAGGAGGCCCGAGCACAGGGGGCCCCGCCGCACTGGCTGGCATACGTCTCGACGCCCGATGCCGGGGCGACCGCGGCCAAGGCCGTGGAGCTGGGCGGCACGGTCATGACACAGTTCGACGTCCCGACGGTAGGCTCGATCGCGATCCTCGCCGACCCCCAGGGTGTGGTCTTCGCAGCCTACGAGCCCGAGGAGTTCGCGCCCGGGCACGACGGTGCGCCGCAGGTAGGAGAGGTCTCCTGGCACGAGCTGTACACCGACGACTGGGAATCCGGTTGGGCCTTCTACTCGGCCCTCTTCGGCTGGGAGAAGACCGGTGAGATGGAGATGGGCGAGGCGGGCACCTACCACATGTACGGTCGGGAAGGCCAGCAGCTCGGCGGCATGATGAACCGACCGAACGAGGACGTCCCGGCCATGTGGTTCTACTACATCCGCGTACCCGACATCCACGCGGCGGTCGAAGCGGTGAAGGCGGGCGGCGGCACGGTGTGGAACGAGCCCATGCAGATCCCCGGCGGGGACATGGTAGCCCACTGCACGGATCCACAGGGGGCGATGTTCGCGCTCCACGCGTCCGCGCAGGACTGAGGTCCGCGCCCTCCGCATCCAGGCATACGTGCCGGGGGGCGGCGCCTCGAAGGCCGACCGCATGCGCGCCGGCCCGGTTGCTTGACACCGTGGTCGGGGCGGGAGAGGGTGTTCGGGCCATGGCTACCTTTGCGATCCTCGAGCCCCCAGCCGGGCGACTCCACACAGGAGCGTCCCGTCTCTCACGTGCCGCCGGTCGGCTGACCCTGGCGTGCGCCGCCGCGTTGGCTTGTGGGGCGGACGAAGCGTCGGCGCAGGAGGCGGACGGGTCTCTCTCCGCGTTTCAGTCGGCGCGGGTCGAGCGGCTTCTCGAGAATCGGCTCGCCTGCCGCGGCTGCCACCAGATCGGGGGGGTGGGCGGCATGATCGGCCCGATCCTCGACGGCATCCGCGAACGGGCGGAGATCGATCACGTGCTCCGCATGATCCAGGACCCCGCCAGTACCGTGCCCGGCACGATGATGCCACGTCAGCGCATGCCGGATCGCGAAGCCAGACGACTCGCCTCGTACATCATGAGCCTGCCCCCGAACCCGAGCCCGACTATCGCGGCGCTGCCGCAGCCGCCGGCCGCTCTGCCACCGGGCGCTGAGCAGAACGGAGCTGCCCTGTACGACCGCCACTGCGCCGCGTGTCACGGCGCAGCCGGTGGTGGAGATGGGTGGAACGCCGCGAACCTCGGGTTGATTCCGACCGTACACGCCGACGCCGAAGCCATGGCGAAGCGACCGGACGACACGCTCTACGACGGGATCGCCGCGGGCGGCTTCATCCTCGACAAGAGCCCGCTCATGCCCGGGTTCGGGGACATGCTCGAGCCGGAACAGATCCGGCGAGCCGGAACAGATCCGGGCGCTGGTGCTGCACATCCGCACACTGTGCGAGTGCGAACAACCGGTATGGGCACGAGAGGGCGACGGACGGTGATCCGTCGTGCGGGTCCGGCCTCCCGGCCCGGCCGCCCCGGAGTGACGGCGCTCTCGCTCGCGGTCCTGGCGCTCGGCGCCTGTGAGTCCGGAGGCGGCCCGGCGGATCGCGCATCGGAGGACTTCCCTTCACCCTCTCCCGTGGCGGCTCGAGCCGTGTCCTCCGACGACTTCATCGGCGCGGAGGCCTGCGCCGCTTGTCACGCCTCCGAGTACCAGGCCTGGTCGGGGTCCACGCACGGCAGAGCTGGCGGCACGCCCGGGCCGGACATCGTCATCGCACCCTTCGACGGCCAACCGATCCGGTTCTCCGACGGAGTGGTCGTCCCCCGTATCCGGGCCGGCACCTACGAGTTCGCCGTGCGTCAGCAAGGCTTCGACGAGGCCGTCTTCCGGGTCGACGGCGTCATTGGCGGGGCGCACATGATCGGAGGGGGCACGCAGGGATACATCGGCCGTCAGGTGGACGGCACGGAGCGCTTCCTGCCGTGGGACTGGTCGGGCTCCGAAGAGACGTGGTTCTGCAACACGGGCACGCGAGCCGACCGGGGCTGGGAGCCGATCACCTCGCGGATGCCGATGGCCGATTGTGGGGATTGGCCGCCGCTCCGCCCGATCGGGACGATCAATCGGTTCGCGAACTGCCAGGAGTGCCACGGAAGCCAGATTCTCACGGAGATCGACCCGGGCTCGGGGTACACCACCAGCTACACGACGCTGCAGGTCAACTGCGAGTCGTGCCACGGGCCCGGCCGCGCACACGTGGAGCGCGCGACAGCGGGGCCGTTCGGTGAGGACGGGGAGGTCGGGATCTTGAGCCTCGCCTACCTCGACAAGGACGAATCCCTCGAGGTCTGCTTCCAGTGCCACGCCCTCAAGGACGTTCTGAAGGAGGGGTACCTTCCCGGTGAGCCACTCGAGGCGTACTACGCCCTCAAGTATCCGGTCCTCGGCGATCAGCCGTACACGATCGACGGACGGGTACGGAGCTTCGCCTACCAGGCGACGCACCTCGCCTCCGCGTGTTATCTGCAGGGCCCGATGGACTGTGTCAGCTGCCACGAGCCGCACGGGCAGGGCTACTGGGACGTCGACAAGACTCCTCTCGCCGATCCCTTCGACGACGGTCAGTGCACGTCCTGCCATCGCAGCAAGGAAGTCGATCCGCGCGCCCACACCTTCCACGAACCGGGCTCCGAAGGCGCCAAGTGCGTCTCGTGTCACATGCCCTATCTACAACATCCGGAAGTGGGCGACGGGGTCACCTTCGGGCGCTCGGACCACACGATCGCGATCCCCCGACCGGGCTTCGACGCGGACCTCGGCCTTCGAGGGGCATGCGTCCAGTGTCACGCGGACCAGTCCGCACTCGAGCTGCAACGACAGGTGAGCGAATGGTGGGGGGAGGGAAAACCCCACCGCCCCACCGTCTCCGGCCTCGCGTCCGAGTTCCGCGCCCGCAATGCCGAGGAGGCCGCCACACTCCTGCTGCATCCCGATGAGCTCGACCCACTCGTCCAATTCCAGGGCTTGAGCCGACTCGTGACCGCGTATCTCCAGCCGAACGTGCCCGCGCTGCCGGGGGCAGCCGAGGACCGGCTGGGCGCACTCTCGTCGAGCTCCGACCTGGACGTCCGCTCGCTCGCTCTGGCGGCTCTGCACTGGTCGCGCGGTGACGATCCGGACGTGCGCGTTGGTCTCGCCGCCGCGCTCGAGGACGTCGCGTCCGACCCCGCGACGGATGAGGCCTTGAGAGGCCGCTGGATCCTCGCCCTCGGCTTCCTCGGTGACCGGGCGCGCGAGGAGGGTGACCTCGCCGCGAGCCAGATCGCGTACGAAAAGGCGCTCGAGGTCCGGCCCGAGGATGCACGTGTCCTCCATTCCCTCGGACAGACCCACAGCCAGGCCGGCGATTGGCCCGCGGCCGTGCGCGCGATCGAGGCCAGTCTGGCCATCGATACCCGGCAACCCCTCGCCTGGGTGAATCTCGGAATCGCCCGGGGCAACGACGGAGACCCGAGCGGCGCCCAGGAGGCCTTCGCCGAAGCGCTCCGCCTCAATCCGCACGAGTCCCTGGCCCACTTCAACCTCGGGAACACGCTGCAACGGGCCAATCGCCTGGCCGAGGCCGCGGAGTCGTACGCTCGGGCCGTGGCGGCCGACCCGGGCTTCGGGCTCGCGCACTTCGAGCTCGGCCGCACCTACATCCGCCTCGAACGATTCGAGGAGGCGCTGCCCCACGCACGGCGCGCGGTCGAGTTCATGCCCGAGCACACCAGCTCACGACAGATGCTCGCGGACCTGGAGCGGGCGGTGGGCGCGTGATGATCCCCTTCGCCCCCACGTGCCACTCGCCATGACGCACGAAGAGTATCTGGCCCACGACGCAACCGCGCTCGCGGCGCGCGCCCGCGCCGGCGACGTCACGGCAGGCGAGCTGCTCGACATCGCCCTCGCGCGCGTCGAGGCCCTCAACCCTCACCTGAACGCCGTGGTCCACCTCATGGTCGCCGACGCTCGCGAGGCGGCGGCGAGGTCGGACGGGTCGCTCGGAAAGGGTCGCCAGGAGCCGATCACGACAGAGCACGCAAACGTGCGCTCTCCCCCCTTCACCGGCGTTCCCTTCCTCGCCAAGGACCTCCTTTCGATGTACGCGGGCCATCCGACTTCGGCCGGAAGTCGCTTTCTCGCCGACGTCGTCGTGGACTGGGACTCCGAGCTCGCTCGACGCGTCAAAGAGACCGGTGTCTCGGTGTTCGGGAAGACCAACCTGCCCGAGTGGGGCCTTCTCCCCACCACCGAGCCGGAGCTCTGGGGCCCTTGCCGTAATCCGTGGGACACGGAGCGGACGCCCGGGGGGTCGAGTGGCGGATCCGCTGCAGCAGTCGCCGCAGGCATCGTCCCGATGGCGGGCGGCGGCGACGGAGGAGGGTCGATTCGAATCCCCGCATCGTGCTGCGGTCTGTTCGGGCTCAAGCCGACGCGTGGACGCACGCCGACCGGGCCTCGCCGCGGACAGAATTGGAGGGGCGCCACGGTCGAGCACGTGATCACGCGAAGCGTCCGGGATAGCGCCGCGATGCTCGACGCGACCCACGGGCCCGATCCGGGTGCACCCTTCGAGATCCCGGCTCCTGCTCGCCCCTACCGCGAGGAGGTCGACGCCGGGGTCGGCCCGCTGAGGATCGCCTGGACCGTCCGGCCACCGGCCGATGTCGAGGTTCACCCGCACTGTGTGGACGCCGTCGAAGACGCGGTAGCCCTTCTCGAGGAGCTCGGTCACGAGCTCGTCCCCGCTGAACTCCCGGTCGACGGGCCTCTCTTTTCGAGGCACTTCCTCACCGTCCTGGCGAGCGAGGTGAGCGCTGACTTGGCGGAAGCAACGAGCATGGTCGGTCGGCGTCCGCGGCGAGGCGAGGTCGAGCCGGCGACCCGAGCGCTCGCGCTCCTGGCCGGTGCGATCTCCTCGACGGAGCTCGCTGCCGCCCTGCGCGGCCTCGAGATCATGGGGCGCTCGATTGGGGAGTTCTTCGAGAGCTACGACGCCATCCTGACCCCGACGCTCTCCAAGCCCCCGCCCACGCTCGGAACGATCGGGCCGTCTGCCGCGGAGGTGCGTCAGCTGCGCCTGCTCGGCGTTTTCGGCTCGGGGCGCCTCGTCCGGGCTGCCGGCTTGATCGACGAGGCGGCGAGGGACGTCCTCTCGTTCACCCCCTTCACCCCCATGTTCAACGCGACCGGCCATCCGGCGGTGTCGCTGCCCCTCTCGTGGGATAAAGACGGCCTCCCGGTCGGCGTGCACGTCGTGGGACGACTCGGTCGTGAGGACCTGCTGTTTCGGTTGTCCGGTCAGCTCGAGCGCGCTCGGCCCTGGTTCGATCGCCTTCCCGCCCTGGCGCGCTCGGTCACCTGAGCCTGCACCGGCGTCCCCCTCGGGCGTCAACCGCACCGTGGACTCAGTCGAACGATACCCAGCGCGGTGGATGGTCCACGGACTCGAGGAAGCGCATCATGTCCGCAGCGCGAATCGTCGTGGTCATCGAGTTGACGAGCGGATGGAAGTTCCACAGCTCGTGCTCACGCAACGCGGCGTCGAGCGCCACCGACACCTTCCCGTCCCGGTCGTTCACGACACCGAACGGCGTCACCGCCCCGGGGATCACACCGAGGTACCTGCGCAGGCGTTGCTCGCTGGCGAAGGAGAACCCCTTGTGACCGAGCTTCGCCGCGAGGGCCTTGAGATCGATCGGTCGACTCTCCACCGCAACGACGAGCCACATCGCGCCCTTCTTGTCGCGTAGGAACAGGTTCTTGACGTGTGCACCTTCGAGGTCTCCCCGGTAGGCCTTGGCCTCTTCCACGGTGAAAACCGGACGATGGGAGGCGGTGTGCGCCTCGATTCCAAGCGCCTGGAGTCGGGCGAGGAGTTCCTCCGGCGTGACCGGAGCAGGCTCATCCGGCACGGACGAGGCCGCGTCGGGGGCACCTCCTGCTGCGCTCATCGTCGTACCTGGTGGAGGAAGGTCCGGATCATGGCGGTCACCTCGGCGTTCGAGTCCGGAGACACGATGTCGCCGGCCAGCACGTGACGCGACGGATCCGAGGTCGACCGCACGATACGCACCTCGGCGTCCACGGCCGTCATCCGCTCCAGCACACGCTCCGTCTCGAGCGGCTCGACGACCTGATCCTGCGGACTGTACAACACGAGCGTGGGCACTCGGACCGGGGAAACGTCCATCGTTCGGACGTGCTCCACGAGCGCCATCATCGTCTCGAGCGCCTCGGTGGGATAACACGTGGTCCAGTGTCGGGCTTGGGCCTCGTTCTCCGGAGTGAAGCACCGTTGCTCACCGACGAACATCCGGGCCAAGACGCCCCCCCAGGGGAAGAGGAGGACGCGCGACGACCGGTCTTTCGGCTGATAATTGGGCGAGATCAGGACCAACCCCGCCAAACGATCTGCGGCCTCCGGGCGCACGGCAGCCCACGTTGCCAACGTAGCTCCGGTCGACGTGCCGAGCAGCACGACGCGCTCACCGATCCGGCGACCGACAGCGAGGGCCTCGGCAGTGTCGTCCAGCCAGGCCTCAACGGTCGCCTCCGCCATCGCGGACCCGTCCCTTCCGTGTCCTCGGAGACGGGTGAAGAACACGTTCGCCCCGACGTCGGCGGCCAGCTCTGTAAGCACGGGCTCGATCTCGTGCCGGTCCGCTGAAAAGCCGTGAAGGTATACGAGAGACAACGGCTTGACGTCCCGTGCGTCCGGGTCGGCCCACACGATCCCCTTCTCGTCGCCTCCGCGCACGCCCACGACGGAGGACTCCCGCTCAGACAGCCACCCCTCGACGTCCTCGGGCACTTCGGGCTCGACCCAGCGATCCTCGAAGCGAACACGGGGGCCCAGCGCGAAAGCCACGGCGACGAAGAGCACCGGCACGGCCACGAGGCTCCGAGGGAGCGAGCGTTTCTTCATGGGTCGAGACGCTAGGGAGCCGACATGTGCATCGCAACGGACGAGCGGTCCCGTCACCTGGCGGCCGGAGGCCGGGCCGACCACAATAGCCCCTCAGCAACGTCCCGCGTCGGGAAGGGCAGGCCGACACGGGCTCCGCGCACCCTGCTCCCCACGCACACGACGCGCATGCGGACACCTCGACTGATGATGCCGGGCCTGGCCATGGCCGCGCTGCTTCTCACGCTCACCCCCCTCGCCGCGCAGACCGGAACAGCCGGAGGCCAATGGGCGGTCTACGGCGGTGACCCCGGCCACACGCGCTACGCACCGCTGGAGCAGATCGACGCGGGCAACGCCGGCGATCTCGAGGTCGCCTGGCGTTGGAGCGCCAGGAACTTCGGTCCGAACCCCTTCATCCGGTCGGCGACGACTCCGCTCATGATCGACGGTGTGCTCTACGCCACGGCCGGCATGCGCCGCAGCGTCGCGGCCATCGATGCCGGGAACGGAGAGACCCTCTGGATCTGGCGTATGGACGAGGGCGAAAGGCTCGACGCGGCGCCGCGCCCGAACCCAGGACGGGGCGTCGCCTATTGGACGGACGGCCAGGCCGACCGCCGCATCCTCGTGGTCACTCCGGGATATCACCTCGTCGCGCTCGACGCGGACACGGGGCACCCTGTCCCGGGCTTCGGAAATGACGGCACGGTGGACCTCAACGAGGGGCACCGCACGCGAGAGGGCATCCCGCTCGTCGGCACGATCGGATCGAGCTCGCCCCCCACGGTCGTGGGCGACGTGATCGTGGTCGGGTCTGCGCACCACGTCGGCTTCACGCCGCCCTCCAAGGTGAACACACCTGGCGACGTGCGCGGCTTCGACGCGCGCTCGGGGCGACTCCTCTGGACCTTCAAGACCATCCCGGAGCCGGGAGAAGAGGGCAACGAGACATGGGAGGACGAGTCCTCGTCCTACACGGGCAACGCGGCCGTATGGGCGCCGATCTCCTTCGACCGGGAGACCGGCTACGTGTACCTGCCGACCGAGGCCCCGACCGGAGACTGGTATGGGGGTCACCGGCACGGAGACAATCTCTTCTCGACGAGCCTGGTGTGCCTCGATTCGCGCACCGGAGAGAAGGTGTGGCACTTCCAGACCATCCATCACGACATCTGGGACTGGGACAATCCGACCTTCCCGATCCTCGCCGATATCGAGATCGACGGAGCGCCGCGCAAGATCGTGGCACAGCTCACGAAGCAGGGCTTCACCTTCGTGTTCGACCGACTGACCGGTGAGCCGATTTGGCCCATCGAAGAGCGTCCCGTCCCGCAAACGGACGTGCCCGGCGAGTGGACTTCTCCCACACAGCCCTTCCCCACCAAGCCGCCTCCGTTCACACCGCAGGGCTTCAGCGACGACGACCTCATCGACTTCACACCGGAAATCAAGCAGAAGGCGAGGGAGGCGGTGGCCAACCTCAGAATGGGACCGCTATACACCCCGCCCTCACTCGCCGAAGCCCCCGACGGTACCGAAGGGCTCGTCCTCCAGCCGAGCTCGACCGGTGGAGCCAACTGGGAGGGCGGCGCGCTCGATCCGGAGACCGGTCGCCTGTACGTGGGATCCGCGACGGCCATCACGGTGGTGCGCCTCGTCGAAGGCGGCGAGAGGTCCGACATGGATTACATCTACGGGTACGGCCGTCCTCCGCAGGTGGCCCGAGGGGTACCGATCGTGAAGCCCCCTTGGGGCCAGATCACGGCGCTCGATCTGACGGACGGGACGCTGACGTGGAGCGTGCCCAACGGCGACACGCCAGAGGGTACGGCCGAGGCGCTCAGGATCGACCCGAGCCTCATTCCTCGAACGGGCAAGTCGTCGCGCGCCGGACTCCTGGTCACCAGGACCCTCCTGTTCGCCGGTGAGGGAGCCTCCGGCGGCCCGATCTTCCGAGCGCTCGACAAGGCGACGGGTGAGACGATCGCGGAGGTCGAGCTACCGAATGCCCAAGTCGGGCTCCCCATGACCTACATGCACGAGGATCGGCAGTACATCGTCCTTTCCGTCGGCGGAGGCGGCGAGCCCGCCGAGCTGATCGCCCTGGCGCTGCCCCGCGACGAGTAGCGCTGTCGACAGCCTTGGCGCGGCGCATCGGCATGGCCGAGATTGTACGCGAGTCCTCGTGTCCCGGACGACGGAGCATCCAAGATGGGCAGTGACGACGCAGGAGCCAGGGAGCTCGCTCGCTCGCACCCGGCGCTCACCGACGCTCAGACCGGGCTGGCCAATCGTCTTCACTTCGACCTCGTCTACAACTACCTCTTCGAGGCAGGTGATCGCGGGCTTCCCTTCACCGTGATGCTGCTCTCTGCCGGCGTCGACGACCAGACGACACCCGAGCAGATCCGTAGCGTCGGGCAGGCCATCGCGAATATCTCGCGCACTGCCGACCTCGTGTCTCACGTGGGTGGGGGGCGGTACGTCGTCCTGCTCATCGGGTGCAACATCCCAGGTGGTCGGCTCGCCGCCGACCGGATCGAGGCGGCCGTTGCACCTCACACGTCGGCCCCCGTGTGCTTCGGCCTGGCCGCCTACTCCCGCGAGATCGAGGATGCCCAGGCGCTCATGCGCGCGGCGGACATGGCCCTGCTCACCGCCGAGGCAGCAGGCGGCGGGATCGAGTTCGGCTGAGCGAGACGCCCACTCCGAAATCCGAAGTCACCGGCCTCAGCAGTCGACCAACTCGATCTCGTCCGGTTGATTCGGTACGACGCATAGGAACTCGAAGCCCTCGTCCTCGGCCTGATAGTTGTGGGGCACTCCCCCCGGGATGTAGACCACGTCACCCGCCTTCACATGATGGGCCTCGTCCCCGATCTGGACTCGCGCGCTCCCACGAAGCACATACTGTTCGTGCTCGACCTTGTTGGTGTGCATCGGCATGCCGCCACCGGGCTCCATGATGAACCGGCGCATGGCGAAGTTGGGTCCCTGGTCCGGGCCGATGAGGACCTGCCGCTTGGTCGCGGTGCCGGCCTTCACCTCTTCAGCGGGAAGGGAGTTCACGTGGCGAACGGACATGCTTGAGCCTCCGGAGGGACATCGATGATACCGTGCGTGAAGTGGAGCAAAAGTCTTGGTCCGACGCAACTCCGCGGGCTCGGCCGGAGCCGAGTGGCGTCGCCCGCCACGGTGCTCCCTTGCGCGACCGCGCTCTGGATCCTGTTCAGCGCCTGCGGGGCGCCCGGGCCGGAAGGCGGCCCGGTCGCGGAGACCCGGCCCAAGCTCCTCCTCATCGGCATCGACGGCGTCCGGCCGGACGTGCTCGCCGAGGTGTCGACGCCCCATCTCGACGCGCTCGCCGCCGCGGGCACGATCACGACGACGACCCGGACGACGACCCCCTCCGTGAGCGGACCATCATGGTCTTCCATGCTGACGGGTGTATGGCCGGCCAAACATGGAGTGACCGACAACGAGTTCGGCGGACGACGGTACGAAGAGTTCCCGGGCTTCCTGACGCGCGTGGAGCGGGCCCGCCCTGACATGACCACCTTCGCGGTCGCGGACTGGTTGCCGCTCATGGAACTGGAGGGAGGCTCGACGGTTCTGGGCCCCGAGATCGATCGACGCGAGATACTCGATGGATACGAGCTGGGTTGGGCCGAAGCGGACGCTCGAGGCACCGCACTGGCCGTGGAAGAGCTGCGCACGGGAGACCCTGACGCCACCTTCGTCTACCTCGGCAACCCGGACGAGGTCAGCCATGGGACCGGCGCCATCGGCACTGCGTATCGCGATGCGATCACGCGCGCGGACAGTCACGTGGGGACACTCTTGGACGCCGTTCGCGCCCGGCCGGACTTCGACAGGGAAGCCTGGCTGGTCCTGGTGAGCACCGACCACGGTCGGAGGGCCGATGGTGGGCACGGGGGTGACTCCCCGGAAGAGATGACCACGTTCATCATCGCCGGAGGATCGGCCGCTGCGCAGGGCGCGGCGGAGCGGGAGACGTTCATCGTCGACGTCGCCGTCACCGCCCTGGCACACCTCGGGATCCGGATCGACCCGAGCTGGGAGTTGGACGGACGCGCGTTCGGACTCCGCTGATCTGATACGGATCCGCGTTGCACCGTGCAGGAGAGGTCGAGCACGGCGCCGAGCTCCCGGAAAACGCAAAAACCCGGTGAGGCGAACCTCACCGGGTCAGATGCGAAGGCGACCGTGACCCTCCCGCCAACAGCCACCTCGCATACGATCGGGCCCGCCGGAAGCCCCTGCCCTGAACTTCCGGCAAGACCCGGGAGCCGCTTCGAGACTCAGGTGGAGTGCAGAACCCTCGTCTGCGTAAGAGCCGGCTCCGTAACCGCTAACGGAGGATAAGGGAGCGCGCGGAACGCCACAGTCAGGGAATGGCGCACAGCCCATGTCGGGAAGTTCCCCACGCGGTCGCCGTGCTCCTCTCGAGCCCTACGATCTGGGACGGTAGAGGCTGATGCGCAGAGGGGGATCGATGACGTAGTGAAAGTGCATCCTGTTCTCGCCCTTCACGACGACGTTGGTGATCTTCTGCCTCGGCTTCGGTTGGTCTCGCCCGCCGCGCTCGTTTTCCACGATCGCGATGCCGTCCTTCGGCAGCCGCTCGGCAGCAGCCCGGCCCTTCTCGAGCAGCCGATCGAGGAGCACCTGCTCCGTTTCCGACTGGACGTCGCCCTCCGCCTCGCTCGTGAGGTGGACCGTTTCGAGCAGCTCGAAGCGGTCGTCCAACTCGCCGACGGGAATGGACTCCTCATGATCACGGCGGAAGCCGACTTCGGTCAGCGCCTTCCCCTCGAATTCGAAGGTGACGCTCTCATACGCGCTTCCATAACGTCGAAAGACCCTGGACATCTCTCCTCACGAGCCCGGGTTGAGTAGGGCGGCCAACTCCTCGGGCGAGAGGTCGTCCGTGGACTTGGACCCGAGACCTTGTGGTGAGCGCGACTTGCGGCCCCGGGTCGTGGTGGATCGAGACTCCTTCTGCGGAACCCCGGCGTAGTCGAACTCGGGAAGGTGAACCTTCTCCACGGAGCGTCCGAGCCGGTGCTCGAGACTCTTCATCGCACCGAGGTCGGCGGCCGTCACGAAGGTGACCGCTGTTCCCGTTGCCCCGGCACGGCCCGTGCGCCCGATCCGATGCACGTAGTCCTCAGGGTCGAGGGGCACGTCGTAGTTCACGACGTGACTGATGCCCTCCACGTCCAGACCCCGCTGTGCGACGTCGGTGGCGACCAGAAACTTGACCTTCCCCTGGGCGAAGCGCTCGAGGGCCCGGGTCCTGTGTTTCATGTGCCTGTTGGAGTGCATGACATCGACGCTGATGCCCTCCCGTTGCAACCGAGCCTCGAGTACGTCGGCACCAGCCTTCGTTCTCGTGAAGATCAGCACCTGATCCCAGCCGGGACCCCGGATGAGCTCGAGAAGGAGATCGGGCTTCTTCTCCGGCTTCACGGAGAAGAACTTCTCGTCGATGCCCTCCGCCGTGGTGCCAGAAGGGGTCGCCTCGATCCACAATGGGTCCTGGGTCATCCGTAGCGCGAGATCGTGCACGCCGTTGGGCATCGTCGCGCTGAAGAGCATCGTCTGGCGCTTCTTGGGCATGCCTCGGAAGATCTCCTCGATCTGAGGGCGAAAGCCCATGTCGAGCATGCGATCCGCCTCGTCGAGTACGAGGTACTCGACCTTGCTCAGGTCCACACGCTTGGACTGCATGTGGTCGATGAACCGGCCTGGCGTCGCCACGATGACCTCGAACCCCTGCTCGAGGGCCTTCACCTGGGGTCCGTAGCTCACTCCACCGAAGATCGCCTCCGACCGGATGCTCGTACCCTTGGCCAGGGCAACGGTATCGTCCGAGACCTGTTGCGCAAGCTCACGGGTCGGACACAGGACCAGAACCTGAAGCCCGCCGCCGACCTTCAGCTGTTCGAGCGCGGGAATCATGAAAGCTGCCGTTTTTCCGGTCCCGGTCTGCGCGATTCCAACCACGTCTTTTCCGGTCAGACCGGCCGGGATGCCCTGGGTCTGGATCGGGGTCGGGTCCGTCCAACCCAACGCCTCGATGGCAGCCAGCCGCTCGGACGAGATTCCGAGGTCGGCAAAGCGTCTGTCTTCCAACGTCACCCACTCTTTCGAGGAATTATTCGAGCACACGAACCGACTTCCGGATCTGTGCCTGCCTGAAGGTAACCGGCTTCCTTGCAAAGGGTGTAGCGGGCTGACAACTTGGCGGCCGTGTGGGTGAGGCTGCCCCTCCCCGTCTCGTGAACCGGACTCGAGAGGGCCCGCGAGTGCCCTGGTCGATGGACGCGAACAACACCGATTCCCCCCGCACCGCGGTCCTCTTCGTCTGCCTCGGCAACATCTGCCGGTCGCCCCTCGCCGAGGGTGTTTTCCTCCATCTGGTGGAACGGGCGGGGCTGGGCGACCGCTTCGAAGTCGACTCGGCCGGCACCGGCTCTTGGCACGTCGGGGAGCTACCCGATGCGCGGGCCACGATGGTCGCGAGCAAACACGGTATCGAGCTCGCCAGCAGAGCACGCCAGATCACTCGGGACGATCTGGAGCACTTCGACTACGTGATCGCGATGGATCGCGAGAACCTGCGAAACATCGAGCGTATGGCGCTCGGCGCGGAGTCGGACGCGGACATCAGACTCCTGCGCGAGTTCGATCGCGAGGCCGACGGGGACGAGGTCCCGGACCCATACTACGGTGGGGCCAGCGGCTTCGAAAACGTCTTCGCGATGGTCCATCGCTCCTGTCAGACGCTTCTCGAGCGACTTCGGGCGGCATGACTCGACTCCCGGCCTCGATCCGGGAGTCCGTGGAGCTCCACGCCTCGGCGGCTGGCCTGGGCAGTCACATCGAGTCCGTTCAACCCGTGGCCGGCGGTTGTATCAATCACGGCTGTCGGGTCCTCCTCGACGGCGACTCCTCTCTTTTCGTGAAGTGGAACCCACGGGCACCCGCCGGAATGTTCGAGTCCGAGGCGGACGGGCTGGGCGCGCTGCGAGGCGCGGCCGTCGATACGGGGGCCAAGCTCGCCGTCCCGACGGCGCTGGCCCACGGTCGCACGGCGGAGGGAGCATGGCTGGCGTTGGAGTACCTACCTCCCGGTCGCTCGGCACCCTCGACGGACGTGTCGCTCGGCAGAGCCCTCGCCCTTATCCACGGCGCAGCCTCGGAGTCCACCTTCGGCTGGCATCGGGACAACTGGATCGGGACGCTCCCGCAGTCGAACACGCCGCACCCGGATTGGGCCACATTCTGGAGAGATCGGAGGATCAGGCCTCAGCTCGATGCCGTGAGGCAGCGCGACCTCTGCACGGACCCGGTCTTCGACCGGGTCTCGCTCGCCATCCCGAACATGGATCGTCCCGCGTGCCTTCTGCACGGAGACCTATGGAGCGGCAACGCTTTCGTGACCTCGGGCGGAACGCCGGCGTTGATCGATCCGGCGGTCTATCGCGGAGACGGGGAGGTGGACCTGGCCATGACGCAACTATTCGGCGGCTTCGGGTCCGGCTTCTACGACGCATACGCGGAGGTCCGAGGAATCGATCCCGGCTACCACGCGTTCCGACGCGACCTCTACCAGCTCTACTATCTGCTGGTGCACGTGAGTCTCTTCGGCCACTCCTACGAGGCGCAGGCTCGCGCCGCGGCAGGGCGTGTGGCGGCCACCCTCTCCTGAACGGGCGACGCCGGCGTCAGCGCGGGCTCGCCGCCCCCACCGTGGCGGCAATCCGACGGAACGCCTCTTCGAGAACGTGGTCGGAAGTGGCGAAGCTCATGCGCACCCACCGGTCGTCGCCGAAAGCCGCTCCCGGCACCAGTGCCACGCCCGCATGCTCGAGGAGCGCCGAGCACCAGGCCGTGGCATCCTGGACATCCCCCCCGAAGAAACCGTCGACGCGGAAGTACAGATAGAACGCCCCACCAGGCTTCACGAACGGGACGTCGGGAAGGAGGTCGTGCATCTGCGCGACCACCAGATCCCTGCGACGACGAAACGCCTCCCCCATCTCTTCCAGGGAACGAGCGGAGTCTTCCCGATTGGAGAATGCCTCCAGCGCAGCCACCTGCGTCGGCGTCGACGCGTTCGACGTCATCTGGCTCTGAAGCGCCGAGAACTTCTTGGCGAGCTCCGGATCCGTGTAGGAGAAGCCCATCCGCCATCCCGTCATGGCGTAGCTCTTCGAGGCGCCGTCGATCAGCACGAACGGGCCCAACAGGTCGGCAGGCAGGTCGAGGAGTCCCGGTGCTGTCCCGGTCCCGTCGTGGTGGATGTTGCCGTAGATCTCGTCCGAGATGAGCCACAATCCGTGGTCTCGTGCCCACGAAGCGATCGCCGCGAGCTCCTCGAGCGAGTAGACGGCCCCGGTCGGGTTCGACGGCGTGTTGAGGACCAAGCCCCGGGTGGACGGCGTCGTGGAAGCGTCCAACTCCTGCGGCGTGACCTTGAAGTCGTTGGCTTCGGCGCCGAACACGGGCTTCGGCTCAGCACGCGCGATGGTCACCAAGTCGGGATAGGTCGTCCAGTACGGCGCCGCGATCAGAACCTCGTCGCCCGGCCCGAACAGGGTGAACACGGTGTTGAACAGCGCCTGTTTCGCGCCCGCGGTCACCACGACGCCGTCGGCGGACATCGACCGCCCCGCTCGATCGGAGAGGCGCGCCGCGATCGCCGCACGCAGCTCCGGCAGACCCGCTGGCGGGGTATATCGCGTCCGACCGCTGCGAATGCCGGCCACCGCCGCTTCGGAGATGAAGGCCGGAGTGTCGAAGTCCGGCTCACCCGCGCTCAGGTTGATGATATCACGGCCTTCGGCCGCGAGCGTCTTCGCCAACGTGCTGACGGCAATGGTCGCGGAGGGCTTGAGTTGCTCTACGTTCTTACTGAACTGCATCCGACCTCTTCCTGGAATCTTGCGGGCTCGGAATATGGCGCGACCCGAGGGCCGGTGAAAGCTTCCCCCATGACGCCCCCCTTGCCGACTCTCTACTACGACTTCGTCGACCCGCTTTCCTGGCTCCTCGCCAAGGAATGTGCCGGTCTGGACGAAGTGGTCGAGGCGGGCCTACAGAGCGCACCGCTCGAGCTGCGGCCTCCCCCGACCCCACTGACGACGCTGGAGGATCCCGACCTCGCGGCGCGGTGGCGCACCGCGCGCGAGATGGGCACCGGACTCGGGCTCGAGTTCCGTCCGCCACCTCTTGTTCCGTGGACGCGGAAGGCGCACGAGCTGGTCCTCCACGCGGCCACCGAGCAGTTGGATCTGCCGGTCAGGGAGCGTCTCTTCGAGGTGTATCTCCTGGAGGGATTGGACATCGGGAGGGTGGACGTCCTCGTCGACGTCGCGGGGGCGGCCGGACTCGACCGGACGGAGGCCAAGGCGGTCCTCGACGTGGATCGCTACCGGGAGGACGTCGTCGTCCTGCGCCGCGAAGCCGTGGAGGCCGGGATTCGCTCGGTCCCGACCCTGCTCTTCGAGGGGCGCACGCTGGAGGGGTTCCACAACCGAGCCGCCATCCGCACCTTTCTCGGCACCTGATTCTCAAACTCGATCCGAACCGCACCCATCCATGGCCGGATATCAACGGAAGACCGCGTACGCCCCGAACGAGGTGCTCGCGAAGGCCGAGACGTTCCTGCCGGAGCTCCTGGGCCTGAGTCGCTCCAAGGACTCGCCGCACAGCGCGACATACAGCGGCGCAGAGGGTACGGTCACGGTATCCGCCCATCGACACGGACCGTACACGGAGGTCGTGGCCAATACCGACCGGCTCCGCACGTCCCGATTGGACTACGAGGTGCAACGCTTCCTGAACCAGCTCCCGTACGAGCCGGGGGACGCAGGCGGCCCCGGCTCCGGCGAGCCCACCTGACCACGCCGCTCATGCACACATTCGAGGACCTCGGGGTCACCCCGGAGATCGCCGAGGCCCTCGCGGCCGAGGGGATCGAGAGCCCCACACCCCTTCAGGAGGACGCCATCCCGTTGGTCCGGAAGGGGAACAACATTGTGATCGAGGCCGGACCGGGAGCGGGGCTCCTCGCCGCATGGGTCGTCGGTCTTCTCGATCGCGTGGAGGCAACCGGATCCGGACCGCGGGCTCTGATCCTGTGCGCCACCGCGGAGACCGCTGACCATCTGGCCCAGTCCACGGCGCGCCTCGCGGTCGGGACCGAGCATCGAGTCGCGGCCCTGGGCTCGGCGTGGGCACTCTCCGAGCGCGCCGACCTTCTCTTCGCGACGCACGACGATGCGCTGGCCGCCCTGCAGGGCGGGACCGTCTCCGCAGAGCGCCTCGACGCGATCGTACTGGACCAGGTGCAGATTTCGGCTGAGCTCACCGGACTGGCCGTCGTCGAGCAGGTCTTCGAGTACCTCACGCCCGGCACGCAGCGGATCCTCACTGCTCTTCCGATGACGCCCGACGTCGCGGACTTCGCCGCACGACATGTCAGACGCGCGATTACGGTGCCGGCGCCCGAGCCGAGCCCGCAGCCCCGAGGGGACGTGCGTTTCAGGATCACCCCCGAACCGCGCGAGGCCGGCGCGCTCAGGGTGGTCGAGGATCTCTTCGACGAGGGGGCCCGCCACGTTCTCGTCTACTGCCGGTCCGAGGATCGCGCCGCCGACGTTGGTGACCTTCTGACGCTCCACGGCTTCGTTGCCGGCGCCCCCGGCGACGCCGACTCGCCCGTGTGGCTGGGGATCGACGCCTTGGAGGCGCGAGGGGCTGCGAAAGACGTGGAGGGCGTGGCCGTGGTCAGCTGTGACGCGCCCGCCGATCCCGATACCCTCGACCGGCGCCACTCCCTGAGCGCCGACGGGGTCGTGGTGGTCCTGCCGCGCGAGGTCGCGCACCTCAGAGCGCTGGGTCGAAGAACCGGCTACAAGACCGTGCCCTTTCCCCCCCGAAATGCGCCGCTGGACCCCATGCGCCGCATACGCGCAAGCATCTCGGCCGCGATCGAATCAGAAGACACAGCTCCCTACATGCTGGCGCTCGAGCCTCTGCTCGAGCACCACGAGGCGATCGAGATCGCGGCCGCGGCCATCGCCCTCCTGCGAAAGAAGTCACCCGCCGGGTCCACCGCCTCCGCCGGAGCACCGTCCGATCGGGCTCGACCGGCCGCCGGTGGTCCATCGCCGGTGCCCTCGTGGTCCAAGCTGTTCTTGAGCGTAGGAGAGCGCGACGGCGTGGCCAAGGGAGACCTCCTGGGGGCCATCACCGGGGAAGCCCACGTTCCCGGAGACTCGGTCGGTAGGATCGAGATCAAAGAGAGCCACACGCTCGTGGAAGTCCACGATACCGTGGCGACCAAGGTCATCCGTGCCCTCAACGGCACGACCATCAAGGGGCGCGCCGTGCGAGTGGACTTCGACCGACCTCGGCCGAAGGGCCCGCGTCGCTCCCGACCGCGGAGCGAATAAACGGTCAGAGGGGCCGCGTCGCCTGATGCGACACGGCCCCTCTCGATCCCCACGCGTCGGGGTTGCGGCCCCCCCTTACGCGGGAGGGAGCGGACTCAGTTGATGGCGTCCTTGAGCCCCTTACCCGCTCGGAAGCCCGGCGTGTTCGTGGCCGCGATCTGGATCGTCTGACCGGTGCGCGGGTTGCGACCCTGGCGAGCCTTGCGGTGCTTCGATTCGAACGTGCCGAATCCGGTAATCTGGACGCGCTTGCCGCCCTTGAGGGCCGTCGAGATGATCCCGCTTTCCGGCGAGAACATCGCATCGACCGCCTTCGCGGCATCGGCCTTCGTCATTCCAGTAGCGTCGGCGAGGGCGTCCACGAGATCGGACTTGTTCATCTGGCGACTCCTAAGGGAGTGGAACGGGATGGGTGTTTGCGGCCGGAGCCGCCCTGCGTTGCAGGCTCGAGGAAGACCTCTTCAAGAAGCGGGCCAGACACTCGAGAAGCCGCATGGAATCAAGTGTTTCCGGGCCTGCGCATCACAATGAGACCAACGGTAAGACCACCCTCGAGGACCGTCAAGTCAGCGTACTCGGGGGTTGCGCGCTTCTTGGGGACCAGATCTTCCGCTTCTTATCCGCTCTCTTCGCCCGACGCCTCCTCCACCACGATCTCGAGTTCCTCCTCATTCATCTCCACGTCGGCCTCCTCGTCGCGCGGGCGCGGGCGCAGAAGCGTGTAGACGAAGTAGGCCACGGCCACCATCAACGCGACCTTCGCGGTGAGCATGAGCAGGCCGACCAGCATGCCCAATGCCGGCAGGAAGATCGTGGCGAAGAGCTTGAGCAAGACCACGCTCGAAACTCCGACGACCGCAAACTTGGCGAACGATCTCATGTAGCCTCCCCGGTAATCCGTTCAGGGCCCTCTACGAAGAAGAGAGGGAGACGGTTTCGTCGCACGGCCCGCGGAGGGCCCGAAGCGACCACCAACCGCGACTACTTGTACCGGTAGGTTACCCGGCCGCGCGTCAGATCGTACGGCGACATCTCGACCTTGACGCGATCTCCCTCGAGCACGCGGATGTAGTTCTTCCGCATCTTGCCCGACAGATATGCCAGCACCTCGTGGTCGTTCTCGAGCGTGACCCGGAACGTGGCGTTTGGAAGGACCTCGGTGACGGTGCCTTCGATCTCGATTGCGTCTTTACCCACAGATTCCCGACATGAGTTCAAGTAATGGTCGGCGAACCTTACCTTGGAGACCGTCGTGGGGCAATCGCGCCGATCACATCCGGAAGCGGTAGCTCAGCTTCAGGAACAGCCCGTCCCGCGTGGCCTGGAGCTCCTCGAAGCCGAAGGCAGACGCGTCGCGCATCTGACGCGTGTATCCGAGGAAGAAGACCGTTCCAGGGGTCGGCTCGTAACCGAGGAGGGCCTCGACCCGGAAATCGTGTGCTTCCGCGCCGCTACGGATCAGGCACTCTTCGCCGCCGCAGGCGTAGAGCGGCAGGCCCGTGTCGGGGTCGGCGAGGTCGGCGCTCACCTGGGTGCCGTACTCCACGATGCCCCGGGCGAAGAGGGCCCTCGAAAACTGGTACTGGGTCCGCAGGCGCGGAATCACGGCATCCGAGTGCTCGACCCCGTCGCGCTGCCGGGTCAGCCGGGTGAACCGGGTGGCGAACTCCGCCTTCCAGGCGGACGTGGGGTAGAGATTGAGGCTGACCTCGCCCGAGAAGGAATCGGCAACGTCCACCGCCACCCCGTACCGTCGGTCGAAGATCGGCGTATCGCTGAACGTCACGCGGACGTTGCCCCGAACACGCTCCCAGTTGTTGAACCAGATTCCCGTCGTGAAGCTCGGGAGCCCGCGAAAGAGGCTCTGGTCCGGCCGGAACGGCTGGGGGGCGCCGTCGGGCGGGAGAACGTACAGGCTGGCGTACTGCTCCGGCAGGTAGTCGAACATCGAGAGCTTCACGTTGCCGAAGAACGTGATGTTGTTCTTGAAGCTGAACCGGCTGCTGAGCTGCACCTCACCCTCGTACAACCCCTCGCCGTCCCAGAACCGATCGTGGAGCCAATACGCCTTCGCCTCGACGGAAGGGCTGATCTGTTCCAACAGGGCGCCCCGCCGCCCGAACCAGTTGTACGACGCCCTGCTGTTGACCTGCGCCGTCCCGATCCGCTGAAAGAAGCCGCTGCCGGGAAGGAACTCGGCCTCGGTGTCTTCGAGCTCGGCGTTGAACGAGAAGGCTCGACCCGCCTGCTCGAAGCGCGCCGCGAACATCGAACCGTCCTGCCGCTGCTCCATCGACAGGTCGTTGGTGTAGCTCTGTGCGCCGATCACCGAAAGGGTGTAGCGCCCGGCCATCTGCAGGCGCACGTCCGCCCCGGCCACACGATTGAACTCGGCCGAGCTGACCGTGCGGTCCGTGTACACGGCACCAACCGTGGACGACGCACCCACGTCGCCCCGGAGTCGGACCAGGTTGACGTAGATGTTGGGGGCATCTTTGAGAAAAGTCTCGTCGACCGAGCCCAGATAGCCGAGGTTCAACCCCCCGACCTTGCCGGTGAGCTTCCCGCCCGCGATCGGGTTCTCGATCGTACGCGTGTAGACGAGCTGCTTCTGCATCCCGAAGATCTCGGTGCCCTCCAGGAAGAAGGGCCGCTGCTCCGGGAAGAAGAGTGCAAAGCGCTCGTTGACCTGCACCTGCCCCGCATCGGCCTCGACCTGGCTGAAGTCCGGGTTGTACGTGGCGTCGAGCGTGAGGTTCGACGTCACGCCGTACATGGCGTTGAAGCCGAACTCACCCTCCGGCGACTCGTGTCCGAACGTGCCCGTCTCGTCGAGCTCGCCGTTGACCGACCCGGTGACGACCGGGTTGAGCTCCATGAAGAGGCCCATGTCGAGCTCCCGGAGCTCGTTGAGCCTTCCGGCCTGCGTGAGCTTGTTCGCCACATCGCCGGTGATCGGCGCCCACGAGCTCTTGAAGCCGTTTCGCTGGATGTTGCGCTCCACCTGGAGCCCCCACGTCTGCTCGTCGAGCTCGGGGAAGCGCAGGCTCTTGAAGGGGATCCTTACCTCGGCCTGATAGCCCCATTCGGTGACCTGGGCGTCGGACCACCAGAGGAAGTCCGGTGCGTCGTCGATGGGCGAGCCGAAGCCGCCGCGGCCCCTCCGGCCGGTCCCACCTCCGCTCTCGTTCCAAAGCCCGTCGTGCTGCACGCCGAGAGGATTGATCGTGAAGACGTAGGCTCGCCTCTGGTCGTTGAACGTGTCCAGGACGAAGCGGATGTAGTCGTCCGAGAACGTGTACGAGTCACGCTCCGAGAGCGTCGCCCGGATCAGATCCGGCGAATCGTCGTACGCGCGGACGGCGAAGTAGATGGCATCGGCGTCCACGAGCACGAGGATCTCGGTTCTCTGGGACGCCGCGGAGCCCTCGATGGGGTCGTACTGCGTGAAGCCCTCGAGAAGCGCCGCCTGCTGCCAGGCCGCCTCGTCGATGCGGCCGTCGATTTCGATCTCGGCACCCGGCACCGAGGGCGTGGCCACATCGACCTCGGCCGCCGACCCGTCGTACCGGGCCACCTCCGCAAACGGGGGCGGTGCGGCTGGGGTCGTCGGATCCGGGCCACCGCCGGCGAGGGCGGCCCCGGCCACTGCGACCTGAAAGAAGACCTGAATCATGAGTGCGAGCGCGAATCTCGGGCAGTGGCGTGCGTTGAGGGTCGGCCGGCCAAACCTAATGCGAGAGCGCTCAGCGGCTGTATGATGGTGCGTTCACATGACACGTCACTTGTTTATTGTGCTGACGGCAGAAGTCCGATGACGCCCATCCCCCGCTACTCGCGCGAGGAGCAGCAGAGCCTCCGACGCGCCTTCCTGGGTGGCGGGCGACTCGTATGTCCGAGCTGTGGAGTCGAGCTGGACCGTCGGCCGGTCCCGCCCCGTCCGGACGTGTCCTACGTCCGGAACCGATTGTGGGTGTCGTGTTCCCGGTGCCACGCCAGCACGGTCCTCGATCGGCGGGAGTCGTCGTGATGTCGGAGGCAGACCGCAGCACACAACCAGGCGAAGTCGTCTTCGCCTTCGTGGGAACACGTCTGGTCCTCGTCGAAACCTCGGCAGGCCCCCGCCCGCCCTCCTTCGACGAGCTGCGTGAGGCGGTCGGACCCGAGGCGCTCACTTCCGGACGGGTACCGGGTCGGATTCCGGGCCCGTCGGGGTCGGTCGCCGCCTTCGCGTTGCCCGACGACCTGGAGCTGCCTGGGGACTTTCGACTCGACGGGCTTCGTGTGGCCTACCACGCAATCGGCCACGCCGACTTCCGGGCCGCGGGGGCAGCCCGTCAGACGGTCGAGTGGTATCGCACACACCGGTTCTGCTCCCGCTGCGGAACACCGACGGCCTTCGCCGAGGGCCACCAGGCCATGCGCTGCCCGGCCTGCGAGCAGATGCACTTCCCGAGGGTGGCCCCCGCCGTCATCGTGCTCGTGCAGCGCGGCCGGGAGGCCCTGCTCGGGCGATCGGCCCACTTCAGACCTGGGGTCTTCTCCACGCTCGCCGGCTTCGTGGAGCCCGGCGAATCCCTCGAGGAGTGCGTCCACCGGGAGATCGCCGAGGAGGTCGGGGTGGGGGTGACGGGCCTCCGGTATTTCGGCAGCCAGCCCCACCCCTTCCCCAACTCGCTCATGGTCGGCTTCGTAGCCGATTGGCTCGACGGCGACATCCGCATCGACCCGTCGGAGATCGAGGATGCCCGCTGGTTCGACGTCGACGCGCTGCCCGAGCTGCCGCACCCGATGTCGATCGCACGCGCGCTGATCGAGGACTTCGTGGAGCGCGTGCACGGGTAACGCGTGGGCATGCAGGCCCAACCCGGATCCTCCGACGCGGTTCGTGCGCCGTCACCCCCGCCTGCGGTGATCGAGGAGGGGCACCCAGCGACCCGCTTGCCGCCCGAGAGGTGAGGCGGGAGTTTGTGCGTCTCCGTCGCGGCAAGTCCTCCGCGGCTCACCCCAGCGAATCCCGATGACCCGCCACACGCCTCGTCCTCTCGGCCCCCGCTGTTGGGCCCCGCTCGTCTCCCTCATTCTGGTCACCCCTACGGCGGCCTTGGCCCAGGCCGGAGGCTACCTGCCTGTCGTGCAGCAGCTCCCGAATTCGACGCGTGCCATGGCACTGGGGGACGCATACGCGATGGGGTCGGGTCACGCCGACGCGATCTTCTATCACCCCTCCCTGCTCGAGAACGCCGGAGGCATGGGCCTCGAGGTACAGCGTTGGGGTGGTCACAGCTCGTCCGCCGCCGTCTCAGCTGCTTTCGACTTCCTCGGAGGCGGCCTGGGGATCGGGCTACGGTCGCTGCAGTACGGCGCGGAGGACGGTGCCGACCCGGCGCCGGGCGGACAGGACCACCTGTTCGATCTCGGGCCCAGCCCCGTATCCGAGCGGATCGCCACCATCGGCTACGGACGCGCGTCCGCCTTCTTCGGCCTCGACCTCGGCGTCGCCGTCGACTTCGTGGACGAACGCGTGGACGGAGCCCGGCAGAGCGTCGTGATGGTCGACGTCGGACTCTCGACCGACATTGGACCGGTCACGATGGGGCTCACCCTTTCGGACCTCGGTGACAAACCGGGCGTCGAGGGTCGGAAGGGCCCCGGCCGGATTCACCTCGGCGCCGGATCCTACGGCAAGCAGGTCGGCATCTTCGACCTCGGCTTCGCGGCCAAGATCGGGGTCGACGACGACGAAGTCGTCTACGGCGGAGGCGTGGAGCTCGGATATTGGCCGGTACAGGGGCGCACCTTCGTGGCGCGCTTGGGCTTCCAGGACGTGCCGGACGGGAGCGAGGCGATTCCAGTCACGACGGGCCTCGCCTTCCAGGGTGACGACATCACCGTCGAGTGGGCGTATCGGCCATTCGGCGACGGTGCCCCGGACGGAGGCTCACACCGCTTCGCCGTGCGCTGGCGCTGACCTACGCCGTGTCCTCGCTCTCGGGCCGCGGCGCACGCGCGGCCGACAGCCCTCTCCGAATCGACCACGACGCCTTCCGCCAGGCGGCGGCGAACCGGTACCACCCGGAGCACAACCCGGACGGGGCGCTCCCGCTCAACATCGCCGAAAACCGACTCGGCTGGCCGGATCTGAAGGCCAAGATCCAGGAGGTGTCGAGGGCGAGCGAAATCCCGAACTGGGTCGCGAAGTACGCATCGCATCGCGGCGCGCTTCCCTTCCGGGCCGCGGCGGCTGCCTTCCTCTCGGAGCACTTGACCCACCGCCCCGTCGACCCCGACCACCTCGGCGTATCGGCGGGCGCCACCGGCGTCATCGAGATGACCGCGTTCCTGCTGGCCGACGCGGGCGATGTCGCAGTGATTCCCGCGCCGTGCTATCCGGTCTACCGAAAGGACATCGGAAACATGGCCAGCGTCGAGCGCTACGACCTCGTGACGCACCAGGAATTGTCGGAGCTCTCGGACGGGCCGGTGCTGGATGTGCGCCATCTCGACGAGGCACTCGACGACATCCAATCGGGCGGACGCCGATTCCGCATGCTCATCCTGACGGCACCGGACAACCCCACGGGCGGGATCTACCCGGCCGAGCGGCTCGAGCGGATCGGCGACTGGTGCATCGAGCACGAAGTCCACCTCGTCGTCAACGAGATCTACGGCCTCTCGCTGCTCGACACGACCCACCCCGCACTGCGTCAAGACTACAGAGATCCCGAGCCGTTCACGTCGTTCGGCCGGATCATGGACGACCGCAAGAGCCACTGGCTGCACCTCCTGTACGCGCTGTCCAAGGATCTCGGTATCTCCGGCTTCCGGACGGGCCTCGTCTACACCCACAACGAGGCCTTCATGCGCGCGTACGAGAATCTGAACCTGACCCACACAGTCTCGAACCACACGCAGTGGCTGCTCGGCCAAGTCCTGGCCGATCGAGACTTCGTGACGTCCTACGTCGAACGGAATCAGTCACGCCTGACCGAAGCGTACGCGGTCGTCGTCGAGGCGATGCGCCGGCTCGCCATGCCGTACGTCCCGAGCCGCGGCAGCCTTTTCTGCTGGGTCGACCTCTCAGAGCTCCTCGAGGAGGACTCGACGGAGGGCGAGCTCGCGCTCTGGCGGGCGATATTCGAGGAGACCGGGGTCCTCCTGACCCCCGGCGTCGGCTTCGGGCACTCCAAGCACGGTCTGTTCCGCGTCGTCTACCCGTGTGTACGGATCGACGAGCTGCGCGTGGCGATGACGAGACTCGAACGCTACGTGCGGGAGCGCCGTGCCCGGGTCGGAGGCTGAGCCTAGCCCCCGCCCCCGTCTACACGAGAGCTCAGGAAGGCCGGATCGAGGTCACTGAACCCGATGTGGTCGATCACGACCTCACCAGCATGCACCCGATCGAAGACGAAGCGGACGGAAGCGAGCCGACGCGGGTCGAGCGATGCATTGTCCGTCAGAAAGTCCGCGAGCGGGATCGAGTACGTTTGCAGGATCAACTCCCAATGCTCCTGGAAGCGCGTCTCCTCCAGATCACCGCGACGCATCACGTATGTCTCGAGAGGGCGCCGCACCGCACCGTATTCGCTTAGCAAGACCCGAGCGGTTTCGCCGGACGCATCGGTGATCTCGATGCTCAGGTCGATCGGCGGCTTCTCTTCCTCCGACTCGTCCTCTTCCTGCCCCGCGCCGGCATCGCCCTCGTCCCGATCCACCCCCTCCTCCGCCTCCGACTCCTCGTCCGCCTCGGGCGACTTCCGCGGCGCCGGAAGCTGGTCCGTGGGGCCGAGCATGAAGTCGAGCGTCGAGCCGGCGTGCAGCTGCCAATCGGCGCCGAGGTCAGGAGGCAACGACACGGTATAACGGGCGGGAGGACCGTGGTCCGAGGTGTCCGCGCCCTCGATCCTGTTGTTCCACCCGACGGTAACTGCCTGGTTCTCTTGGGACGCCGAGGTGTTGGCCCGGTTGCTCGAGCGGAGAAGGAGGAGGGCCTCCTTCCACGTGGCGAGCGAGTCACCTGCGATCGTGACACCGGCCTTGGTGCCGCTCGTCACGTCGATGTCCTCTTCGTAGGTGGCGAGCGCGCGGAAGCTGCTGGTCTCGAAGCGCGTGATGTACATCGTCTCGGGCAGCCACTGCCCGATCACCCGGTGATCACGGAAGATCGGCAGATACCGCTTGTCGCCCTTGGTGACGACCTCGAGGAAGGCCGAGACGTAGATCTCCGCGAAACGGCGTTGATCCTCCTCTGGGATGAGTCCACGCAGATCCAGAATCCGAGGGCTGCGCGGCCCGTTGTCGTGCGGGCCCCACACCGTGTTCCACTGACCATGATTCGCACGGTATACGTAGATCGCGGACTTGAAGTTGAAGTCGTCCGGATCGTTGAACTTCAACCGGTCGTAGATGCGCAGACCGTGGAAGCTCGTCACGTCGCCGTCGTGCGAGCCATGGAACGTCAGGTAGCTCACGTCTTCGACGACCACCTTGCGACCCGTCGGCAGATACTGACCGTCGACCGGCGCGATCGAGATGATGCCTCGGACGTCGTACCCGAAGTCGAACTCCACCGAGGCGTCGTCGGGGTAGTAGGTCAGGCGGTTGAACGCGGCGGCATTGGCCACGGCCTCTCCGCCCCGCGAGTGACCGATGAGCACGATGTTGCCCATGTCGACCTTGCCCTCGAACGGGTTACCGGCCTCCTGGTTGAACTCGTCGAAGAGCTGTACGTGCCTGAGAAGGAACCAGCCACGGGCATCGTTCTCCCCGCGGATGCCGCCGTTGATGAAGTTCTCGTCGACGCTGGCCAGGATGTACCCGCGGCTCGCGAGGAGCTCACCGAGGTAGTCGTACCCCGGGTCGGAGAAGTCGCGCATGTTGTGATTCCCGTGCACGACGAGCACGAGCGGGAAGGGGCCTTCCGCGTCCGGATACCAGACGCGCGCGTTGAGCGGCATCTCCTCGGGCGTGAAACCCCAATAGTCGTTGCGCTCCTCCGCGGACGACCCGAGATCGACCAGCTTCGACACGTCGACCGTGGGGGTCGTGATCGAGACGGAGTCACGGTATTCGGGCCGGTTCTTGTCGGTCCCGGAGCCGTAGTAGAGCGTGAGAACGCCGTGAGAACCGGGCCGCCCCGGGTCGGGAGCATCCAGGGCCTGGCGGGCGAGAACGACGTCGGCATCGCTGGGCGACAGCTTGAGCGCGGGGGTACACCCCACCGCGACCAGCGCCAGACCCGCGAGCCAGCGAAATGCTTTGATCATGGCGCCCATGATGGCCCGCACCCGGAAGGCTGGCAATCGCACGGTGACGTATACAGGTTAGGCCTCCCCGAGTCGCGGGGTAGGTACACGGCATCGTGTCGCTCCGAGCCGGGAGCGCCACAATCGAAATGGAGAGAGCATGGCCAACCCGACCGTCACGATACAGACCAACCACGGCACGATCGTCGCCGAGATGTTCAAGGACCTCGCCCCGACGACGGCGAACAACTTCATCGATCTCGCCAAGAAGGGGTATTACGACGGGCTCATCTTTCACCGCGTGATCGCGGGCTTCATGATCCAGGGTGGCTGCCCGGAAGGGACGGGCAGGGGCGGACCGGGGTATCACATCCGAGACGAGTTCGGGCCGGGTCTGACGCACGACGGCGCGGGAGTCTTCTCGATGGCGAACGCGGGACCGAACACCGGGGGCTCCCAGTTCTTCATCACGCTCGCTCCGACCTCCTGGCTCGACGGCAAGCACGCAGTCTTCGGCAAGGTCACGTCCGGCATGGACGTCGTCGAAGCAATCGGCATGCTGCAGACCGGCCGGGCCGACCGACCGCTGCAAGACGTCGTGATGGAGAAGGTGACGGTCAGCGAGGACGAATGACGGCAGGGCGGCCGGGGTGACACCACCCGGGCCGCCGATCACCTCTTCTTGACGGTCCGGCCGACGATGATCGTGATGTTGTCGCTCCCTCCGTCCGCGAGCGCGTCTTCGAGGAGGGCTTCGCACACCTGTTGGGCGGAGGTCATGTTCGACAGGCGCTCTCGGATCCGCTCGTCGGAAACGTGCTTGGTCAGGCCGTCGCTACAGAGCATGTGGACGTGCCCCCACCCGGAGTCCATCCGATGCACCACGGGCGCCGTCTCCGAGCCGCCGATCGCGCTCGAAAGGAGAGGACCGACGCTGAGGCGGACGGCCTGGCTGTCGGTGAGGACGCCTTCGTCGACGAGCGCCTGGCCGATGGTCTGATCCCGCGTCCCCTGCTCGAGCACTCCGTCGCGCAGGACGTAGTGGCGGCTGTCGCCGACGTGGAGCAGATAGATGTACGGCCACACCCCGATGAAGAGCGTCAGGGTCGTGGCCATGCCCTCCTTCGACGGATCGGCCTCCCCCACTTCCACGAGATCGTGGTGGACGCGAAGCGCGGCACCGTGGAGCGCCCCGGTGAACGCGTCGTGGTCGGTCGCGTCGGCCGTGTAGTAGGCGTCGATGCATTCGGACACGTACCGGGTGACGGTGGTGATCGCCGTCCGACTGGCCGCCTCGCCGCTGCGGTTTCCTCCGACCCCGTCGGCGACCATGGCGAGAAACGCCAGCCGTTCGGTCCCGACGCCGCTGAACTCGGCCCGTGGCAGGCTCGTGAGCTGGATGTCGATCTGCTTTCGGAGCTGGCAGACGAGAAAGTGGTCCTCGTTGTGCGGCCGGACCTTCCCCTGATGGGTCAGACCGTAGACCTCGATCTCCTCGTCGGTCGGCTTTCGGAGCGGATCGTCGAGAGCTTGGGACATGGGCAACCTTGGACGTGGTCGCCCAAGGTGCACGCCACCCGCTCCCGCCGCAAAGTCGCGTGCGGATGCGCTACGAGCAGACCTGAGCCTCGAGCCAGGTCACGGCGGCGTCGAGCACCACGTCGGAGGCGACGTCGCCCGTCTTGGTGCCCCCGGACACGACCTCGTCGGGCATGAGCTCGGTGCCATACAGGGTCCCGAGCCGATCTGCCATCGTGGATACGGTGAGGAAGATCACGGCCCCGTCCTGGAGCAGGAACGCGGCGTTGGCGGTCGAAACGCCCCAGGTTGCCTCACCGAACGATCGTGCGCCGTCCCGCCCACGGAACGCCACCGCGATCGCTTCCCCCGAGCTCGCCGTCGCACCGTCCGTGAGCACGGCGACAAAGGGAAGGGGGGAGATCAGCTCGTAGGCCGGAGAGGCGATCGCGATGACGGTGTCCCCCACGGCGGCACGCCCGCCTTCGTACAACCACGTGTTGATCACGCTGTCCGGGTCGACGAAGAAGCCCACGGTGTCCTCACCCAGGACCGGCCCCACACCGGCGAGCATGGGCCACATGTTGCCCCCGGTGTTGCCCCTGAGATCGATCACCCATCGGCAAGACGTGCCGAGCGTGTCGACGCTCTCGATGAGGCGGTGGTAGTTGGAGGCGAGCGTGTCGCCTTCCGCCCCCCCACCGGAATACGCCGGCACGTCCACGTATCCGACACCCGGCGCGACCAGCTGGGTCGACGGGTCCACGAGGGCCGGGGCCGATTGGGCTGACGACGACATGGCGAGCTGTGTCCCGCCCGGAGCACGGAAGAAGCTGTGGTTGTCTCCGAGCCGCTCCAGTGCGGCGACGATGGCCGGATAGGTACCGGCAGGCCCCACCGCAGCCGACGCCTCGGCATCCGCCCGCGCCGCGGCACGGAACGCGGGCCAATCGATCTCGTAGCGCTTGATGGAATTGAACTCCATGACGTCGAGAGCCGCGTTGAGATAGAGCTCCGCCTGGATCCCGAGAAATGGTCCATCGAGCTCGGACGGGCCCGCGTCGCACGCGCTCGCCACCAGAACCGTCAGAACCCAGCTCAGATGCCGATGCCGCATGCGCGCGCCCTTATCCGATCGGAGGCCCGAGGCGCCCGATCTCGTACCCCTGTGGGGGTTCGGCGCCCAGAAGGTGCCGAACGAAGTAGTCCCAACGACGTCTCATCATATACGGCTCGTTCCCGAATCCGTGACCGCGGTTGGGCAAGAGGAGCAGATCGAAATCCTTGTTCGCTTCGATCAGCGCATCCACGACGAGCATCGTGTTCGAGGCCGGAACGTTGGTGTCCATCGTCCCGTGCGCGATCAAGAGCTTCCCTCGCAAGTTCTCGGCCAGGAGTTGATTGGCCTGGTTGTCGTAGTTGGTGGATCCGTCCGGGTACACCTCGAGGAGCCCCTGCCACTTCTCTCCCCAATCGTCCTCGTAGTTCCGGTTGTCGTGGTTACCGGCCTGCGAAACGGCGACGTCGTAGAAATCGGGATAGCGCATGATGGCGTCGGCCGCGGCGAAGCCGCCGCCCGAGTGCCCGTAGATTCCGACGCGCTCCAGGTCGATCCACGAGTGACGTTCGGCCAGCTGTCGGATTCCGCCCATCTGATCCGGAAGCCCGTTGTCGCCCATGTTCCCGTAGTACGCCTCGTGGAACTCCTTCGACCGCTTGGGCGTGCCCATGGCGTCGAGCTCGATGACCACGAAGCCGAGCTCGGCGATCGCCTGCAGGTCGCGGTGAGAAGCGCGGAAGCTCCTGGACCCGACCGAGCCACTCTGTGGTCCGGGGTAGAGGTAGTTCACGACGGGGTACTTGCGCGTCGGATCGAAACCGAGCGGGCGGAAAAGCAGGCCGTGGAGGTCGGTCTCGCCGTCTCGGGCCTTCACGCTGAAGGGCATGGGCGGCTGCCACCCCGATGCCTCGAGGCGCGAGATGTCGGCCTCCTCGAGCGTCAGGACGACCTCGCCCTCCCGGTCACGGAGCACCGTGACGGGTGGAACGATCGGCGTTGAGTAGGAGTCCACGAGGTAGGTGCCGTCGGGCGACAACGTCACCTGGTGGTTCGCACTGTCGGGCGTCAGAAGCGTCACCTCCCCGTCGTCGAGTCCGACCCGGTAGAGGTACTCGAAGTACGGATCACCGGGCTCGCGCTCGTTGCCGACGAACGTCACCGTCCGGGCGTCCTCGTCCACTTCGCGGATGTCGAGGGCGTTCCACTCGCCCGTGGTGACCTTGCGCTTGAGCGCACCGCTTTGCGCATCGTAGAGGAAGAGATTCCCCCAATTGTCGCGCTGCGAAAACCAGAGGATCTCGTCGCTCGACGAGAGATAGCGCCAACCGCTCTGGGATTCGTAGAAGGTCTCCTCGACCTCCTCGAAGAGGTCTCGGACCTCGCCCGTCCGCGCATCGGCAATACGCACCTTCGCGGACTTGTGGTCCCGAGACGTCGACACGAAGGCGAAGCCCGTGCCGTCCGCGCTCCACTCCAGGTCTCCGAGCGCACCGCCACACTCGATGTGGTCGCTGCATGTCGAGCGGTGCTGATCGGGCTCCATGTCGAGCCGGACCACGTGGTCGCCTTCAGAGCGGTCGAGATCGAGGACGACGCGCTCGACACGGAAGATGACGGTGTCCTCGGGAAGTGGATAACGCCACGCGTCGAGTTCGGGGTGCCCGACCTTCGTCGTGGCGAGGTACATCATCCCGACGCCCCGCGCGTCATGCTGGAACGTCGCGATCTTCCGGGAATCCGGCGACCACTTCACGACCGGCCGGTCCCTCCGGACCCAGCCGGCGTTGTTCGTGCCGTAGCCGTAGTCCTCGACGCCGTCCGTCGTCAGCTGGGTCTCGTCGGCACTCTCCAGATCGCGCACCCAGAGGTTGTGGTCTCGGATGAAGACGACCATCCGACCGTCCGGGGAGAGCACCTCCCCGGACCGGGTCGGAGTACGTGCCGGTGTGGTCTCCGCACACGTGTACGCTTCGAGATCACAGCGGGCGTACAGGTCGTCGCTCAGCCCCAACGTCACCTCGTGACCCTCGAGCTCGATGGCTCGAATCGGCAGCTCGAGGGCCTCGAGCTGTCCGCTGACCACGGTCGACAGCGCGTCCGCAAGGCGATCATGATCGAACGCTCGGCCTTTCTCCGCAGCAGTCGGGTCGACCATGACGAACTCCCAACCCCCGGGCACGGTGTTCCGATACCAGAATCGACCGTCGTCCAACCACACGGGGCGTACCGAGCCACCGCTCACCATCGGTGTGGTATGGGCGGTCAGGAAGCGCTCCGCGCGCCCATAGTCGTCGGCCGAGAGTTGGACCGTCTGCGCGCTCGCCGCCGGGCCCCCGACGAGACACGCCGTGGTGATCAAGACCGCGAGGAGGGGACGTGAGGCCGGCGATCGGCGGGCGACGCACGGCGTCGTGGCGACCAAAGGTCGCATGGTACGGCTCCGGAAGACGGGGAGGAAGGCGCCAAGGGCGGCGAACCCGTGGCCATGGCGAAGGGCCGGCCGGAGCAACCGCCCGGACCGGCCCTCGTACAAAAATGTGAGGCGGACGAGCCGGGGCGGCAACGCGCCGGGAGCGGCCGTGTCACACAATTCTCCCTCGAATCGTTGGAACGGAGACGGAGCACTCCCGAGTGCCGAGGAGCGACCCGTCCGTCTTCGACCCGAGCTCGCCCCTACGTGCAAAGAGCCTCCACCCTGGACTTCGACGCGACCTTCGACGCGAACTACGACGCGCTCGTTCGGTACTGCCGCGGTCTCACCGGCGATCCCGACTTCGCCGAGGACGTGGCCCAGGAGAGCCTGTGCCGGCTTTTCGGGAACGAGCTGCGGGGCTCGCCCATCGGTGTCCGGGCCTGGCTGTTCAAGACGGCCACTCATCTCGTCCGAGATCGGCACCGCGTAGAGAGCAACCGGAAGCGTCTGCTCGAGCAGCACCACGACGTGTCTGCCGAAGGCGACTCACCCGAGCGAAGGCTCGAGCGTGCGGAAGCGCGGGCCGTCGTGCGCGCTGCTCTCGCCCACCTGACCCCACGAGATCGAGAGGTATTGATGATGCGGTACTCCGGATTCAGCTACCGGGAGATCGCGGACGCCGTCGGGCTCGCATCGAGCTCGGTCGGTACCACCCTGGCGCGCGCCGAGCGCCGCTTCGCGGACGCGATGCAGGGCGCAGGGGAGGCCGTATGACACACCTGGACGATGCCGCTCTCGTCACGATCCGTGACGGTGAGTCGACCGACCCGAGGCTCGAGGAACACCTGAGGGGCTGCGCCGCGTGCCGCGCGCGGCTGGCGGAAGCTCGCAAGCGCGGGGAGGCGATCGAGTCGATGCTGTCTGGGCGAGCCGGCACGCCCGACGCGGCTCTCGCGAAGGCACGCGTGCGAAGGCGTCTCGACACCGAGCGTGCGGCTGCGCCGCGCCTGTTCTCCCGTGCGTTCAGACGAGCTGCCGCCATCCTCGCAATGTCGGCGGGGGCGGCGTACGCCGTCCCGGGCTCGCCGGTGCCCGGCTGGCTGGGGCGTGGCGAGTCGCGCCCCGCGTCCGCGTCCGGCCTCAGCGAGGCTGCGCCGGCCGTGGGAGTGGAGGCGACCCCCGAGGCCATGCCGCAGGAAGCGGTGCTCGTCCCCGTCGGTCCGCGGCTGGAGCTGTTCGTCGAGGAGGTCGCGCCGGGGCGTGAGGTGGAGGTTCTCTGGCTGGAGGGTTCCACCGCCTGGATCTCGGCCGGCCCCGGGGCGAGGTACTCGGTCGCCGGAGCCGGCGCCACGGTGCGCGCCCCGAACGGGCCCGTCCGCCTCGGCATCCCGCGCACGGCCGCCTGGGTATCCCTTCGGATCAACGGGCGTATGGTATTCGAGGGCACCAGTGACGAGAGCTCGGGCGGGCGGACGGTCTTCCCCGCGCCCGGGCGTTGACGGAGACGAGGCGGCCGTGCGACGCGATCCCGCAGAGTGGAGGGGGCGCCCCGCTCCGTGGCCACGCCGTGTATCTGTTTGCACGCTCCTCGCGCTCGCGGTCACACCGGGCATGGGCTCGGGACTCCCGGCACCGATCGCGGCTCAGGCCGTCGGATCCGAAAACCGCGGTGCCTCGCCCGACCGGGCGACGCTGACGGGAACCGTTCATAGCCGGTTCGGGGACGGCATCCGCACGCTGCCCTCGGCCGTCGTGGAGGTCGTCGGGGCGGGTGTGTCGGAGACGCTCACAGCGGACGAGGTGGGTCGGTATCGGCTGACCGGCCTCCCCGCCGGACCCGTCCGGATCCGCGCCTCATATCCGGGCCACGACGCCGTGCGCCTCGTGGTCATGCTCGCAGAGGGCAGCACGCTGCACGTGGATCTAGAGCTCCTCGCCACTCCGCTCGAGCTGGGGAGCGTCGACGTCCGAGCCGCCGAGGAGGCGACGGGCGCGATCCCCGACGCCGACCCGGCCGATCCCCGTGACGGAGAGTTCTTGGTCTTGAGAGAGATCATGGAGTCTGGGACGGGCGCCTCCGAGACCAGTGTCTCCGACGCGGTCCGCGCCCTTCCTGGAAGAGACCCGGCTGACCCGACCGACGTTCTCTTCATGCGCGGAAGCAGCACGGAGCTGAAGCTCGTCTTGTTGGACGGTGTCCCCGTCGTGACGCCATATCAGGTTGCCGGGCTCGTGCGCGGGCTCGACGCCAGCGTGCTGTCGAGCGCTCGCTTCCATCGAGGTGGAGCACCGGCTCGATACGACGGCGGCTTGACCCACATCCTCGACCTTCGGACCCGAACCGCCCGCCGAGACCGACTCCGCGTCTCGGGGTCCGTCGATCTGCTCGCGAGCGCGCTGACCGCGGAGGTCCCTCTCGGCCGGCACGCGGGGGTGATCGCGTCCGGCCGACACCTCAACGGCGTCGGACAGCCGGCAGTGGACGGATCTCGGCCCTACGGCTACACGGACGGGCTCGTCTCGCTCGACGCCCAGCCGGCCGAAGGTCATCGGATTCGGGCCACGGGCTTCTGGAACGCGGAATCGGTGCGGCTCGACTACCGCGACCGCCCGACGCCGGCCGAGTGGGGCAACGCGGCCGCGTCGGCGGCTTGGAGCACCGAGGTCCGTGGCGCCGCCCTGAGCGCGTCCGTCGGGGCGAGCCGATACCAGGCTCGGCTCCCTCTGCGGCCCGCGCCCACGGAGTCCGACCCGGTTCCGTCCGATATCCTGGCCTCGGCGTCCACGCGCCGCGTTCGGGCGGTCGTGGAGGCAGCGTGGGGCGACCCTGAAAGGTCCTTCAGAGCGGGGGTATCGGTCGAGAGTCTCGGCACGGAGGTCGCCGCGGACGTCGTAGACGAGGGGACCGGCTCTCGGCTCCAGGGCCACCGGGCGGTTGCCGGCGCCTTCGCGGAGACGCGCCGCACCATCGCAGACGGCGTGAGCGTGCGGGCCGGTCTTCGCGGCGACCTCTTCCAGGGCAACGCCGCACAGCTGTCCCCCCGCTTCAGCCTGTCCTGGGTGGCCGGTCCTTCTGCCCTCGTGACACTGGCGGCCGGACGTTACCACCAGATGACCCAATCCCTCTCGACCGGATTCGTGCATCAGGGAGGCGCCCCACCGCAGGCCACTGCGGAGCTGCTGCCGCTGGCCCGCGCGGACCACGTCGTGCTCACGCTCCAGCAGCGCTTCGGTGACGGCCTGGGGATCGACCTCGACGGCTACTGGAAGCGCTTCGAGGGGACGGGCGGACGTCAGGACCCACCGATCTTGAACTCGGGCGTCGACGTCCGGGTCCGCGGCGGTGCGGAACGGGCGCGGCTCTGGCTGGGATACGGCCTCTCGTGGTTCTGGACGCCGGACGGCACCCAGCCCACCGCCGGCACCTTTGCCGGACGGCACCTGCTGACGGCTGGACTCTCCGGGGCCGTAGCGGGCCCGGTTCACGCCGAGGCCACCTTCGCATACGGCGCCGGACTACCGACCACCGGCGTTCCGCTGGGGTCGAGCGAGTCGGCCGCGCTCGCCGGGCCCGGGCTCGAGACACTGTCGGCCATGCCGGCGGACCACCTACGCGACGTTCCCCCTCCGGACTTCTCCTTCCTGCGGATCGACTTGGAGGTGTACGCGTCCTTCGAACCCGAGTGGATGGGTCACCGGTGGCAACTCCGCCCGTACGTGCGCCTGCTCAACCCGCTGGACCGCCGCGACGCGCTCTTCTACGCGTACGGGGCGGCCGACGGGGCCTTGGTCCCTCTGGCCCGCCGCCCCGTCCTTCCCGTAGCAGGGATCGCTTTCTCCTACTGACCGCTGATCCGGCGCGTCACATCGCGGCCTTCCCACTCGTTCCCAATACGAGCGCGGCTTGGACGCAGCAACAGGAGAAAGCCCGATGGAAGTTCCGCGACGACGACCCGGCAGCCTGACCGTCATCCTGTCCGCGGTGGCGATCTCCACCGCGGCGAGCGCCGCACCCGGCGCTGCTCAGCTCATTCCGGTACGAACTGTCCCGGTCGCCTCGGGCGACCAGTTCCGCCTCGTCCCCTCCGCGAGCATGGGAATGGGGGGCACCCGCTACGCGGTGGACGACAGCCTGGCCGACGCTTGGAATCATCCGGCGCGCGGCACCGCCATCGGCTCGACGCTGTTCCTCGGCTCTCCGACGTTCTACGGGATCTCGGACGACGGCGGCGGCGGGCGGTCCTTCCCCATTTCAGGGCTTTTCGCCGGTGGCCAATGGTTCGGGGGCGCTTCTCTGGCCCTGCAACAGGTCGAGAACGACCCTGGCGGCACCCGCTTCTTCTCCGACGTCTGCTGTTTCAGCGGCCGGACTGGAACGCTCGACGACCAGTTCGGGCGCAATGTATACGCATCGGGCTTCGCGGGACGACGGCTCGGCGGTGGAGCCTGGAGCGTGGGCATCGGTACCTCGGTGGCGCGTCTGGAAGCGATGGACGGCGTCGATCTCCTCTACGCCGGGGCGACGAGCATCGAGCAGTCCGGAGATATCCTGGACCTCCGCGCCTCGGTCGAGCGACAGGGAGAGACCGACAGGATCGGGGCGGTAGTCGCCCTGAACCGCGTGTCGATGACGCACGACGTCACGTACGACGAGTGGATCTGGAACGACTCCCTTCAGGAGGGCTCGGTCGTCCGGCGGCTGGAGAAGAACCAGGACC
>JBDHDM010000002.1:0-38102 GCA_039591515.1 Gemmatimonadota bacterium | reverse complement strand
TCCACTATCGGCGTCCCCCTGATCGAGTCCGCATCTACGACCAGAGGGTCGTGCTCGCGCGCGCCGACGTGATCGTGACGCTCTCCGAGCCACTCGACCTGGATGCCGCGATGAGCACCGATGGTGAAGTGATGCTGGAGCGGAACTCTCTGGTCGTCTGGTTCACCTTCCCCGGCCTGTGGCATGACATCGGTCGATTCCACCGGGCGGACGGCACGTTCTCGGGGCTGTACGCCAACATCCTCACCCCGGTGGAGATCGAGGGGGCGGTATGGCATACGACCGATCTCTACCTGGACGTGTGGTGGCCTGAGGACGCCGACATCCGTGTGCTGGACGAGGTCGAGCTCGAGGAGGCACTGACCGCCGGCCACGTCGACGAGGGCACCGCCGCCCGCGCCCGCGTCGAGACCCAGCGGATTCTCGACCTCGCGGCTCACGGGCGGTGGCCACCTCGGGTCGTGGACGAATGGACGCTCGATCGATCGCTGGGCGCACTAGGGATCGGCTGACGCCGCCCCCCCGGAAGCCTCCTCAGTCGTGCCGTACCGACGCCGCAACCAGACGATCGACATCCACGAACACACGCCCGAGCACTTCCGGATCCTCCCGTAGGCAGTCGATCAGACGCTCGTGACGGTCCAGCGCGGCCGCAGGTATCTCGATCGTCTCGTCGCGATATTCGCCGTCGTCGACGAAGACGAGTCGGACCTTGGCGCTCCCCTTGCTCATCGGGTCACCCTCGCGGCGTGTGCCGCTCAGTTCTGGCCGGGTGCCGCGCCGGTGAGTTGGGCGATGGCCTCGGTCAAGCTGCGGAAGTCGTAGTTGTTGAGCCGCCGCGTCGTCTCACCGTGGTTCAGAAAGATCGAGGGCGTCCCGCTCACCCCCATTCGCTCACCGAGCCGCATGTTGGCCGTGACCACGTCGGCGTACTTGTCGCTGTTGAGACACGCCTTGAACGCGCCTCCGTCGACGCCGACGTCCGAGGCATACTGCTCGAAGGCGCTCGAGGGCATCGACGCCGACGACCACCTCGCCTGGTTGCGGAACAGCGTCTCATGGTACTCCCAGTACTTACCCTGATCGTCGGCGCACCGGGCCGCACGGGCGGCGAGGAAGGCGTTGGCGTGGATCGAGATGATGGGGAAGTCGTAGAAGACGAACTTCGCCTGCCCGGACTCGACCAGCGTCCCGTCGATCTGCGGCTTCACCGAGAGCGCGAAAGACCCGCACCCCGGGCACTGGTAGTCGCCGAACTCCACGATGGTGACCGGGGCATTCTCGTCCCCACGGGTCACGCCCTGGGCGAGCGCCACGAGCTCCTCGTCGTTCGCGAGCTCGAGCACGATCGGAGCGGCGACGGCGGTGCTCATGACGCTGGAGCTCACTTGCCAGCCGACCACGCCCACACCGATCGCCGCGACCGCGCCGAAGACGTAGTAGAACTTCTTCATGTCTGACTGGGCCTCTCGGGCCTGTCGACGATCTTCACCTCTGGACACGTCTCACTCCATTTGTCTCGATCCGCCTAACGAACCGCTCGTGGGGCGCCGCTCGCCGAGAGCGGCCGTTGCTCCGACACATTCATTCGTCGGAAACGGGAAGATGTTCCCCGACGGGGAGCCAATCAAGCGATGGCTGTGGACTCACTCGGTGAGGAGCTCCACGACTCGCTCCGTATCCGAGAGGTCGGACAGCACGTAGTCCGGCTCCGTCGCTCGGAGGTCGGTCATGCTGAAGCTCCCCGTGGCCACCGCGACGGTGCGCGTTCCTCCCGCCTTCCCGCAGGCCACGTCTCGAGGCGTATCCCCCACCACGATCGCCCGTTCGGCCAAAACGCCCTCACCCCAGAGTCGACGGGCGCGACCGACGGCGATCGTCGGCAGCGCGTCCCGCTCCTCGTGGTCCGATCCGTAGCTCCCGAACGAGAAATGACCCCAAAGCCCACCCGAGGTGAGCTTCAGTCGGGCTCCGCCGGCGATATTGCCCGTGAGGAGCCCGATGCCGATGTCGTCGACGCCGGAAAGCGCGTCGAGGAGCTCGGACACACCTGGAAGGACGCGGACCGGATCCTCCGGCAGCCGGGCCTCCAGGTAGGCGAGATATCGATCCCAGAGCTGACCGAAGCCGTCGGCAATATCGCCCGGCCCGAGTCCCACGGCCGCCAGGAGCTCTCTCGCGATTTGCGGATCGGTCTTGCCCGCGAAGCTCACGCGCTCGAAGTCGCCGGCCGTACCATACGTCTCACGCATGGCGTCCACGAACGCGTACTTCGCGGGTCCGCCCCACACCAGAGTGCCGTCGATGTCGAACAGGATGATACGACGCATTTGGGAACCCGATTCAGACCAGGACCTGGGGTGCAGCCGGGCAATCGGCACACCCGACCGGCGTCTCCAGGTTCCCCCCGCTGATGATGGCCGCAACCCTCCCGCCCTCCGGATCGACCCTCCCGGACAGCAGGGCGGCCGTGGTGGCGGCACCGCTCCACTCCACCACGAGTTTCTGACGATGCACCAGCATGGCCGCAGCCTTGCGGATCGAGTCGTCCGTCACGGTCACGACGTCGTCGATCAGGTTCCGGGCGTGCTCGAACGTGAGCTCGCCGGCGATGACCGGCTTGAGCCCGTCGGCGATCGTGTCGACCTCGCCGAGCAGCGTCGGCGCACCGGCGTCGAGCGCTGTCCTCATCGACGCCGCGCCCTCGGGCTCGACTCCGATCACTCTGGCCGAAGGAATGATGCGCTTCACCGCGGCGGCGACCCCGCTCGCGAGCCCGCCACCGCCGATCGGAGCCAAAACCAGGTCCACGTCCGGCCAGTCTCGGGCGATTTCGAGCCCGACCGTTCCCTGCCCTGCGATGATATGGCGATGATCGAATGGGGGGACGATCACGAGTCCCTCATCCGCGGCGATCTCCTCGGCCCGGGCCTTCCGCTCGACCGAGGTCGTTCCCGCGAACACGAGCGCCGCCCCGAGTCGATCCGCGCCGTCGCGCTTCACCTTCGGCGCGTCCGTCGGCATCACCACGACCACACGCACGCCGCGGAGCTTCCCCGCCAACGCGACTGCCTGGGCGTGGTTGCCGGACGAGTAGGTGATGATCCCCGAAGCGACCTGATCGTCCGACAGCTGGGAGACGAAGTTGAATGCCCCGCGGATCTTGAACGAGCCGGCGTGTTGAAGGTTCTCGCACTTCACCCGCACCTGCGCGTCGCTCGCCTCGGAGATCGAGTCCGCGGGGAGCAGCGGCGTCGGGACGATGACTCCGGCGAGGCGTCGAGAGGCGGACTCGATCTCCGTCAGACCCACGAGTCCCTCGCCTCCGACGAAATCCCTCACGACCCGTCGTCCTCGGCGGCGCCGTGCTCTTCACCGTCGGGCTCTTCGCCATCGACCTCGTGGTCGTACCCCTCGTCGTCGTTGTTCTCGTCCTCGACGACCACCCGGGCGACGTCGACCACGACGTCACCGTCATCGAGGTTCATCAGCTTGACGCCCTGAGTGGCACGCCCGATCACGCGGATCTCGGAGACACGCTGTCGGTTCACGACGCCGTTGCGCGTGATCATCATCACCTGCTCCTCCTCGTCGACCGCCCGGACGGCCACCACCTCGCCGGTCTTTCCGGTGACCCTGAGGTTGATGACACCGTAGCCACCACGCCTCTGCAGTCGATACTCGCGGATCGGGGTCCGTTTGCCGAGCCCGTTCTCCGAGACGACCAGAATCGTCGAATCGGGCCGAGCCACCACCATGCCCACGACCTCGTCCCCCTCGCGCAGGTTCAGACCGCGCACGCCGCCCGTCGCGCGGCCCATCGGTCGGGCGTCCGTCTCTTGGAATCGGATCGCCATTCCCTTGCGGCTCGCGATCAGCACCTCGTCCTCACCCGTGGTGATCCGCACCTCGATCAGCTCGTCGCCCTCCATGATGTTCATGGCGTTGAGCCCCACGGTGCGCACGTTTCCGTACGCCGAGAGCGCGGTCTTCTTCACGACGCCGTGGCGCGTCCCGAAGATCAGGAAGAGGTCCTCGGAGAACTCCCGAACCGGCACCACCGCGGCGATCTGCTCGTCCTGGCCGAGGTTCAAGAGGTTGATGATCGGCTTGCCGCGTGAGATCCGACTCCCGACCGGAATCTCCCACACCTTCTTCCAGTAACACTGACCCCGACGCGTGAAGATCATCAGGTAGTCGTGGGTCGACGCCACGAAGAGGTGCTCGACCCAATCCTCTTCCTTCGTGTCCATCCCGCGCAGGCCCCGGCCGCCACGACGCTGGGCGCGATAGGTGTCGACGGGCAAGCGTTTGACGTAGCCCTGGTGGGACACCGTCACGACCATGTCCTCTTCGACGATGAGATCTTCGACGTTGAACGTGCCGATCGCGTGTGTGATCTCCGTTCGGCGCTCGTCGCCGTACTTTGCGGCCAGCTCCCGCAACTCCTCCTTGAGGATGCCCATGCGGACCTCCTCGGACCCGAGGATCCGGCGCAGCTCGGTGATGACCGCCCGGACCTCGGCAAGCTCCTCTTCCAGCTTCTCGATCTCGAGTCCGGTCAGTCGGGCGAGCCTCATGTCCAGAATCGCCTTGGCCTGACGCTCGGAGAGCTCGAAGGACTCCTGGAGCTGCCGGGACGCCGTCTCGGTGTCCTCCGAGCCGCGGATGACCTTGATCACCTCGTCGATGTTGTCGACGGCGATCTTGAGACCCTCGAGGATGTGCTCGCGCTCGAGCGCCTTCGCGAGATCGAACTCGCTGCGGCGCACGATGACGACCAAACGGTGGTCGATGAAGTGACCCAACATCTCGCGCAGCGACATGACCTTGGGCTCGCCATCCACGAGGGCCAGCATGATCGTCCCGAAGGTCGACTGCATCTGCGTGTGCTTGAACAGACGGTTGAGCACGATCTCCGGAACCGAGTCACGCTTCAACTCGATGACGACACGCATGCCGTCGCGGTCGGACTCGTCACGCAGATCCCTGATGTCAGGGAGCTTCTTGTCCCGCACGAGCTGCGCGATCTGCTCGATCAACCGGGACTTGTTGACCATGAACGGGATCTCCGTGACGACGATCCGCTCGGAGTTCGCGTCGATCTGCTCGATCTCGGCCCGGGCCCGCATCACCACCCGTCCGCGCCCCGTCCGGTACGCGTCCCGGATGCCCTCGCGCCCGCACACGAAGCCGCCCGTGGGGAAATCCGGACCCTGGACGATGGCCTCGAGCTCATCCTGGGCGAGGTCCGGGTCGTCGATCAGCGCGGTGGTGGCGGTCACGATCTCTCGCAGATTGTGCGGCGGGATGTTCGTCGCCATCCCGACGGCGATCCCCGAGGAACCGTTGATGAGGAGATTCGGGGCCCGCGCCGGAAGCACGGTCGGCTCCTGGCGGCTGCCGTCGAAGTTGTCCGAGTAGCGGACGGTTTCCTTGTCGATGTCCGCCAAGAGCTCGGTCGCGAGCGACATCAGGCGGGCCTCGGTGTACCGGTAGGCCGCCGCGGAGTCGCCGTCGACCGATCCGAAGTTCCCCTGGCCGTCGATGAGCGGATAACGCAGGGAGAAGTCCTGCACCATGCGAACCATCGAGTCGTAGACCGCAGAGTCGCCGTGCGGGTGGTACTTACCGAGCACGTCACCGACGACCGTTGCGCTTTTCCTGTACGCGCGGCCGGGGCTCAACCCGGCCTCGCTCATCGCATAGAGGATGCGGCGGTGCACCGGCTTGAGTCCGTCACGGACGTCGGGCAGGGCTCGCTGGACGATGACGCTCATCGAATAGTCGATGAACGACTCCCTCATCTCGTCTTCGAGGAGGCGCGACAGGACCGTCTGGCCGCCGCCTCCCTCATCACCTCCGAGCTCGAGCTCGTCACTCATACGCGTGCTTCCTGGAAGGGACGGAGCGGGTCAGGATGAGACCCCGTTTCGGGTGGCAAGCGGCTCACCGACATCGACGCTCCGGCAGGGGTTTCCGAGGGACCGAGTACGTCCGCTCGGAAGGTCGTTGTCCAACCATTAAAAATAACCCTCCGGCGACCCCATTCCAAGGCAGGAAAAGCCTTTTGCCGCAACGGTTTTCGGCCCTCGCCACGGGCTCCCGGGACGGCATCGCCGCCGAGTCACGGGACGGCGAGCTCAGGCGACGGGCACGAAGTCGCGAATGGGTGCGAACCCGGAGCCCTCGAGCGTCTCGAGAATCCGATCTCGGGCACCCACCTGACCCACGGCTGCGAGGTGGAGTGGCCCCCTCAAGCGAAGCGCCCGCTCGGGGTCCAAGACCGGGGCCCCGTGTATCTCTTGGTCGATCTTCCGTGGATCGAGCTCCACAAAGGCCTCGACACACGTCCCGGCTGAGTGCAGCCCCCGCGCGAGCGCCTTTCCCACCGGCCCCGCACCCCAGATCACGGCCCCGCGGTCCTCGCCGAGGAGGCTACGACGCAGATGGTGGACCTTGCATGCGAGAAAGGCCGGCGGTGCGTACGCTGGATGGGTCCTCGACAGGCGGTCGGCCCGCTCCCTCCAACGATGGAGACGCTCGGGCACCTTCCCCAGGCGATGCCCCGCGCGCCACAGCCGAAGGAGGAGATCGTAGTCCTCCGGCCAACCCCGATCCCGATAGCCACCCACCTCCTCCACCGCAGCCGAGCGCAAGAAGAACGTCGGGTGAGGGAGCGGGCATTCCACGAAGATGGACGCTGAGACCTGCTCGGGCGTCACCGTCGCGTTGAGCCATCGCTCGTAGCGGCGTGCGCCGGCCAGCACACTCTGTCTGGGGAAGTAGGCGACGCCGCACCCACAACCGGCCAGGTCCACGTCGGACTCGAGCAACGCGAGCTGCCGGGAGAGCCGTGTGGGATGAGAGACGTCGTCGGCATCCATCCGGGCCAGGAATCGCCCTCGGGCGTGGCTCCGCCCAAGCTCCAGGGCCTCGACGATCCCCTTCGCAGCCTGTCGGAGGAGTCGGACGCGCGGGTCGCGAGCGACCCAGGCATCGAGGCGAGCCACGGAATCGTCCGTCGAGCCGTCGTCCACGGCCACGATCTCGAAATCGTCGAAGGTCTGGGCGACCAGCGACGAGATGGCTTCGTCCAAGTGCTGCCCACCGTCCCGGACGGGGAGCAGAACGCTCACCGTCGGGGACGTGCTCGAGGCTTCATGCATGGGCGACGGTAGCCGCCTCCCGCATGGCCTCAGCCAGGTATCGCCCCGTCGAGCTCTCGGGGATGCTCGCGATCGTCTCGGGGCGGCCCATCCCGACCACCTGGCCTCCGCGCGCCCCGGCGCCAGGTCCGAGGTCGATCACCCAATCCGCCACCCGGACCACATCGAGATTGTGCTCGATCACGAGGACGGTATTCCCCGCGTCGACGAGGCGCCCGAGCACCTCCATGAGCTTGCGTACGTCCTCACCGGCCAACCCCGTGGTGGGCTCATCGAGGATGTACAGCTTGCGCCCCTTCTTGCCCGACACGCGCGCGAGCTCACGCGCGATCTTGAGCCTCTGCGACTCCCCGCCGGAGAGCGTCGTGGCCGGTTGGCCGAGGCGGAGATACCCGAGCCCGACCTGTTGGAGCTGCCAAAGGATCTTCCCCAATCGACGCTCGCGAATGAAGAACCGAATCGCTTCGTCGACCGTGAGATCGAGAACCTCCGCGACTGTCTTGCCGCGGACCTTCACGTCGAGCACGTCCCTCTTGTAGCGCTTCCCACCGCACGCGTCGCAGGCGACGAATACGTCGGCCATGAAAACCATCTCGACGCCGATCGCTCCGGCGCCCTTGCACTCCTCGCAGCGGCCGCCCTCCACGTTGAAGGAGAAATGGCCGGGGCCGTAGCCCCTTTCGAGCGAGAGCGGGGCAGCCGCGAAGAGCTTGCGAACATGATCCCACGCCTTGATGTAGGTGACCGGATTCGAGCGCGGGGTCCGCCCGATCGGAGACTGATCGACGAGCACGACCTCATCGAGGTGTGCCATGCCCTCGAGCGCATCGTATTCGCCGACGAGCTCACCGAGATGCTCCTTCGCGCTCGTCTCACCCGACCCGAGCACCTGCTCCGCGGCCCGGAAGAGCACGTCGTGGACCAAGGTCGACTTCCCCGACCCCGATACACCGGTGACGACGGTCGTGGCACCGAGTGGCACCTCGATGTCGACGCCGGTCAGGTTGTGCAGCCGCGCGCCTCGGAGCGCGAGGGTCGGGCCGTCGAGTGATCGGCCGCGTGCCGGAGCCGCGATCGTCGTCCGACCCGACAGGTAGCGCCCGGTCACGGTGTCCTGCTCCCGGAGCTGCTGCGGGGGCCCCTCGAACACGACCTCCCCCCCCTGCTCCCCCGAGGCGGGCCCGAGCTCCACGATGTGGTCCGCGGAGCAAATCGCCTGGGTATCGTGCTCGACGACGACGACCGTGTTGCCAGCCGCGCGCAGCCGTTGCAGCAGATCGAGCATGGCGCCTGTGTCTCGGGGATGCAGCCCAACCGTCGGCTCGTCCAGCACGTACAGCGTGTCCACGAGCGCGGAGCCCAGCGAGTTGGCAAGGTTGATGCGCTGCGCCTCTCCGCCCGAAAGCGTGCGCATCTGTCGACTGAGGGAGAGATATCCGAGGCCGACATCCACGAGGAAGCCGACCCTAGCCCGCAGCTCGCGCAGGATCGTCGCGGCGATCTGCTCCTCCATCGGACTCAGCTCGAGGGCGTCGAGCCAGGGGCGAAGCTCCTCCAGCGGCAGATCCGCGACGTAGGCGATCGAGCGATCACCTACACGGACGTACAAAGCCTCGGGCCGGATGCGTGCACCCCCGCACGCACGACACGTCCGCGGGCTCTGATACTGCCGCAGGAAGACGCGGATGTACTGCTTGTATTTCTTCTTCTCCTTGGAGACGAGGAACGGGATCACGCCTCGGAAGCCTTTCGTCCCGTACATGACGGTCTCCCGGAAGTCCTCGGGAAGCTCCGACCAAGGCACTCGGGTAGACACGCCCCCGTCCTTCGCCCACTCGGCGAGCTTCTTCCGCTCGCGCTTGTAGCGAGGCTTCGCCCACGGATCGACGGCGCCCTCGGCGAGTGATCGCTCCTCCTTCGGCACGATCAGCTCCGGATCGTAGTCCAGTGTGGCTCCGAAGCCCGTGCAGAGGGTGCAGGTGCCGTAGGGATTGTTGAAGGAGAACAGCTGGGGCGCAGGCTCCAGGAAGTCGACCTCAGGGTGGTCCGGGCATCGGAAGCGCTCCGTGAACAGAAGGCGCTCCGTGCCGGCCGCCAGCGGCTCGGCCAGCACGACGACCGCCTCGCCGTCGCCCTCGACGAAGCACGTGCCGAGCGAGTCCGCGAGGCGTTCGGACTCCTTCGGGTCGACCTTCAGTCGATCCACGACCACGAGCAGCTCGTCGACCGCCGTCACGTCGCGTCCCAGCCCCTCGACCGACTCCGCGTCCGGGCCCGAAATGTCGACAGCCTCCCCGTCCACGAGGAGGCGGACGAAGCCCAACGCCCGGAGGTTGGCCACCACGAGCTCGTGCGTGATCTCCTCGCTTCGCGGGAGCGGGAAGGTCACCTGGACGCGGGTCCCCTCCGGCATCTGGAGGACCTGGTCCACGGCCGAGCTCACGGTGTCCGGGCGCACGTGGCGTCCGCATTCGGGGCAGTGTGTCCGCCCGACCCGTGACCACAGCAGCCGCATGTAATCGTACACCTCGGTCGCGGTCCCGACCGTGGATCGGCTCGACTTGGTCGGGTTCTTCTGCTCGATCGCCACGGCCGGTGAGATCCCCTCGACCGAATCGACGTCCGGCTTCTCCATCCGCTCCAGGAACTGCTTCGCGTACGTCGACAACGACTCGACGTACCGACGCTGGCCTTCGGCGAAGAGCGTGTCGAGCGCCAGCGAGCTCTTGCCGGAGCCCGACGGGCCGGTGATCACCGTGAGGCTGCGTCGAGGAAGATCGAGATCGATCCCCTTCAGGTTGTGCTGGCGTGCGCCACGAATCCGGATCGGATCGTTCATGCACGGATGATACAACGGCAGGCCCGATCGAGAACGGTGCCCACTGTCGTCGCTGGCCAACGAGAGCGATACCTTGGCGCGACGCCCACCATCCACCCTCCGATGCGCGCTTCCTCCGGCACTCGCACCCCCGCCCAGGCCGTCCGACCTGCCCTGGACTGGCTCGGCCACGCCGTCCGCTCAGCTGGGCCGGTGGTGCTGCCCTGCGCGCTCGCCCTCTCGCTCGTGGCTCCCTGTCACCTTCCGGCGCAGCAGGCGCCGGATCGGGTTCTCGTCCGGACGTTGGACGTGGGGCCCGGGGGAGCGCTGCCGGTCGACCGAGGGCTCTCGGGTGTCTGGCAGCGCCTTCAGAAGCTGCGTACGACGGCCAGCGTACTCTACACGGCGGGCCACCCCGACGACGAAGAGGCCGGCGTCCTCACGCTCCTGGGGCGCGGGATGGGGGTGCGCACCGCGCTGCTCACACTCAATCGGGGCGAGGGCGGAGCGAACGCGATCGGCCCCGAGCTCTTCGACGCCCTCGGGCTGATCCGGACCGAGGAGCTGAGGCTCGCCGGACGATACTACGGGCTCGACGACCAGTACTTCACGACCGCGGTCGACTACGGCTACTCCAAGACGCTCGACGAGGCCATGCGTAGCTGGGACCGGGACGCGGTCCTGGGAGACATGGTCCGGGTGATCCGCATCAATCGTCCGACGGTCGTCATCTCCCGCTGGCACGGCTCGGAGCGTGACGGGCACGGTCACCATCAGGCGTCGGGCGTGCTGACGGCGGAAGCCGTGCTGGCAGCCGCCGACCCCGAGCGCTTTCCCCTCCAAATCACGCAGGAAGGCCTCCGCCCCTGGCGGGTGCGGCGCCTGTATCGGGGACGCCTCCTGGGCGGAGAACCGTACGATGCGGCGCTGAACCCGCACGCGTTCGACCCGTGGCTCGGGGAGAGTTACCAGGCCTTGGGCATGTACGGGTTGAGCCTGCAACGGTCCCAGACCTCGGGCCGGATCCGACCTGCGCGTCCACCGCTCCGTCCGGTGCGCTACGAGCTGCTGGCCGGGCCCACCATCGAGGGCTCGACCGCCCGCGGAGGACAGAGGAACGCAGGTGCGAACCGCGGTGCGGACGGGCCCACGGCGCCGACCCCCTCGGTATTCGATGGACTCGAAACGTCGCTGACCGGCGTCGGCGAGCTTGTCGGAGAGACGTTGCCTCCCGGGGCACTGCAATCGCTCGAGACGGCGACCGCGGCGGTGGAGGAAGCGATCGCGTCGTTCGGCCCCGCGGGCGCCGATCAGCTGACCGCCCACGTCGCGAGGGCGCTGGCTGCCCTTCGGAGCGCGCGCGCAGCCGTCGACCCAGGCTCGGAGGCGGACTTCGTGCTCGCCGTGAAGGAGCGGCAGGCCGCCGACGCCCTCGCTGCGTCGGCCTCGCTGCGCGTGCGGGCAATCGCGACACCTCCGGGCGCCGGCGGCGGAGCGCCCATGGGCCCGGCGGTTCCGGGCCAGACCGTCGATGTCCATGTCGAGCTCTCAGCGCACGAAGACGTCGAGACGCGTCTGCTCTCGATGGACATCGTCTCCCGGGCCGGCTGGTCCGGAGCGACTTGGGCGGGTCGCCCGGAGTCGGTCGGGCGATTCCTGACGTACACGCTCGCGGCTCGTCTGCCAACCGACGCCGAGCCGACCGCGCCTTGGTTCCACCGCTCCGACATCCGCCAAAACCGCTACGCGGTGCGGGATTCCGCCGAGCTCCATCTGGGTGAAAGCCGTCCGGAAGCCGAGATCCTGGCCACGCTCGACATCGCCGGGCAGCGGGTCGAGATCCGTGAGCCGATCCGACGGATCGAGACGAACGCGCCGCAGGGTGTGCTGCTTCGCCCTCTCGACGTGGCCCCTGTCGTCTCCGTCTCCGCCGCGCCGCGGATCGCGCTCGCGGGAGAGGACGGTGGGTTCGGGGTTCGCGTGACCGTGACGTCCAACTCGCCCGCCGGCGTCGGGGCCACCGTCGGGCTGGATCTACCGACCGGTTGGCGCTCCGATCCCGACGTGGCCGAACTCACGTTCGGGGTGGCCGGACAGACCGAGTCCGTCGGGTTTCACGTCGATGCGGCCGAAGGAGCAGCGTCTGCCGACACGCACTTCATCGACGTCCGCGTCCGGGTCGGAGACCGCGCGTACGGAGAGGGATACCAGGTGATCGAGCACCCGGACCTCGGCTCGCAGCGCCTCTGGGCACCGGCGCGCGTCGCCGCCCCGCCCATCCGCGCCCGCGTGTCGCCAGGGCTGCGCGTCGGCTACGTCATGGGCGTGGGAGACGAGGTTCCGGAAGCGATTCGGCAGCTGGGGGCCACGGTCTCGCTCCTCGCCGCCCAAGAGCTCGAAGGAGGAGACCTCGACGCCTACGACGCCATCGTGATCGGGACGAGGGCGTACGCGGTCCGACCCGACCTGGCCGCGAGCAACCCGCGGTTGATGAACTTCGCCCGCGCCGGCGGCCATCTGGTGGTGCTCTACCAGACGCCTGAGTACGACCCGACGACCCAGGCTCCCTTCCCGGCCACACTGCCGCCGAACGCGGAGGAGGTGTCCGAAGAGGACGCACCGGTCCGTATTCTCGATCCGGACCACACCCTTCTTCGCGACCCCTACCCCATCAGCGTCGACGACTTCGACGGGTGGATCGAGCAGCGAGGCTCGAAGTTCTTCTCGACCTGGGACCCAGCGTACACGCCCCTCGTCGAGACGCACGACCAGGGTCAGCGCCCACAGGAGGGGGTGTGGCTCACCGCGCCGCTCGGGGAGGGCCGCTTCACCTACATCGCGCTGGCGCTTCATCGGCAGCTCCCGTACGGAGTACCCGGCGCCTACCGTATCCTCGCGAATCTCCTCGTAGCCCAGCGCTGACTCGTGCAGCTCACCGGTGTCGACTGGGCCGTGGTCGCCGTGTACGGTGCGGTGACCCTGACACTCGGCTTCTGGTTCTCCCGTCGGGCCGGGCAGGACATCGAAGAGTACTTCATCGCGGGCCGCAGCCTCCCCTGGTGGGTAGCCGGCACCTCGATCGCCGCGACATGGTTCGCCACGGACGCGCCTCTCGCCACCGCGTCTCTCGTGCGCCAGCAGGGCATCTTCGCCAACTGGCTCTGGTGGTACGAGGCGGCGGGTCTCATGCTGCTCGTCTTCTTCTACGCCCACCTCTGGCGTCGCGCCGCCGTCCTCACCGACGCCGAGCTCATCGAGCTGCGGTACTCGGGGCGCCCCGCCTCCTTCCTGCGTGGCTTCTCCGCCATCTACCAAGGACTGCTCAAGAATTGTGTGGTGATGGGGTGGGTCATGCTCGCCATGGTGAAGTTCAGCCAAATCATGCTCGGTTGGGATCCGGCCTTCACCCTGGTCGTGTGCGTGGGATTGGCCTTGGTGTACACCGTCGCCGCCGGTCTCTGGGGCGTCGTCGTGACCGACCTGCTGCAGTTCATCGCCGGCATGACAGGCTCGGTGATTCTCGCAGGGATCGTGGTCGTCCGGCTCGGCGGACCGACCCGCATGGCCGAGCAGGTGCGCGCGTTGCCGGACGCGACTCCGGGGGTCCTCGACATCGTCCCGCAGCCGGCGCACCTGTCTCCTCTGGAGTTCGCGTCTTTTCTCTGCCTGATCCTCGTGCTCTGGACGCGCTCCGGGCAGGGAGACGGTTACCTCGCGCAGAGGCTCTTCGCCGCCCGGGACGAGCGTCAGTCCGTCCTTTCCGCCCTCTGGTTCTCACTTGCGGGGACCGTTCTGATGACCTGGCCGTGGATCGTGGTGGGTCTCGGCTCCCTCGTGCTGCTCCCGGTGGCGACCGCGACGCCGGAGCTCGCCGCCGATCCGGAGCTGGCCTACCCGATGATGATCGCCGAGCTGATGCCTCAGGGGCTCCGAGGCCTCATGGTGGCGTCCTTTCTGGCGGCGTTCATGAGCACGATGGACACGCACCTGTGCTGGGGGGCGTCGTACCTCGTCAACGACGTGTACCGGCGCTTTTACCGCACCGATGAGAGCGCTTCGCACTACGTGCTGGTTTCTCGGCTCGCCGTGCTCTTCCTGGTGGCCCTCGCGGCGCTCACGGCGTGGCAGATGGAATCGATCGAGCGCGCCTGGATCTACGTGATCGAGCTCACCGCCGGGGTCGCGCTGGTCTGGCTCCTGCGTTGGTATTGGTGGCGCGTGAACGCTTGGGCAGAGATCGCGGCCATGGCCGGGTCGGTGTTCCTCGCGAACGGAACGGTGTGGGCCGCCATCGCCTCCCGCCTCGGGTTGATCTCGAACGACTTCGCGTCCTTCATCGGCGGCTTCTATCGACCGGAGCTCGACTTCCTGCGCGCGCTCGTAATCCTGCTGTGCTGCTCGATTCTCTGGGTCGGCGTCGCCTTGTCCACGGCCGCGGATGACGACGAGCAGCTGGCCCGTTTCTACCGCCGCGTGCGCCCCGGAGGATGGTGGGGCCCGGTCGCGGCACGCTGCACCGACGTGCGCACCGATCGGATGCCGGCAGCGCGGCGCTGGGCGGGGTGGGCCCTGGGCATGATCTTCCTCTACGGAACTCTCGTCGGTGTCGGACACCTCCTCACCGGCCGAGGCGCATCAGGGACGGTCGCGGTCCTCTTGGGACTCGCCAGCGGCTTCCTGACTCTGCGCCTCGCCACCGAGGTCGCGGAGCACGGCCACGTGACAGCGAGCCTGGAATGATTCGAATCGTCCTGATCGGCGCTGCGAGCCGGGAGTTCGGGCCCGCGACGCTGCGCGACATCTACCTCAGTGACCCGATCGCTGCGGAAGGCGCAGAGGTCGTGCTGATGGACCTCGACGCCGATGGCCTCGAAGCGACCCGGGCGTACGCCGTGGAGCTCCAGGAAAGGACCGGTCGCGCTCTGCCGGTCTCGGCCACGACCGACCTGGAGACGGCGCTGGTTGGAGCCGACTACGTGGTCATGGCCATCGAGCTCGGTCGCTACTTCTACTGGGCTCAGGATTTCCACGTGCCGCGCACGTACGGATTCCGGCAGATCTACGGTGAGAACGGAGGGCCTGGAGGGCTCTTTCACGCCCTGCGCAACATGACGCCCTCCGTCGAGATCGCCGAGGCGGTGGCCCGGATCTGTCCCGAGGCCTGGATCCTGAACTACACCAACCCTCTCACCAAGCTGTGCGAGGCCCAGACCCGCCTCACCGACGCTCGTGTGGTCGGGCTCTGTCACGGGGTCTTTCACGGGAAGGAGCAGATCTGCAGGATCCTCGACCACCCCATGGAGGACCTCGACGCCTACGCGTGCGGTCTCAACCACTTTACCTGGTTCGAGTCGATTCGATCACGAGGCACGGGTGAGGATCTCTACCCCCGGCTCCGGGCTCGGGAGAGAGAGGCCCACTGGCTGTCCGATTGGGACGAGATCGCGCTGAGTCGTACCCTGCTCCGTACCTTCGGCCTCTATCCCAGTCCCGGGGCGAACCACGTGGGAGAGTACATCCGGTGGGCCGAGGAGTACCTCGGGAGCAGCGCGCTCCAGTTCTTCTACGACCCTCGCGAAGGGCACCCATGGGAAACCGGCGAGGTCCCCACGTGGATCTACAACCTGGACGACGATCCGACCCACACGCCGCTCTTTCCTGATCGACCGCTGCCCCGGCTCAAGGAGCCGCGCGAAGACCGTGAGTCCCAGGAGGGCGGGATCCACCCGTCGGGCGAGCTCGCCATCCCCATCATCGAGGGTCTCTCCTGCGGCGCCTCCCGCGAATTGGCGGCGGTGAACGTCCCCAACCGGGGCTACGTGCCCGGGCTGCCCGACGACACGATCGTCGAGGTTCCCGCCGTGGCCGAAGCCGGGGATCTCCGGCCGCGTACGATGAGGCCACTCCCCGAGGGTGTACTCGCGCTGCTCCGCACACAGGTGTCGATCAACCGCCTCCTCGTCCAGGCGTACGAGGAAGGCTCTCGCGACCTGCTGCTGCAGGCTCTTCTCCTGGATCCGACGGCGCACTCCCTCCGGGCCAGCGTGCAGCTCATCAACCGCATGTTCGACCTTCAGGGTGAGACTCTGCCGTCCATGGCGTGGGGTGCTTGACCCGACGCGTCCGAGCGTCGAGCTTCCTTGACCCATGAACATCACGATCCATACCGGCCGGCATCATTCGCACGCGACCCACACGGGTGGCGAGAGGCTGGTGCGCGTCTAAGAACGCGGATCGAAACCAGACAAACTCGCGGCCCGTCTCCGACGGGGCGCGTTTTTTTTGTCCCGCGGACCGGGTCGGACCGACCAGACAGGCACCGTGTCCGACGAATCGACGACATCCGTAGACCTCGAGAACAGACCCGTCCGGATCGCCCTACCCAACAAAGGGAGGCTGTCCGACCGCGCGCTGGAGCTCTTCGAGGAGGCAGGACTCAAACCTCACTTCCGCGCCGACCGAGCGCTGGTCGCATCACTCGGCGGGGAGTTCCAGGCCATCTTCGTTCGGGCGTCGGACATCCCTGAGTACCTCGCGGACGGAGCGGCCGAAATCGGCGTCACGGGTGCCGACCTCGTCGCCGAAAGCGGCCGCGACGACTTCGAGGAGGTGCTCGACCTCGGGTTCGGGCGCTGCCGCCTCTCGGTCGCGGTGCGCGAAGAGTCGAGCGTGCGATGCGGCTCGATGCTTCCGGCCGGAACTCGGGTCGCGACGTCTTTTCCGAGGGTCACTCGTGGCTTCTTCGAGTCGCTGGGTACCGAGATCGTCATCGCGCCCGTGAGTGGTGCCGCAGAGATCGCACCCCACCTCGGGGTGGCGGACGCGATCGTCGATCTGGTGTCGACGGGGTCCACGCTCCGCGTGCACGGGCTCCGCGAGATCGACACGATCCTCGTCTCTACGGCACGCCTGGTCGCCAGCCGGGCCGCGCTGACGAACCCGGCCACGAAGCGCGTTATCGACGACCTGGCCGTCGCACTCGAATCCGTGCTCCGGGCGCGCGAGAAGCGCTACCTCATGGCGAACGTGCCGCGGACCCGCCTCGACGAGGTCCGTGAGGTCATTCCAGGTCTGTCAGGGCCCACGATCGTGGAGATACTCGATGGGGGGACCTGGGTCGCGGCACACGCCGTGGTGGACGCCGATCGGGTCTACCAGACGATCGCGAGGCTCAAGAACCTCGGAGCGGAAGGGATTCTCGTGACCCGCATCGAGAGGCTGATGCCATGACGTTCGACCTTCGCGCGACGGGCCGACTCGCCGAGCTCGACGCAACGACCCGAAGCGCCCTGTTGGAGCGTGCACCGATGAACGATCCCGGCGTGGTCGAGTCGGTGACCGCGCTCATGCACGACGTGCGACGCCGCGGCGACCGCGCATTGATCGAAATGGCCGAGCGGTTCGACGGGGTGAGAATCCCGTCGATCGAGATTCCGCGGGGGCGCTGCGAGGCCGCCCTCTCGTCAATCGACCCACGGATCCGCGAGGGGCTGGAGCGCGCGGCCGACAACATCCGTCGCTTTCACGAGGCTCAGTATCCCGAAGATCTGACAGTCGAAGTCGAACCCGGAGTGAGGATCACGCGGAGGTGGGCCCCGCTCGCACGTGTAGGCGTCTATGCTCCCGGGGGAACGGCCGCCTACCCGAGCTCGGTACTCATGGGGGCGGTGCCCGCCCGCGCAGCCGGCGTCGCCGACGTGGTTCTTTGCTCCCCGCCCGGACCCGAGGGCGTGCCGCCGGCCCTCGTTCTCGCCGCCTGCGCCATTGCCGAAGTCGATCGGGTCTTCGCCTCGGGAGGTGCGGGCGCCGTCGCGGCGATGGCGTGCGGCACGGAAACGGTGCCGAGGGTGGATGCCATCGTCGGACCCGGGAATCGATGGGTCACCGAGGCGAAGCGGCAGGTGGCAGGCTCGCTCGTGATCGACGCACCGGCAGGGCCCTCGGAGGTCCTCGTCCTGGCCGACCACACAGCTGAGCCTACCCTCGTCGCTCACGAGATGTTGGCTCAGGCAGAGCACGACTCCGACGCCGCGTGCGTCGTCGTGACGACCTCTGAGTCTCTCCCTCAAGAAGTCACGACGGAGCTGGGCCTGTTGCTCGCCTCGACGCCCCGTGCCGCCATCGCCCGCCGCGCCCTCGCCGAGGCGGGTGGGATTCTCGTCGCCGACTCGATGGCGGAGGCGTTGCAGTTCGTGGACGATTTCGCTCCGGAGCATCTCTCGATCATGAGCCGGGACGCCGCCGGCCAGGCACGCGCAATACGGCACGCCGGAACGATCTTCGTCGGTGGAGCCGCATCCGTCGTGTTCGGAGACTACCTGACCGGAGCCAACCACGTGCTTCCGACAGCCGGCCGAGCCCGGAGCTTCTCGGGCCTCGCAACGCATCACTACCTCCGGTCCTTCACGATCCAGGAGATCGACTCCGACGCCGCAGCCGCCATGGCCGGCGACGTTGCGGCTCTGGCCGACGCCGAAGGCCTGCCGGCCCACGCGGGAGCCGCGAGGGCACGCGCATGAGTCCGTTCCCACGTCCGGACTACGCCACCCTCCGTCGCTACGACCCGGAGCGTGCTCCCGTCCGTATCGACCTGAGCGACAACACGAACCTCTGGGGCGCTCACCCCGCAGCACTGGCCCGGATTCGTCGTGCATCGCCCGACGACCTCGCACGCTATCCGGATCTCTACGCGGACGCGCTGCGTGACGCCGCGGCAGAGCGGTTCGACGTCGATCCCGACTGCGTCTGTACGGGGGCGGGCTCGGACGACCTTCTCGACTCGGCATTTCGCGCCAGCTACTCACCCGGAGCACGTGTGGCGTACGCCGCGCCGACCTTCTCCATGATCGAGCCGTTCGCCCGAATGAACGGGATGGAGCCCCGAGCGGTGCCCTGGTCCGAGGCGGAGGACGATCCGGGTCGCCTCCTCGAGGGTGCACCGGATCTCGTCTACGTCTGTCGGCCCAACAACCCGACCGGACACTCGACGCCCCGCGCTTGGATCGATCGCCTGATGGATGCCCGGGGCGATGGAGGACCCCTCGTCGTGGTGGACGAGGCGTACGCGGACTTTGCCGAAGACACGCTCCTCCCGGAGGCTGCTCAGGTGCCGGGACTCCTCGTCGCGCGGACCGCGTCGAAGGCGTACGGACTCGCCGGACTCCGATGCGGATACGCCGTCGGCACTCCGGATGTCGCCCTCGAGATCGACAAGTCTCGCGGACCCTACAAAGTCTCACGGCTGGCCGCCGAAGCGGCGGCCGCCGCCCTCCGAGATGACGACGGCTGGATGGCCGAGGTGATCGACCGGACCGTGGAGAATCGCGCCAAGCTCCTCGGAGAGCTGCACGACCGGGGCCGTGCGCCGCTCTCGTCGAACGCGAACTTCCTCCTCTTCGCAGCTCCGACTGGATCGGCCCGCCACGACGCGCTCGACATGCGAGCCGGTGGCGTCGGGGTGCGGCCATTCTCGGGCGTGCCCGGCCTGGGCGAGGCGCTACGCGTGACGGTTGGTCCGTGGTCGCTGATGGAGGAGTTCCTGTCCGTGCTCGACGAGCGGTTCCCGGCGGACGGAGGCCCCAAGTGAGGCTCGCCCTCTTCGACTACGGGGCCGGCAACCTGCACTCGCTCCAAAAGGCGCTCGGGTCCGCCGGAGCATCGGTGCGCATCACGAGCGACTGGGAGGAGGCACTCGCGCTCGACGCCCTGGTCCTGCCGGGGGTGGGTGCGTTCGGCCAGGCGACGACGGCACTCCCGGAAGACCGGGAGGCGCTCGTTCGATCGCTCCGCGAGGGGCTCCCATGCCTCGGCATCTGTCTCGGAATGCAGCTCTTGTTCGAAGGGTCGGACGAGGCGGACGGGTCGGGCCTTGGCCTCATCCCCGGTCGCGTGCGCCTTCTCGACGCACCGGTCGTGCCGCACATGGGGTGGAACGACGTGAAGACTTCGCCCGATCCGATTTTCGACGGTTTGTCGGAGCCGATCGTGTACTTCGCCAACTCCTACGTGTGCGAGCCGACCGACACGTCTTGCATCATCGCTCGTTCGACCTACGCGGGTCGAACCTTCGCCTCGGGCGTGCGCGCCTCGAACTGTTGGGGTGTGCAGTTCCATCCTGAGAAGAGCTCTTCGGCGGGGCGGCGCATCGTCGCGAACTTCGTCGAGGAGGCTCGGGTGATCATCCGCTCCCGGGCACCAGCGCCCGAAGGCTCTCACGATCGTCCACCGGGGGAGGGGGCAGCGTGATTGCCATCCCAGCCCTCGACGTGCGAAAGGGTCGATGCGTCCAACTGGTGGGCGGGAGACCCGAGGATGAACGGATCTCACTACCGGATCCTCTCGGCGTGGCCGTGCGGTGGCGGACGAGCGGCTTCGAGTCCCTCCACGTCGTGGACCTCGATGCGGCGCTCGGCTCGGGAGAGAATTTCGGCGTGGTCACCCGTGTCCTTGACGCAACCGACGTGGAGGTGCAGGTCGGCGGAGGGATCCGGAGCGCCCAGCAGGCCGGCTCGCTGCTGGAGTATGGCGCGGACAGGATCGTGGTGGGCACGAGGGCATTAGACGATCCGCGCTGGCTCTCCGGTCTCGCCCATCGTTGGCCCGGCCAGGTCGTCGTGGCCCTCGACGCACGGGAGGGGAGGGTGCTCCGGAAGGGGTGGACCGAGCAGACGGCACGTAACGTGGAGGACTTCCTGCCGACTTTGGCGTCTCTGCCGCTGGCAGGTGTCCTCTCGACCGACGTCGCGCGCGAGGGCCGACTGGAGGGTATCGACCGTGCAAGCTGTGCCCGAGTGATCGAAGCGAGTCCCCACCCCGTTTGCATCTCGGGGGGAATCACCACCATCGATGAGCTCACTTTCCTCGAAGACGCAGGCGCCCACGCGGCCGTGCTCGGAATGGCCATCTATACCGGTGCGCTGGACATCCAGGAGGTCGCCGCCCGCTGGGGTGCGCGGGCGACCGATGGCGACACCGCCCCCGACACATCCCACGTATGAGGATCACATGAGCAAGCTCCAGCGAAACACGACGGAGACGAGCATCGTCGCCCAGGTGCGACGCGGAACCGGCGCATCGAGCGTCCAGATCACGGACCGATTCCTCGCCCACATGGTCGAGACGCTGGCGCGCTACGCCGCGCTGGATATCGAGATCGAGGCCGACGGTGATCTGCGCCACCACCTCGTCGAGGACGTCGCAATCGTGCTCGGCCAAGCCCTGAAGCAGGAGATCGACGACAGGATCGCGCGCTTCGGATCCGCGCTCATCCCGATGGACGAGGCACTGGTACAGGCAGCAATCGACGTGGGCGGGCGTCCCTACTACGTGGGCAAGCTCCCGTCGAAGTTGTACACCCACTTCCTCCATTCCTTCGCCACCAACCTCGACGCCACCCTCCACGTCCGGGTCCAGCGAGGAAGCGATCGACACCACGTGATCGAGGCGGCGATCAAAGCCACCGGACTGGCGCTGAGACAGGCCCTCGCACCGAGAGCGGAGCCCTTCAGCACCAAGGGATCCGTCCGGCAGGAGCTGGTGGACTGATGCTCCGACCACGGGTGATCGTGTGCCTGGATGTGAAGGACGGTCGCGTGGTGAAGGGAACACGGTTCGAGAATCTCCGAGACGTTGGAGATCCCGTGGAGCTCGCCCGCCGCTACGAGGAGGAAGGGGCAGACGAAATCGTGTACCTGGATGTCTCAGCGTCGAAGGAAGATCGGGGCACCCTGCTCGACGTCGTGCGCAGGACCGCCGAGACGCTGTTCATCCCGCTCACCGTGGGCGGCGGCGTCCGCTCCGCAGAGGACATCGGGCCGCTGCTCCGTGCAGGAGCCGACAAGATCAGTGTGAACAGCGCGGCCGTGCGCGACCCCGAGCTACTCTCAGTGGGAGCCCGTCGTTTCGGGAGCCAATGCATCGTCGCGAGCATCGACGCGGCAAGTGAGGCCGACGGCTGGCGTTGCTACACGCACGGGGGGTCACGTCGTACTGACCTCGAAGCGGTGGCGTGGGCCCGGGAGTGCGTCCACCGGGGCGCCGGCGAAATCCTCCTCACGTCGGTCGACCAGGACGGGGCGCGGACCGGCTATCGCCTCGACCTGACCCGGGCGGTCGCGGACGCGGTATCAGTCCCGGTCATCGCCTCCGGCGGCGCCGGGAGCTCGAGGCACCTGAAGGACGCCCTCACCGAGGGTGGGGCCGCGGCCGCGCTCGTCGCCGGTATCCTGCACGATGGCATCACCACCGTCCGAGCCCTGAAAGACGATCTTCGCGCGTCGGGGATCCCCGTCCGGCAAGTGAGCGGCGGGGCTGCCGCCCGGGCCGGAGCGGGTGCGCTCGACGCCCAACGAGACGACCGATGACCGATACCGACCGACGGATCCGCTCCCCCGAGGGCCTGGACGACCTCGACTTCGACAAGCTCGATGGGCTCGTGCCCGTGGTGGCTCAGGACGCCGACACGGGCGCCGTGCTCATGGTGGCCTTCAGCGACCGCGAAGCGCTCTCGGCCAGCCTCGCGACGGGCGATCTGCACTTCCGGTCTCGGTCGCGCGGCTCCCTCTGGAGGAAGGGTGAAACGAGCGACAACGTGCTGAGCGTCGTGTCCCTTCACGGCGACTGCGACGCGGACACTGTGCTCGCACTCGTGCGACCGGCCGGTCCCGCCTGTCACACGGGTGACACTTCCTGCTTCGGAACCGGTGCCGAGCCGGCCTGGGACACGTCGCCGGGGCACGAATCGACATCGGCCGGCACGCTCGCACGCCTCGACGCCACCCTGGCCGACCGAGCGAGCGAGCGACCCGAAGGAAGCTATACGGCCCGGCTGCTCGACGACCCGAATCTCCGCTTGAAGAAGCTCGGAGAGGAGTCCGCAGAACTGGTTGCAGCGCTCGCGCGATCCGACGTCGCCCGAGCGACGGAAGAGGCCGCCGACCTCGTGTACCACACGCTGGTCGCCCTCAGGGCGGAGGGGATCGGGCTGGACCGCCTGCTCGACTCGCTCGCACGTCGGGAGGACCGAGGTTAGTCCGAGCGCAACGCCTCGCTGGGCGCCACGTACGCGGCCCGGCGAGCGGGGAGCCACGCCGCCAGTGCCGCAACCGAGGCCAAGGTCGCGACGACGGCGACCGCGTTCATCGGATCGGTGGGCGAGACGCCGAAGAGGAGTCCCTCCACCAGTCGGCCAAGCCCGAGCACTCCGATTCCTCCGACGACCAAACCCACCACGGCCATGCCGAGGGCCTCGGCGAGCACCGCGGTCACGACCTGCGCCCCGTCCGCCCCGAGGGCCATCCGGACTCCGATCTCTCGTCGCCGATGGCTGACCGAAAAGGCGATGACTCCATACACGCCGGTCGACGCGAGGAAGAGACCGATTCCGGCGAAGAGGCCGAGCAGGACCGACAGAAAGCGCTCCGCCGCCATCGAATCGCGGAGGAGGTCCTCCATGGTGACGAAGGCATGCGCAGGCTGCATCGGCCGGTGAAGGCGCACCGCGTCGCGGAGTGAGCCGAACATCGCCGCGGGATCGGATTCCGTCCGCACCGCAGTGCTCATGGCCAGATAGGGCACCTGCCGATGGGAGAGGAACACCTCCGGGAGTGGTTCTCTCCGTGGCCCGTAGTGCCTCACGTCCTCGACCACGCCCACGACTCGATAGGGCTGCCAGCCCTCGCGGAAGTCGATCTCGAAAGTCGACCCCACCGCACCCCCATCGGGATACAACCGTGCGGCGAGCGTCCGGTTGAGGAGTGCGACGAGGGGCTCCCCGACCGAGGCATCCGATGGCAACTGGGCTCCCTCCAGCAATCTCATGCCGATCGCTTCCGGGTAGCCGGGGGTGACGATCCGCATCTGCACGGTGGGCGCGTCCGCCGAGCCGAGGCCCGATCCGGCTCGACGATACGGTCGGCGAAAGTCGTTCGAGACCGGGTTCATGGGGAGCGACTGGGCCGACCCCACCGAGAGCACGCCGGGGAGCGCTCGCAGGCGTTCCTCGAGCCCTTCGTAGTATCCGACGGTCTCTCCGGCCGTCCCCTCGACCGGGTCGAGTGATACGCGGAACGTGGCCACGTTCGTCGGCTCGAACCCCGGGTCCACCCGCACGATGCGCTGAAGGCTCGACAAGAAGAGGCCGGCGCCTGCAAGCAGGACGAGCGCGACGGCGAGCTGCCCCCCCACGAACACGTGACGAAGGCTCCGCCGACCCGCGCTCCCCGTGGTTCGCCGCCCTTGGGAGGACGGCGCGAACCGCGTGGCCCGAACGAGCTGGAGCAGCGGGGCCCCGCCGAAAAGCAGGGTCGTGAGCAGCGCGGCAGACAGCGTGAATGCCAGAACGCCCCGGTCGATGGCCACCTCGGAGAGTCGCGGAATGCCCCCGGCGTCGAGCGCAACGAGCAGCTCAAGGAGGCCGGCGCCGACCAAGAGGCCGATCGCGCCGGAGAGAACACCGAGCAGGGTGTGCTCGACCAGCACGTCCAGGGCGATCCGGCTCCGGCTCGCACCCAGCGCGGCTCTGAGCCCCACTTCCGCGCTCCGCAGGGGGACCCTCGCGAGCAGCAGATTGGCCACGTTCGCGCACGCGATCAGCAGGATGAACAGGACCGATGCGAAGGAGATCCACAGCGTGGCCCTCGTATCCCCGACGATGTCCTCGTGCAGCGACGTCACGGACGCACCCCAGCCGCGGTTCATTTCGGGCCAGGTCTCGGACAGACTGGCCGCGACCCGATCGAGAGCCTCCTCCGCCTCGCTCACCGACGTCTGCCCCTCGAGCCGCCCCACCGCCTGAAGGAACCGCCACGTGCGAACCTCGGGCTGGTCCGCGTAGACGTTGGGCAGGTTCCAGGCGACCCAGGTCTCGACACTCGGATCGGGAAAGGCGAAGTCGTGCGGCATGACGCCCACGATCGTGTAGCTGTTCCCACTGGAGACGATCGTGCGCCCCACGACGGTCGGGTCAGCCCCGAAGAGTCGCGTCCAGATCCGGTGGCTAAGCATGACGGGACCGTAGCGCTCCACCTCGTCGGGCGAGAAGGCGCGACCCAGCAGCGGCTCGACGCCCAGCGTCCGGAAGAAGTCGGGCGTCACCTGAGCCGATCGCACCTCCTCGACCCATCGATCCGTCCGATAGGTGCCCGACGTCAGATACCACGCCGCCATGGAAGTGAAGCCCTCGGCGGTTGCTTCCCAATCCGTGAAGTTCCACGGAGACGGACCGTGCAACTCGTCATCGACCGCGGGGTTCGTCTCCCATAGCTGCACGAGGCGCTCCGCCTCCGGGTACGGCAGGGGGCGGATCAGCACCGTCCGCAGAACGGAGTAGAGCGCGACGTTCGCCCCGATACCGAGACCGAGAGTCAGCACGATCGCGGAGCTCACCCCGGGCGACCGCAGCACCTTGCGCGCGGCCGAGCCGAAGGATCCCCCGATCACGCGGAGGCGGACGCTCGCCCGAAGCGCGACCGCGCGCTCGAGCAGTCCGTGCCACACGAGGTTCGGAACGGTGAAGGCCCAGAGTCGGGCTACGTGACCCCGACCCCGTCTTCGCGCCTCCTCGAGCCGATCGCGGAAGAGATCTTCGGCGTCGGTGCCGTACTCGCGTCGGAAGCGCTCCGGATACAGGGCGAGGAGCGCCCGAAAGACTCGCAGGCTCATCCCACGGGCCCCAGTCCCGACTCCGCCGCGGCGACGAGCGCCCGCATCCGATCGACTTCCGCGCCGAGCGCTCTCCTTCCGAGAGGAGTCACCTCGTAGTAGCGCCGACGGGCCTCCGCCGCCTCACCTGCCTGAAGCTCACCCGCGTTCGCCACGACGGGGCGGCGATCCGCGGGCTTCACCAGCCCTTCGTCCACCAAGCGCCGGAGGTAGCGGTACAGATTGCCCGGCTGCAGTCGGATGCGTCCCTCGCTGCGAGCTTCGATCTGCTTCACGATGCCGTACCCGTGCCGCGCGCCCTCCGTCAGCACGAGAAGGACGTGAAAGTCGATGGGCTTCAGCGGAAGCTGGCGCTCGATGTCGGTGTGATCGGACACGTCTCTATACTCACTTCAATCATATACTCAGAACAAGCATACGTGGACTCGGGTCCTCGGGCAAGCGAGTTGGAGTCACGCGGTCGCAGACCTAGACTTCGGGCGTTACGGACGCCTCCGGACGGGGCGTCGGCCCTCGCCCCCCGCTCGCTGCATGGCCACCGCCGAGAGCCTTCACGAAGAAGACGCACTGGGCAAAGCGTACGACGCACGCCTCATGCGCCGCCTCCTACGGTATCTGAAGCCGTATCGGTGGCACGTCGCTTTGGCGCTCGTGATCCTGCTCTTCGGATCTGCGATGGCGATCGTCGGTCCCTGGATCACCCAACTGGTGATCGACGAAGCGATCCCCGACGGCGACACCCGCCTTCTCGGCATTCTGGTTGCCGCGTACATCGTCGCGCTTCTCCTGCAGTTCGGCCTGCAATACGCCCAGGCTCTCGTAACCACGTGGTTGGGCCAGTCGGTCATGTACGACCTGCGAACGGAGATCTTCGACAAGCTCCAAAGGCTCGACCTGAGGTTCTACGACAAGAACCCGATCGGGCGCCTCATGACGCGCATCACCAATGACGTCGAGACGCTGAACACGCTCTTCAGCTCGGGCGTGGTGACCGTGTTCGGGGATCTGTTCACGCTGGGCTTCATCATCGCGGCCATGCTGCGCATGAACTGGCGACTGGCGCTGGTCTCCTTCAGCGTGCTCCCGCTCGTCTTCCTCGCCGCGTTCTTGTTCCGCGCCAAGATCCGAGCGGCCTATCGCGACATTCGCGTACGCATTGCCCGTATCAATGCCTTCCTGCAGGAACACATCACCGGTGTCCGGGTCGTCCAGCTCTTCAACCGGGAGGAAGCGGACGCGGCGCGCCTCGCGGAGCTCAACGAGGATCACCTGCAGGCGCACCTGCGCTCGATCACGTATTACGCCCTGTTCTTTCCCGTCATCCAGCTGTTCACGTCGATCGCGTTGGCGCTGATCATCTGGTACGGGGGCGCGCGCATGCTCGGTGGCTTCGTCACGGTCGGCGTCATCGCTGCGTTTCTGCAGTACGCGCGGCGCTTCTTCCGGCCCATCCAGGATCTCTCCGAGAAGTACAACCTCTTGCAGGCCGCGATGGCTTCGTCGGAGCGTGTCTTTCAGCTGCTCGACGAAGAGATCCACGTCGTCGACCCGGCCGACGTGGGCGAGCGATCACCCGCGGGACAAGGGGAGATCACGTTCGAAAACGTGTCGTTTGCGTACGGTCGGACGGACGACGGGGAGCCCGACTGGGTGCTGCGCGACGTGAGCTTCCGGGTCGCACCGGGCGAGAAGATCGCGATCGTCGGACACACGGGGGCCGGCAAGACGACGCTCATCAACCTGCTCATGCGTTTCTACGACGTGCAGGAGGGTCGAATCCTCCTGGACGGGGTCCCCATCACCGAGCTTGCGCTGGACGAGCTGCGCGGACGCATCGGGCTGGTTCTGCAGGACGTGTTCCTCTTCAGTCAAAGCGTGGAGTACAACATCCGGCTCGGCTCCCCGGAGATTCCGGAGGATCGCGTGCGCACGGCCGCCGACCGGATCGGAGCCGCCGAGTTCATTGAGCGCCTTGGGGACGGATACGCGCAGCCTCTCGGGGAGAGGGGGGCCACGCTCTCCGTCGGGGAGCGGCAGCTGGTCAGCTTCGCCCGGGCCCTCGCCTTCGATCCGAGGATCCTCGTGCTCGACGAGGCCACGAGCTCGGTGGATTCGGAGATCGAGACGAAGATCGAAACCGCCACGGACGAGCTACTGTCCGGACGTACTTCACTCGTGATCGCACACCGACTCTCCACGGTCCAGAACGCCGACCGAATCCTGGTCATGCATCACGGTCGGGTGCACGAGGAAGGCACCCACGAGGCGCTGCTGGAGGAGGGAGGGCTCTACGCCCGACTCCACGAGCTCCAGTTCGCGGCGGCGAGCACGACGTAGACCGGAGCCGGGCGGGGGAGGAACGCAGGGCCCGTCGGCTCAGCGAGCTCCACCGGGTCGCGGGCCTGATCCGTCACTCCGAAGGGGAGAAGACGACGAGACCGAGTCCGGGGGGGTCGTCGGTCCCGGCGACCCGTCGGCTGGAGCGCGCCCCTCACCCACGGTGCCGGTCTCCTCACCCCCTGATCCGTCCGGCGTACCCTCCGTCCGCAGGGAGTCCGGCTCGGGCGTCGCCACGATTGCGGCTGCCGCGACCGAGTCCATCACTTCCCGCCGTCGGGAGACCGGCGTCACGACCCCGGCCACTCTCACGAGGGGCTCCTGTAGGAAGCCGCCGGATGGCTCGAGCGCTGCCACGGAGTACCGATTCGACGGGTTCCAGAGGATCCACTCGTGCACACCCACGTCGTACGCCGCCTGGATCTGCGCCCGCACCTCGGCCGCACCGTACGCCGGTGTCCCCAGGCTGAAGTCTTGGATCCAGGGCCGCGTCCCACCCGCTCCCTCCACCGCCTCCGAGCGCTGCAGCGCATGTCGGAGCGCAGTCTGGACCACCTCGTACGGATAGGCGTTGGGATTTTCGAATCCGAAGCTTCCCGCGAAGTAGTGGCTCGGATAGACCATGGGCAGCGCCATGTCCACGACGTCGATGAAGTCCTCCCACCGCTGCCCCAGGCCGATGTCGCGCCGGTACGACGTCGTCACGCCGAACACGTCGGCGGTGGACCGCACCTCGAGATCCGCCAGCTCGTCTCGGGCCTGACTCAAGAAGCCACGGATCGCGTCGACCCGCTCGAGCTCACCACCACCCGGGAAGACCGCCCGCGCCATGTCCGACGCGGGCGCGTCCGGGAAGCGGATGTAGTCCCACTGGATCTCCGGGAAGCCCATCTCGGCCACCTCGCGGGCGATCGCCACGTGGTAGTCCCAGACCCCCTGCGAGAAGGGGTTCAACCAGATGATCTGCTTGCTATCGATCCACACGCCGCCCGCGGTGTCCTGAATCGCCATCTCGGGCCGCTGTGTGGCCAACAGTGGATCCTTCACCACGACGATGCGGGCAATGGGATAGATGCCCTCCGCCTCGAGCCGCTGTAGCAGCGCGGGCAGGTCGCGGATGCGGATCTCCTCGGTGGCCCCGATCTCCGCTGCCAAAGGAACCGAGGACCTGTGGCTCAGGAAGCCGGTGGCGTCCTTGACGTCGATGACCAAGCTGTTGATCTCGGTCTCACGAGCGATGGCGAGCATCTCGTCCATGCGCCGGGTCGATCCCGCAGCCCACGCATTCACGTACAGACCACGCACGTGCTCCGGTCGAGGGAAGCGCGCTCCCGACCCCGACGCGCCACTCGTGTCCGCAACGAGCTCGGCGGCGAGCAGGGCGTCGGACTCGGAGTCCACCTGCACGACGGGGGTTCCGGGCTGAGCCTGAGGCTGGGAGGTCCGATCGATCCGCACCAACTCCGACGGGTCCACCGTGCCCGCCTGGAGCTCGGGCTCGCACGCGAGTCCCCCCAGGAGGGACAGCAAGAGGGTCGCGCACGCGAGACGGGAAGTGCTCATGGCTCGGGCCTCAGTAGGCGACGAGGGTCGGGTCGACGTCCGCGCGCCACCCGAGCACGCCCCCGTGCAAGTTGTACGCCCGTTCGTAGCCCTTCTGCCGCAACACCGCGACAGCCCAGGCACTACGCGATCCGCTGCGGCAATACACCACGATTTCGTCCTCCGGGCTCAGCTCGGAGAACCGGTGTGGGAAGTCGCCGGTCGGAATTCTGTGCTGACCGTGGTCAGGAAGGTCCGCAATCCGCTGCTCGAACGGCTCGCGGACGTCGACGAGCACGGGCACGTCGCCGCGATCCAGCCGAGTCTTCAACTCGACCGGCGTGATCTCGGGTACCTCCGGGGCCTGCATCACCGCACCGACCGCCCACGCGTGAGTGAAATCGCCGTCATTCGAAGAGAATCCCATGTTCTACAACGCTCACTGGACCCGCGAAGATCCGGCAATCGAGTGCCACATGTGCTCCGCGGGGCCGACCATGGTAGCTTCTCTCCCCCATGGAATACCAGATCACCCTACGTTACGGGCGATCCCGTCCGCGTTACCACACCTTCACGGTCCGCGCGGATGACGCTGCGGCGGCCCTGCACGACGCCGCTGCGAAGATCCCCTCCGACATCGCTGCGGACGTCGACATCGTGGAGCTCCGACTCGCGGTCGACCCCGACCGACGGGTATACCTCGGCGAGCGGTCGGGGGAATGAAGGGTGTCACTCGTTTCACCGTATTCGGGGTGACGTGCGAACGTGGACGGGGCGGCCGGAACGGACCCCGAAGGAGGTCATAGATGGGACAGCTCATCCTCGCGATTCTCGTGATTCTCATTGGTGCCGGCATCCGGGTGGCAGGACCCACGTCCGGGCGGCCGCACGCGGCCGGCACCAGCAAGGTCGTCGGCTACGGCTTCATGTTTGCGGGCGTCGCGCTCGTGTTCGGGAACGCGCTCACCGTGGTCTCCGTCGGAGAGGTCGGCGTGAAGCACTTCCTCGGGACGGTGGATCCGGTCCCGCTCGTTGAGGGCGTGCACGTGGTGAACCCGCTCGCGAGCATCGAGAAGATGTCGATCCGCGAGCAGAGCTACCCGGAGGGTGGGGGCGTCGAGGTGATCGAGGCGCAGACGAGCGAGCAGCTCAACGTGACGCTCGAGGTCGCGATCCTCTTCCAGATCGACGGATCCGTGGCGCCGGACCTGTTCTCCCGCCTCGGTAGCGAGCGGACGATCAAGAACAGCATCGTACTCAACGCCATGCGCAACGGTGTGCGCGACGCCGTGGCGACGAAGTCGATCAACGAGATCTTCTCACCCGACCGACGCGAGATCGCGTCCGACATGCGCCAGGAGATCCAGGCAAAGGCCGGCGACCGCATCCAGGTCGTCGACGTCTTCGTCCGTGACGTCCAGGCGCCGCCCCGCGTGCGCGAGGCGATCGAGGCCAAGCTCGAGCGCGAGCAGCAGGTGGAGCAGGAGCGCTTCCAGACGGAGATCATCCAGGAGCGCGCACTGCAGGCGATCGAAGAGGCCAAGGGCATCGCCGAGGCGCAGCTGATCATCTCCGAGGGCCTGACCCCGGCGTATCTCACCTTCCACTACATCGAGCAGCTCGGGACCCTGCCGCCGGGCTCGGTCGTCTACGTCCCGACCGAGGGAGGCGTGCCGCTCATGAGACAGATCGGTGGCGGGGGCAACTGAAGATCCGGACGGCGGTCGCGTGAAGGGCCGGGTGCTCCGGGGAGCCCTGGCCCTCACGACGGTCGCGCTGGCCGCGAGCTGCGCCGCGTGCTCGCCGGTCTACGTTGTGAAGGCCGGGATCGCCGAGGCGCGCATCCTACGGGCGCGCCAGCCGATCCACGAGGTACTCAACGACACGACCGTCGACGCCGACACGCGCGGCAAGCTGGCCTACGTCGTCGAGGCGCGCCGCTTCGCGGCCGAGGAGCTCGGAATCGACGTCGGCGATTCGTATACGATGTACACGAAGCTCGACCGGGACACGCTGGCGATGGTCGTCACGGCCGCGTACAAGGACCGGCTCGTGCCGAAGACGTGGTGGTTCCCGATCGTGGGCAACGTGCCCTACAAGGGGCACTTCTCCCTCGAGAGCGCTCTCGAGGAAGAGGCGGGCCTCGCCGAGGAAGGTTACGACACGTGGGTACGCCCCACGGCGGCCTTCAGCACGCTGGGCTGGTTCAACGACCCCATCCTCTCCACGGCACTTCGCTCGGACGAGGTCGAGGTCGTCACGACGGTCATCCACGAGCTCTCGCATCAGCACCTCTTCGTGGCGGGACACGTCGGCTTCAACGAGAGCTTCGCGACCTTCGTGGGCCGAGTCGGGGCGGCGCGCTTCTTCTGTACACGCGAGGGAAGCGGGCCCGACTCGGTGAAGTGCCAGAGAGCGCTCGCACGGTGGCGGGACTTCCAACGCTTCAGTGACTTCCTCGATCCGTTCGTGGCCGAGCTGGAGGCGATTTACGCGGACCCCGGGCTCGATTACTGGGAGAAGGTCGGGCGTCGCGAGCCGGTCTTCACCGCCGCGCTCGAGCGGTTCGACCGAGAGGTCGCGCCCGAGCTCGAGGCCTTCACCTTCGCGGGCTTTCGGGACACGCCGCTCAACAACGCGACGCTGCTCTCACGCATCCGCTACTACAACAAGCTCCGCGCCTTCGACGCCCTGCTCGCTGGGCACGGGGGCGACCTGTCGGCCGTGCTGGACGATCTCAAGGCTCGCGCAGGCACGGTCGACGACCCCTTCGAGCTGGTACCGGGAGCCGGCGAGGGTACCGACGAGAGCTGAGACCTTCACCGCCAGCGATCGAGCCGTCGGCCGGGCGCCTCGAACCCTCCCGCGAACGAGCGTGCTCGCGCCGCAAGGAGCACGCTGCGACCGCCCTCGCGCCGGGTGTAGACGAGCTCACCCACCCCCACGTTCTCGAGCCACGCGGCGCAGAACGTCTCGGCGCGGTTCCGCTTCGTACCGAAGACGGTGGGAACGGCGTGCACGTCACTTTTCGTCCACCCTGGACCGCTACGCGCGCGCGTGATGAGATACCGGGGGTTCCCGATCGGACCGAGCACCTCCGCGAGAGAGTCTGCGAAGAGTGATTGATCGCGAAAGCTGCCCCCGTCCACCGACACCAGCACCGAGCCATCCCGCTCACGGTGCACGCACACGACGAGCTCGGGCTCGTCGAGCAGCGCAGCCTCCGACAGGGCTCCAGCGACCGCACGCGCGATCGCCTTCACGCTGCCGTCGACCGGAGCGTGTAGGAGCGCGAGGCGGGCAGCTCGCACGAGCTTCGGCGCCAGAATGAGCATGGGGACCGTGGCCCCGATCATCACGGCGACGCCGGCACCGCCCGCGATGCCCCTGAGCACACTACCGAGCGTGAAGACCGACGCCCAAAGAAGCTCGAGGAGGAGGTAGTGGAGCGTGCGCGTGACGTGAAGCGGCCGCATCGTCGGCGGGGAACGGAAGGAGACCGTCGGAACGACCTGGCCAACCGTCGAGCCCTCGATGGCACGTGTCCAAGCGGCCGCCACCTCGGGGAGCCGACGAAGCCGCGCCACCGACGCCCGATTGAAGGATGAGAGGTCGTTCGCTCCGCCCAAGGGCGGGAGATCCAGTCGCTCGAGGCCCGACTCGATCACTGCGCCGTCCCCCGAGAGCCCGACGAACGTCCGGAAGCGATCCGCGAGCCGCTCGTAATCGAGGTGGCCCGTTGGTGTTCCGTGCTGGAGGGCTGCGATATGCCACACGCTCGCCACCTTGTCCGCATCCGCCGGGTCGGTCCGAATCGCCCGGCCGCGCATCTGGTTGGTCGAGACGAACGCTCCCACGTAGCTGCCGAGGACGACCGAGTTCACGACGGGAGCGTCCCACCCTTCGCCAAGGAGCGAGCGTGTGCCCACCAGCACGTGCAGCGTGCCGGACGTGAGCAGGCGCGTCATCGCGGCGACGACCGCACCGGTGGAGACACCGGCGATCCGATGCCATCCGGGGCGCCGGGGGAGTGGGCTCAACGCGTCCGGTCCGATCTCCGGCCCGAGGGCTGCGATCCTCGATTCGTGGATCGCAGCGAGACGACCCGTGATCAGCGCCACGTCCGGGCGGCGCAACTGGTCGAACACGGGAAAGGCTCCGAGCTCGCGTGGTCCCGCGCCCGCTTCGGAGTCGAGCGCTCCGTCCCGAATGAAGTCGAAAAGAAACACCTGCCGCAGCGCCTCCCCCCGCACGGCGCGCTCCTCCTCGTGGATCGCGATGCACGCCTCGAGCTTCCCTGCGCTGAGCGCCAGCGCTCGATCCACGTCGGGCGAGGTGGCGAGGCGCAGCTGCCTCCGCCATAAGAGTCCGGACTCGCGGAGCCTACCCGCGATTCGGCGGCGCCCCTCCTCATCTGGCCCATCCAGAGCGAAGGTGGTCCCGAAGAGATACGCCCGAAGGAGAAGCTCCCACCGGCTTCGATCGAGCGCCGGGAGAGCCTCGCCCGACAGGTCGAGCGCGGCCGCCAGGCCCTCGGTGCCGCCAGTCCGGGTGGCTTGGGCGTAGCAGAGCAGTGCCACCGCCAACCCCGGGTCGTCGAGCACCTCGTCGATCGGGGGCTGCGGACCGAGCCACGGATGCCCTTCGATGGCAGACTGGAAGTCGGGATCGTCGATGAGCGCCTCGAGCGTCCGCTGGACGACGGCGTCGTGCTCGCGGACAATCTCCGCCTCGCTACCCGACGGAGCGACAGCATATACGAAGTCCTGGTGAGGACAGAGGGTGCCGGCCCTGACGAGCTCCGGCACGCTGATCTCCTCGTCGATCGGACCACACAGCTCCTCGTAGCGCAGCCACTCCACACCCGTCGCGTCGTAGGGAGGCGTGCCCGTCAGAGCAACCAGTCGGAGACCGTCGATCCCGTCGACCACGCGCGAGAGTGATCGCCACCACGCCCCCTTCAGGTGGTGCGCTTCGTCGAGAATCAGTGTCCCGACACCTTCGTGACGGAGAAGCTCGATGAGAGAGGCCTCGTCGTCCCGCGACGGCTCTGCTTCCGCAGCCAGGTCGACCGACGCGGGGGCGTCCTCGGAGGGCGCGCGTCCCTTGCTCGCGTCCCTGCGGGAGCGCGCAAGAACCGCCTGGTAGGTCGTGACGGTGAGGAAGCCGGGGGTCGAGAGGTCCGTGGACGCCCACGAAGTCGCCTCCCCCGCCCCGAAGTCGGCCAGACGTAGAATCCACTGGTCGCGGATCGTGAGTGTGGGCGCGAGGACGAGCGCCGGTCGCCCGATGCGCCGGAAGACCTCGAGACCGAGGGAGGTCTTGCCCGCCCCGGGAGCCGCGACGATATGCAGCCGGCGGTCCCGCAAGTGCCGGTCGACCGCGTCGAGGACCCGTCGCTGGTACGGGCGCCATGGCCAGCGGAACCGCAGCCCGTGGACCGGGATCCGCTTCAAGGCGAGCGTGCGGCCGGACGGGGAGCGAGTCCGGACCTCGCTCCCCTCCTCAGATCGTGATCTCGCGCGTGACCGTTCCGTAGCTCTCCCAGTACGTGATCTTCTGGACCAGCCAGGGATCCTCCGGTGACGGCTGCACCTCCCCGTCCACGCCGATGGCACGCGAGGTGACCCTGTGGGCGCCCGGCTGCGCGTCCCAGTCGAGCTGCCAGAACGTCCAGGTGTGCGGATCGTCACGCCCCTCGCCGAGATCCGCCTCCTGCCACGGCCCGTCGTCGATCCGGACCTCGACGCGCGCGAGCGGCCTACCCCAGGCCGCCCCGTGGATTCGGTACCCGTCGTCCGTCCGCACGACCTTGGCGGGAATCGAATTGATGTTGGTGCGTCCCACGGATGTCTCGGCCCACACGCCGTCCGCGTCGTCACCTTCCTGCCGGAGCGTCACGTAGTCGCGCGCCATGAACTTCCCCATGAAGCGTGTGTCGCGGACCTCGATGCGCGTGAGCCACTTCACGTTGGCCACGCCGTACCAGCCCGGGGCGATGAGGCGCAGCGGGAACCCGTTGCCCACGGGCAGAGGTTCTCCGTTCACCTCGTACGCCAGGATCAGCTCTTCCGCCGCCGCGTCCTCGAGAGACATGCTGCGTGCGAACTGCTGCTCCACCTCGACGTCTCGGATGGTCTCGGAGCCCACGTCCGCACCGAAGAAGACGACCTCGATGCCTTCGGGCCGTACACCCGCCTCGGCAAGAAGGGGCGCGAGGGGCGTACCGGTCCAAGTGGCGTTGTGCACCGCGCCCATGAACGTCGCGAACCCGCGGTTTCCAGCACATTCGAGCAGCATCGTGACGCTCTGGCGCGGACGGGCCCGAATCTCGTCGAGCGTGAGCGTACGCGGGCGCTCGACCAGCCCGCCGACCTCGAGGCGCCACGTGGCGGCGTCGAGCTCCGGCGTACCGTAGTGACCGACGCTGAACAGATCCTCGGTGGGTGTGACCCAGGAGGCGAGCGCCTGCCAGTCCAGCGTGTTGGCCCGCCCCCCCGCCTCCGGCGCGTTCGTCCACGGGATCACGGCCTCCTGCGGCGCGATGCCGGCCAGGCGGTCGAAGAGCTCCGAGGGAAACACCGCAGCGCCCGTGGCGATCGCACCTCCCCGGCGGATCGCTTCGCGGCGCGAGACCGGCGCGGCCGTGGCATCGATGAGGGGAACGGCGTCGATCGGGTCGGACATTGGGAGCCTCCGGTGCGGGGTTCCCGCCCAACATGGGCGTGGCCCTCCGCGCGGGACAAGCGCCGGGGCCGGGACTCCGCTATGATCCCGAGTTTGACGGTCCGGGCCTTGCCCGGCCACGGACATGACCGCGCAACCACTCGATCCCATGACTACGATCCGCCCCAGGCGCCACGTTGTTCGATCCGACCGGCGCGCGAGCCGGAATCGCCCGTGGCTCGCCGCTGCGGGGGCCGCGCTGGCCCTTCTCGTTTCCACCGCTCCCGCGATCGAGGCCCAGGAAGGGCGACCGCCTCGCCCCGATCAGGAGGTGGTTCTGGTCACCGGGTCCACGAGCGGGTTGGGCCGGGAGGTGGCTCTCCGTGTGGGACTGATGGGAGCCCACGTCATCGTGCACGGGCGGAACCGTGAACGAGGGATGGAGGTCATCGCCCAGATCAACGAGGGGCCGGGCAGCGCGCGTTTCTACGCCGCCGACTTCGCCTCTTTCGACCAGGTGCGTGCCCTCGCCGAAGCCGTCCTCACCGACTACGAGCGTCTCGACGTGTTGGTGAACAACGCCGGGTTCGGCTCGGCCCCGGACGAGCGATGGGTCAGCGAGGACGGTCACGAGTTCCGATTCCAGGTGAACTACCTCGCCCCCGTCCTGCTCACCGACCTGCTCATGCCCCTCATCCGGTCGAGCGCTCCGGCACGTATCGTCCAGGTCTCGTCGCTGGCCCAAAGTCCCATCGACTGGGAAGACGTCATGATCGAGCGCGACTTCAGTGGCCGGCGCGCCTACGGCCAGAGCAAGCTCGCCCAGATCAGCCATACGTTCGACCTGCACGAGGAATTCTCGGGCGCCGGCATCATGGTCAACGCGCTCCATCCCGCGACCTACATGCCGACCGAGATGGTGCGCCGAGCAGGTGTCGAGCCTCGCGCCACGATCGACGACGGTGCCGACGCCGTGATGAACCTCATCGTGTCCGACGAGATCGAGGGAGGCCAGTTCTTCAACCGGCTGACCCCGCAGCGAGCGCACGAGCAGGCATACGACCCGGAGTCGCGGCAGAAGCTGCGCGAGCTCAGTCGACGTCTTACCGGACTGGATCGGCGCTGACGCCTCAGTCGTCGGGGGATCGCCGCGAGATCCTCCAGCTCGCATGGCCGATCGTTCTGGCCAACTCGGCGGTGCCCCTGCTCGGCATCGTCGACACGGCAGTGATCGGCAACACGGGCTCCGTGGAGGAGCTCGGCGCCATCGCTCTCGGGGCGCTCGTGTTCAGCTTCGTCTACTGGAGCTTCGGCTTCCTGCGGATGGGTACGACGGGCTTCACGGCGCAGGCTTCGGGGGCGGGCGACGAGCCGGAGACCCGAGCCACGCTGGCACGCGCGCTTCTCCTGGCGGGGGGAATCGGGACGCTTCTCGTCGTGCTGCAGGCGCCCATCGCCTGGATCGCGCTCTCGCTCCTCGGTGCGACTGCAGACGTCGAGGCACTCACGCGGGCGTACTTCGACATCCGCATCTGGGGTGCACCGGGTAGCCTCGGCACCTTCGCCGTTCTTGGAACCCTGGTCGGGCTCGGCCGTACGCACGACGTCCTCAAGACGCAGCTCGTGCTCAACGGGCTCAACATCACGCTCGATGTCGTCCTGGGCGGGCTCATGGGTCTGGGCGTGCGGGGCATCGCCCTGGGCACCGCGATCTCCGAGTGGGTGACCCTGGCGTACGGATTGGTCCTCGTCGGCTCCATCCTCCGGGCCCGCCATTCGGACAGCTCCCCCTTCTGGCCCTGGGCGCGGGTCCTGGACCGCAACCGGCTCCTCCGCACACTTGTCGCGAACGCCGACATCATGGTCCGCACGCTCTTCCTGTTGATGGGGTTCGCGTGGTTCACCAACCA
>JBDHDM010000001.1:0-38682 GCA_039591515.1 Gemmatimonadota bacterium | reverse complement strand
TGGAACGATCCTCGCCGACCACGAAGGGGACGCGGATCTCGCCCGCCTCACAGCCGCGGACATGCATGATGATCCGTTGACCCTCGAACGACGGGTCCGGCGGCTGACTCTCGGTCACCGAGCCTTCGAAGGCCCCACCGCAGAGAGCCTGGAGGCTCTCCCAGAAGACGAGCTGTGGATCAACCTCCACGCCTTCGGCGGGCTCGCCTTCCGAATCCGGGGCGCAAGCGGCTCCCCCGATGGTCAGGAGAACGGGCAAAAGGGCAGCGTGCGCACCTCGCCAGGGGAACATGCGGGCGGGCTCCCTCCGTACGAATGACTCCGATGAGACCCGAGCTGGGGCCGGCTTTCAGACTACCGGCGCGTGCTGCCGAAGGAAAGCACCGCCATATTGGCTGGCCCCTGTCCAATCCCGCACTCATGCACACCCATGCCCGACATCCGTATTCGTGTCGCACAGCCCCGCGATGCCGAGGCATGGGTCGCGCTACGGACCGAGCTGTGGCCGGAGTCGCCGGAAGATCACGGGCCGGAGGTGGCGGCCTTCCTCGATGATCCACCCGCTTCGGCCGTGTGCTTCGTCGCCGATACTCCCGAGGGTCGGCTCGTCGGTTTCGTGGAGGCCGGCCTGAGAGGCTACGCGGAGGAGTGTGTCACGTCCCCGGTGGGATACGTGGAAGGGATCTTCGTGTCTCGGCCCCTCCGTGGGACGGGGGTTGGCCGCGCCCTGGTCGAGGCTGCCGAGTCCTGGGCACGCGCACGCGGATGCTCGGAGATGGCGAGTGACCGGGCCCTCGAGAACGAGGCGAGCGGGGGCTTTCATCTGGCCTTGGGCTTTGACGAGGTCCATCGGATCGTCTGCTACCGCAAGGAGCTGTGATGTCGGACCGGACGGAGAAGAAGCTCCAGGAGGTCCCGATTGCGCGGTACGCGTATCGGCACGAGGCGGAGTTCGCGGCCGGCTTCCTCGACGACGCGGGAATCCCCTACCGCCTCCAACTCGACGATCCGGCGATCGGGCTGTCCGTCGGAGCGATGGCGACCATCTGGGTTCGGGGGATGGACGTTCGCAGAGTGCGCGAGATCCTCGAGGTCGATGTCGCACCGACATCCAGCGACCCGAACCCGCATGGGGGGGCGAGCCGCACTTCGGGCCGCTCGTTGGATGAGCGCAGATTGACGCCGGACAGGGGGATGCCGGCTCCCATGACGGGTCGGGAGCGCAGCGTCTCCCTGCTCCTTGCTGCGGGACTCGTTGTCTCGGGGCAGCTCTTCCTCACGGCGTCGGACCTCTCCATCGTTCGGGTCTCGATGGCGGTGCTCGCCGCCGCGTTCGGCGTCGCCGGGATCATCGGGCGAGCGCCCCGCGTCCTCCGTCGTATCCTCGGCGCGCTCTCCGGCGATGCACCCAAGACTCCCCAGTGAGGCAGGAAAGCTGATGCGCGCAGTCACCTTCAACGTCACGATTCCCAACTACGTCCTCGGAAAGACGCTCGGGCGCTTTACGGAGGCTGCGCTTTACGGTGGCCTGAGCGGCGTGCACATGCGTGAGGTCGCAGAGCCGGACCTGCCCGCGCAGGACTGGGTTCGCCTGGAGGTCCTGAAGGCGGGCATCTGCGGATCGGACATCGGCAACCTCACCCTGAAGTCCTCTCCCGCAATGGAGCCGTTCGGGTCGTTTCCGGCGGTCCTCGGGCACGAGATCCTGGCGCGGGTCGCCGAGGTTGGTCCTGCGGTCCGACATCTCGCAGTCGGACAACGAGTTGCGGTCGACCCAGGGGTGTCGTGTGCGGTCCGCGGCTTCCCTGGCGAGCACGAATGCCCGTCGTGTGCGGTGGGTCTTCCAGCGACCTGCACTCGGGCCGGTGAGGAAGGTCGGACCGTGGTCGGTGGCGGCCCGATCCAGCGGGGGATGACCATCGGCTACCACGCGAGCCTGCCCGGGGGTTGGGGTGAGCGGATGATCGCCCACGAAAGCCAGGTCTTTCCCGTCGACGATGAGCTTTCGGACAACGCCGCGGCCCTGATCGAGCCACTCGCCGTCGGAATGCACGCTGCCTTGCGGTCCCGACCGTTCGGGTCCGGCCCGGTGCTCGTGCTCGGGAGCGGTCCGATCGCACTCGGAGTGGTGTGGGCGCTGCGCGCGGCGGGTTACGAGGGGGTGCTGATCGCCCAGATGAAGCGACCGCATGAACGAGAGCTGGCGATGTCGCTGGGCGCGAGCAGTGTGGTGTCGCCCGGTGACGAAGCTCGTGAGACGTTGGTCGGCACGGGTGCGCAGGCCTACATGCCGATCGTCGGGGACGAGGTTTATGCCGGTGGTGGATTCCCGTTGGTCTTCGACTGCGTCGGGAGTGGCCAGACGATCAAGCAGGCGCTCCGCTTCGCGTCGGTCCGCGGCACCATCGTTCTCCTGGGCTGCGCCGCCGAGATCAAGAAGCTCGACCTCACCTTCGTATGGGCCAATGAGTTACGGATTCAGGGCTACCAGTGCTACGGCCTCGAAGAATGGCGCGGTAAAACAGAGCATACGTTCCAAATCACGCACGATATGCTTCTCGAGACGGCGGCGCCGGTCGAGGACATGGTGACGCACGTCTTTCCTCTCTGGGAGTATCGGAACGCCCTCTCAACAGCCGCGAACCGTCGAAAGACGGGCGCCGTGAAGGTGCTGCTCGACCCGCACGCGTCGTGAGCTCCGCCGCACCCAAGGTGGTCGTCGTCGGGGGGGGCGTCGTCGGGGTGAGCTGTGCCTATTATCTCGCTCGGGGGGGCGCGCGGGTGTCGTTGCTGGAGCGGGCCCACCTGGGGGCCGGCGCCTCGTCCGGAAACGCCGGGACCGTTTCCGCCGGCCATCCTCCACTGAACCGCCCCGGGCGGATTCGGCGAGCGGTCGCCGACATGGTCGATCCGGCGAGCCCCCTCTACGTGAAGCCGCGCTGGGATCCGAAGCTGTGGCGGTGGCTGGTGGGGTTCGCGCGTCGCTGCTCTCACCGACACGTGGAGCACTGCATGGGTGTCATGGCGCCGCTGGGCAAGGACGCGCTGGACTTGTTCGAGGAGCTGATCGCCGAGGAGCGCATCGAGTGCCAGTACACCCGCGAAGGGTATTACGACGTGTGCGCCACGGAGGTGGGGCTCACGGGGGCACGCAACGAGGCCTCCATCATCCGACGCCACGGATATCACCCCGAAGAGGTCGACGGAGACGAGCTGCGGCGCAGGGAGCCGGAGCTCGCCGCGAGTGTGATCGGAGGCGTCTACTATCCCGAGGCGGCGACACTCCAGCCGGCTGTATTCCTCGAGCGACTCGCCGGCGCCGCGAGACGGCTCGGCTGTGAGGTGGAGGAGGGTGTTGCCGTGGGCCGCGTGGTCACGGAGGCCGGCCGGGTCGTGGCAGTCGAGACGGCTCGTGGTGAACGGAGGCCGGCCGACGTCGTGGTGCTCACGACGGGGCCGTTCAGCCTCCGCATGGCGGAGCGGTTCGGCGGGCGCATCCCGGTGCAGCCGGGCAAGGGGTACCACCGGGACATCGACATCGGCCCGAACGGCGCGCCCCGACTCCGGATCGCATGTGTGCTGAACGAGACGTCCGTGTTCTGCACACCCATGGACACGTACGTCCGGTTCGCCGGCACGATGGAGTTCTCCGGCGAAAACGATGTGATCCACCCGGCTCGGCTCGGGCAGCTGACGCGTGCCGCCCGGGCAGCGTTTCCCGGGCTCGGCCCGGCCCGGCCCGTGTCGGAGTGGTGCGGGCTACGTCCGGTATCGGTGGACGGGCTCCCGATCGTGGGGCCCATCACCGGAGTGGATGGGCTTCACATCGCCACAGGCCACGGCATGCTGGGGCTCACGCTCGGGCCGGTGACGGGACAGATGATTGCGAACCAGGTGCTTCTCGGAGGGGATCACCGGATCGCCGCTCTTTCTCCCGAGCGCTTCCACTGACGTCGTCGCCGTGCAGCCAGCCGGTCATCGAATCGGAACGAGAAGGACCGTCTTGAGCTTCTCGGGAGCCGTGCGGCCCGGATCCGAGACGTACACTTCCACGTGACCTCGCTCGCGCTCCAGGCCGGCGTCAGCCAGGAACCTCTCGATCTCGGCAAAGCTCCGGGGCTCGTCGGCATAGGGGCCGACGTGGAGGACGCGCGCGAACTGCGCCGAGGCAAGGCAACGAAGCTCGATGCGGCTGGCCGCGCCGCCCGGCTCGAGCTTGGCGTTCTTCTTCGTCGTGGCGACGCGCACCGCATCCGCGACGGCGGCTGAGACCGTATCCGGCGGCACCGTGATCCGGAGGTCCCAGCGCCAGGTGTGCCGGTCCGGGACACCTGACTCGGGAAGTCCTTCGCCCTCCGCCCACCACTCTCCATCCATTGGGCCGACCTTGAACACCGCGCGGCCCTGGCGCTTGAGTTCTGCGCGCAACGCATACGCGACCCCATACAGCGCCCCCACCGCCTCGGCGAAGGCCGGCGAGTCCGGTGGCCCTTCGCCACGGATGGAAAGCGCGTGGCGCTCCGGGACCGTCACGAGGTCCGGTCTCTTTCGGCCACGAAGCAGCTCGGGTGGCACCGGCGCGAGCGGTTTGGCCGTCATCCGTGTGCTCAGAGGTCGAGAGGTATGACCTCGGGATGCACCTTGCTGGTCGGTGTGGCGCCGTCCACGTCCACGCCCTCGAGCTTGAGCAGCGCCACCTTGGCCTGGAGCCCCCCCGAAAACCCCGTGAGGCGACCGTCCGAGCCGATGACCCTGTGGCAGGGGATGACGATCGGAATCGGGTTGGCCCCGACGGCCTGCCCCACCGCACGCGCCTGGTCCGGTTTGCCGATTTCCCGAGCGAGCTGACCGTACGAGGTCACGTGCCCGTACTCGACGGACAACAGGTGCGTGTATACTTCTCGTTGGAAGTCGGAGGCAACGCCGGACAGATCCAACTCGAGATCGAAGCTCGTGCGATGTTTCGCGAAATACTCACGTAGCTGATCGACGGCGGCCCGCAAGTTGGGTGGCCATTCTTCCGGCGGGTCCGTGTGGCGCTCCTTGGGAAGCGCCCCGAACTCGATTCGCCGAACCCCCGAAGGCGAGGTCCAGACTGTCACGGGGCCTGCCCGCGTCTCGGGCAAGTATGCCGAGTGCACTGCGCCCGGAGTCAGTGTGTTGCCTCTCCCGCGCTACGCTTGATCGCCTCCTGAAGCGCGTCGAAGCCGAGTAGCGCACACTTGATCCTCACAGGGAACTTACTCACGCCTTGAAGGGCACGAAGATCCCCGAGGCTCCGGTCCTTCGCCGCCTCGGCGTCCCCGTGCATCAGTTCCGTGAATCGCCGAGAGAGCTTCTCGGCGTCGTCGAGTGATCGTCCCTCGAGGAGTGTGGTCATCATGCTGACCGCCGCCTGCGAGATGGAACACCCCTGACCCACGAACTTCGCCTCGGCGATCTCGTCGCCTTCGATGCGGAGCTGCAGCCGAATCTCGTCCCCACACACCGGGTTGGCCATGTGGATTTCCACGCTCTTCTCCTCGAGCTCAGACTTGTTCCGCGGGTTGCGGTAGTGCTCGAGGATGAGCTGTTGGTACAGGGAGCTTAGCTGCGGAGATTCCATTGTCGGCTGCACGGTTTACGGGTCGGCAATGTAAGGCCCGGCGCAAGCCGGGGCACGGGAGGCAGCCGAAATCAGCCGAAGATACCGCGGACCCGGTCCAGGCCCTCCACCAGCCGATCGACGTCTTCCCGCGTGTTGTACAGGTAGAGCGACGCACGTGCCGTAGCTGAGACGCCGAAGTGCTTCATCACCAGCTGGGCACAGTGATGGCCGGCTCGGACCGCCACGCCTTCCATGTCCAGGATCGTGGAGATGTCGTGCGGATGGGCGTCGCCCAGCGTAAACGACAGGACGGCGGAACGTTCGTCCAAGGAGTCCGGTCCAAACACGCGGATGCCCGGCACGTCCCGAATCCGATCGAGGGCGTACGCGAGGAGCGCTCGCTCGTGCTGCTCGATGGCGGGCATTCCGATCTCGGAAAGGAAGTCGATCGCCGCGCCCAGGCCGATCGCCCCGACGATGTTCGGCGTTCCAGCCTCGAACTTGTGAGGGACATCGGCCCACGTGCTGGCATCCCGATCGACGAGGCGGATCATCTCGCCGCCACCCTGATAGGGGGGCATGGCTTCCAGCAACTCACGCCGCCCCCAGAGCACACCCACACCCGTGGGTCCGCACATCTTGTGGCCGCTGAAGGCATAGAAGTCGGCACCCAGCTTCTGGACGTCGACCGATGTGTGAACCGCGCCCTGAGCTCCGTCGACCAGCACGAGGGCCCCGACGTCGTGGGCCGCGCCGATGATCTCTCCGAGGGGGTTGATCGTACCGAGCGCGTTCGAGACGTGCGAGATCGCGACGAGCTTGGTTCGAGCCGACAGGAGACGAGGCAGCTCTTCGAGCGCCAGCCGTCCCTGGGCGTCCAGCTCGATGTAGCGCAGCGTGGCCTTGCGCCTCGCCGCGAGGAGTTGCCACGGCACGATGTTGGAGTGGTGCTCCAGCGTGGACAGGAGGATCTCGTCGCCCTCGCCGATGTTCTCCAGGCCCCACGTCCCCGCCACCAGGTTGATGGCGTCGGTCGTTCCGCGTGTCCACACGACCTCGGACCCGTCCGCCGCGCCGATCCATCGGGCGACCTTGGCCCGGGCCTCCTCGTACGCGATGGTGGCCCGACGGGACAGCTCGTGGATACCGCGGTGGACGTTGGCGTTGTCACGCTCGTAGTACGACGTGATCGCGTCGATCACCACCCGGGGCTTTTGAGAAGTCGCGGCGTTGTCGAGGTAGACGAGCGGCTGGCCGTGTACGCTCTGGTCGAGCGCAGGGAACAGCGCGCGGATTCGCCCCGCGTCGAAGGGAGGCGCGCCGCTCGACCCTCGGGCGGTCTGATTCGCGCCGGGCTCAGCCGACGTCGATGTAGATGTCGCCATCCCGGATCTCCACGGGAAAGGATTGCACGGGTCGGACGGCGGGAAGAGCCCGGCGAGCACCGGAGCACGCATCGAAGCGCGCCCCGTGGTACAGGCACACGATATCCCTACCCTCCAGCTCTCCGTCGGAGAGGGGGTAGTTCTCGTGCGAGCATTGGTCCTTCAAGGCGCACACGGACCCGTCCACGTTCGCGAGCACCACCGGTACACCGTCGGCCATGGCGCCTTTCAGCCGACCCGCCGGGCACTCATCCAGTGCCGCCACCTTGATCCAGCGTGCCATGTGCCCTCGTCCGACTCCTGCGGTTTCGGGGATGCCGCCGGCCTCACCCGTGCTGCGCGAGCTTCTCCTCGATCACTCCCACCACCTTCCCGACGACGCCCCCCAGGGGGAGCTTGGAAAGCACTTCTCCGAGGAAGCCGAGTACCACGAGTCGTTCGGCCTGCACCCGGCTGAGCCCTCGTGACATCAGATAGAACTTCGCCTCGGCGTCGAGCTGCCCGACGGTCGCGCCGTGAGAACACTTCACGTCGTCCGCCTCGATTTCGAGATTCGGGAGGGAGTCGGCCCGTGCCCCCGGCGAAAGCAGGAGGTTGCGGTTCGTCTGGTAGGCATCCGTGCGCTGAGCACCTGGGAGCACCCGGATGATGCCGCGGAAGACGGAACGGCTGGCCCCGTCCAAAGCCCCCTTGTATAGCAGATCGCTACCGGTGTTCGGCTCGATGTGGTCCTGGCTCGTGTTGAAGTCGAAGTGCTGGTCCCCGTCTCCGAAGTAGAGACCGAGCATCTCCGAGTTGGCGCCCGGTCCAAGAAGCTTCGCATTCAGGTCGACACGATGCACCGAGGCGCCGAGACCGACGTTCAACGTGTCGATCCGCGCGTCCCGCATCGCGAGCGTGCGCTGCGACGACTGGACGAAGGCGCCTCGCCCGAGGCGCTGCAACTTCACGTACTGGACCACGGCCCCGGCGTCGGCCACCACTTCCACCACCGAGGACTTGAGGGTCTGTCCGTCGAAATCGTCGGAGATCACCTCATCGACGTAGGAGACCTGGCTCTCGCGGTCGGCCACGATCAGGACACGACTGAAGTACGCGGTCCCCGGCTCGGAGAGCCAGCGGGTCACGCGGATGGGCAAGTCCAAACGGACCTTCGGCGGGACGTAGAGGAAGATGCCGTCCGCCCAAAGTGCCGCGTTGAGGGCCTCGAACTTCCCGTCCTCGGCGGGCACGATCGAGCCCATGTGCTTCTTCACCCGCTCGGGGTACAGATCGAGCGCATCGTGGAGGGAGTCGAGAATGACACCCTGTTGCGCAAGCGCGGGATCGATATCGGTGTGGACGACGTGACCGTCGATCAGAACGATGTGACCGGACGCGTCTCGATCTTCGTCCATGGTGGCCCGGAGACGCTCCGGCCACGCTGAGCGATCGTCGGGTGCCGCCTCCGAATCCGACAACCGGAGCGCGTCGAGGTCGAGCTTCTTCCGAAGGTCCGTGTAGCGCCACTCTTCCAGCCGTGTGGTCGGCATCGGCGTCCGCTCGTAGATGCTCCACGCCCGCGCGCGTTGCTCTCGCAGCCAGTCCGGCTCGCCCAGCGAGATGCGCTCGACGGCGACCTCGTTGATGGCTTCGGTGACGCCCTCGATCCCAACGGTCTCTTTCATTGCGGTCGTGGTCATGGTCAGCCTACGGATCCTTCCATCTCGAGCTCGATGAGGCGGTTGAGCTCCACGGCGTACTCGAGGGGGAGCTCTTTGGCGATCGGCTCGATGAAGCCGCGCACGATCATGGCCATGGCCTCCGCCTCGGAAATCCCGCGGCTCGTGAGGTAGAAGAGCTGCTCCTCGCCGATCTTCGAGACCGATGCCTCGTGGCCCACGTTCGCGTCGTTCTCCTCGATCTCGATGTACGGGTACGTGTCCGTGCGGGAGGTGTCGTTGATGAGGAGTGCATCACACTCGACGTTGGAGCGTGCGTGGTGAGCTCCCTCATAGACCTTGCACAGGCCCCGGTACGTCGAGCGACCGTGGCCCTTCGAGATCGACTTGGACACGATCGACGAGGTCGTGTGGGGTGCCGCGTGGACCACCTTGCCGCCGGTATCCTGGTGCTGCCCGTCGCCGGAGTAGGCGATCGACAGGATCTCGCCGTGCGCGCCCTCGCCTACGAGATAACACGACGGGTACTTCATCGTCAGCTTCGAGCCGAGGTTCCCGTCGAGCCACTCCATGTGGCCGCCCTCTTCGACGATCGCCCGCTGCGTGACCAGGTTGTACATGTTGTTCGACCAGTTCTGGATCGTGGTGTACCGGAACCGGGCGTTCTTCTTGACGACGATCTCGATGACTCCCGAGTGGAACGACTCGGTCGAGTAGACAGGCGCGGTGCATCCCTCGATGTAGTGAGCCTGGGCGCCCTCGTCGATGATGATCAACGTTCGCTCGAACTGCCCCATCCGCTCCTGGTTGACGCGGAAGTACGCCTGGAGCGGCGTGTCCAGCGAGACGCCTTTGGGCACGTAGACGAAAGACCCGCCCGACCAGACCGCGGAGTTCATCGCCGCGAACTTGTTGTCGGCGGTCGGCACGATCGTCGCGAAATGCTCGCGGAACAGCTCCGGGTGGTTCTTGAGCCCGTCCTCGATCGAGTCGAAGATCACGCCCTGCTTCTCCCACTCCTCGCGAAGCGAGTGGTACACCATCTCTGACTCGTACTGGGCGCCGACGCCCGCGAGGATCTTACGCTCGGCCTCGGGGATTCCGAGCTTCTCGAAGGTGTCCTTGATCTCCTCGGGCACATCGTCCCAGGAATGCTCCATCCGGTCCTGGGGCCGCACGTAGAAGTAGATCTCGTCGAGCACCTCCTCGAGGTCCGCCAGGTCGCCTCCCCAGGTCGGCATCGGCTTCGACCCGTATACCTCGAGCGCCTTGAGCCGGAAGTCGAGCATCCACTGCGGCTCCTCTTTGTGTGCCGAGATCTGGCGTACGACGTCCTCGGACAGACCCTTCTGAGCCCGGTACACCGGCTCGGCCTCTGTGACGAAGTCGTATTTGTACTCGTCGAGGTTGAGGTCCTTGATCGTTTCGTTCTGCGGCATGTGATGGAACTCCGGTGCAGCGGCTGGGGAGGGTCGGCAGAGGGCAGAGGCCCCCGGCCTCAGGCCGTTCCGGCCTCCTCGTACGTCTTGTAGCCCTCGGCTTCGAGCTCGAGCGCGACCTCCGGGCCACCCGACTGGACGATGCGGCCGTCGACCATCACGTGCACGAAGTCGGGCTTGATGTAGTCGAGCAGCCGCTGGTAGTGGGTGATGAGGAGCACGGACATGTCCGGGTCCTCCTCGACGAGCTTGTTCACGCCGTTTGCGACGATCTTGAGCGCGTCGATGTCGAGCCCCGAGTCGGTCTCGTCCATGACGGCGAGCTTCGGCTTCAGCATCGCCATCTGGAGGATCTCGTTGCGCTTCTTCTCACCTCCCGAGAACCCGTCGTTCACGTGACGCTCGGCAAAGACCGGGTCCATCTCCAGGAGGGCCATTCGATCCATCAGCATGTCCGAGAAGTCGAAGATGTCGATCTCTTCTCCTTCGGGCATGTGCGCCTGCACGGCAGTTCGGAGGAAGTTCGCGATCGACACTCCCGGGATTTCCACCGGGTACTGGAACGCCAGGAACACGCCGGCCTGCGACCGCTCGTCCGGGTCGAGCTCGAGGAGGTCCTCCCCTTGGAAGGAGACCGTTCCGCCGGTGGCTTCGTAGCCCGGGTGCCCCGCAACGACCTTGGCCAAGGTGCTCTTGCCAGAGCCGTTCGGTCCCATGATCGCATGGATCTCGCCCGCCTGGATGGTGAGGTCCACTCCGGTCAGGATCGGCAGATCCTCCTCGGCGACCTTCGCCTCGAGTCTCTCGACTCGGAGAATAGGTGCGTTGCTCATCGGTCCCCTCAAAGACGAGGTAAGCGGAGCCGGGGGGCTCCGCTTATGAAGAATGATTCTTTGTCTCAGCAACAGAAAGCTAGACCGGTCAAATACCGGGGTCAACCTTCGCCGAACCTGGAAGAAACGCCGTGATTACGGGGATTCAGCCCGAACGGTGGAGCCGCTCTCAGAGCACGGCGATGCCGGCGGAGCCGAGGTGCACGAGGAAAGACGAGCCCCACGGCATCTTCGGGACCCACAGGGGGTTGTGAACCCGTCCCTTAGATTGTACCGTGGTACCTAGGTACAACACTAGGAGGGATCATGCTTCCGGAGGACCGACTCATCGAGGAGTTCGAGGATTTGACGCTCGATCCGCACGCCTTCCAGCACGCGGATCACGTGCGCCTCGGGTTCGCATACCTCCGCAGATTCGACCTCATCGAGACGATGGCCCGATACCGGGCGGGGCTCCGTGCATTCACCACGCTGCACGGACAACCGGGCAAGTACCACGAGACGGTCACGTGCGGGCTCCTGGTTCTCATCCACGAGCGGATGAGCGGGCCGGAGGAGGCCGGGACGTGGGAGGAGTTCGCCCGTGAGAACCCCGATCTGCTCCGCTTCCGTGACGGGATCTTCTTCGAGTACTACCCGCCCGAAGTGCTCACGTCGGAGCTGGCGCGCCGGACCTTCGTTCTCCCCCACCCTCCACCTCGGCGGGGTGAGCGGAGCACGAGCCCCGTCCACCCGCGACCGGGCGCCGGGAGCGACCGATGACGCCGCACGTCGAGCGCGTCCAGACGGGCGTTCGTTTGGAAAAGCGCCTGGTCAAGGTCCTCAAAGGAACGGCGGAGTACCTGGACCTGAGTCTCGGAGACCTCATCGAGGGGATCGTGCTGCACGCCTTCGAGGGACGGGCCCCCTTCGAGCGGGCTACGCTCGAGAAGATCGAGCAGCTCCGGGACGTGTACGGTCTGGATCTGACGGCTGCGGACAGCCACGGCCTCGTCGAGGACTAGGCGCGGCCCCCCCGAAAGGGTGGACAGGGCTACATATCCATTGTAGATATATCCATCGTGGATATGCCCCCTTTTCACAGAGCCCGATGACGACACGGTCCGTCCCGCTGCGCCCCGCCGTCTTCCACATCCTGCTCGCACTTGCGCGCGGCGACCTCCACGGGCTGGGGATCGCCGAGGCGGTTGATGACGCGACCGAGGGGACGGTTCGCCTGGGCCCCGGCACTCTCTATCGCTCGCTGAAGGAGATGGCTCGGGACGGCCTCATCGTCGAGGCTCCCGCGCCAGAAGACGATGCCGACCCCCGGCGGCGGTTCTATCGGATCACGGAGCAGGGTCTCGAGCAGGTGAGGGCGGAGGCCGCCCGACTGGCCCGCGTGGTCGAGGTCGCCCGGGACAGTCGCGTACTGCCGCAGTCCGGCGGCGCATGAGCGCGACGCCGCGAGGCCGCGGCGAGCGGCGTTTTCGCCTGCTCTTGGGCCTCATGCCGAAATCGGACCGGGACGAGCTCGGCGATGAACTTCTGGAGGGCTTTCGCTGGCTCCGCGCTCGGCGACTGCAGGAGCGCGCCGCCTTGGGGCCGGCGTTTTGGGCCTTCGTGGTCCGTGACATCGTGAGCGCGGCGCGCAGGGAGCGGGGTGATCCACTCGATCGAAGGGGACGACCCCGTGTGGGGTCCGAGGGAGGAGGAGACGGCATGACAGGGTGGATCGACGATCTGCGGTACGCCACCCGGCGATTGGGGCGTAGCCCCGGGTTCACGCTGACGGCGCTGAGCATTCTGATTCTCGGCATCGGGGTGAACGCGACCGCCTTCAGCATCGTGAACGCGTTGCTCATCCAGCCACCTCCCTTCGAAGCCCCCGAACGCATCGTCGTCGTCCTGCAAGACGACGATGGGGGCGCCCCCTCGTCCACGTCGTATCCGGCCTACCAGGACATGGCCGACTTCGCCGTCTTTCATTCAGTATCGGCGTTCTATTCCGACCAGGCCTTCCTCGATCAGGACGGCTCGTTGGCCCCGGTTCTCGTCGAATACGCGACCGCGTCGTATCTGGACGTCATCGGCCTCGCGCCGGCCAGGGGCACGTGGTTCGGAGTGGAACACGACGACCCCAGCGGCCCTCCAGCCGCGGTGCTCACCTACGCCATGTGGGCCGACCGCTTGGCCTCGGACCCGGGGATCGTCGGCTCGACGTTGCGGGTGAACGGGGGCTCGGTGACCGTGGTCGGGGTCGGACCACCGGAGTTCAACGGAGGCCAGGGGCCCGCTGCGGTGGACTTCTGGCTGTCGATTTCGGCCATGCGGGCGACGGGAGGTCGCGCGGCATCCCTCATGCGGCGCCAGGACCACCCCTTCACGGTTCGGGCACGTCTAGCCGACGGCGCCACCGTCGAACAGGCCGTCCAAACCATGAACGTCCTGGCGGCGGACCTCGCGGCGACCTATCCCGCGATCAACGCGGAGCGGGGCATCACCGTCCTTCCCGCTCGCGATGTACGTGTCTCACCCGAAGTCGACGGCCAGCTCCGATCCGCGGCGGCCTTCTCGATGGCGATCGTCGTGTTGGTCCTCATCATCGGCACGCTGAATCTCGCAAACCTCCTGCTGGTGCGGAGCACGGCTCGAGCCAGGGAAATCGCTGTCCGACTGGCACTTGGCGCCGGAGCCGGGCGAGTGGTGCGGGTCGTGATGGCCGAAGCGGTGGTGCTGGCCGCCGCCGGTGGCGCAGGAGGTCTCGCACTCGCCGCGGCCTTTGCGGAGATGTCGCGTAACTCGCGCCTCGACTTCACGATACCGGTCCTGATCGATCTACGGTTGGATGCGCGTGTCGTCCTGTTCACCCTCGCGATGTCTGTGGTTACCGGGGTCGTTTTCGGTCTCGTCCCGGCGCTGCGTGCGACCCGCCGGGACGTGAACAGCACACTGCGTGACGACGCGCCGAGCATGGGTCGGCGCCGCCGCGTGGGTCTGACCGGCGCGCTCGTCGCTGGCCAGATCGCGGTTTCCCTCGTGCTCCTGGTCTCTGCGGGGCTGTTCGTCGAGAGCTTGCTGCGGGCCGAGGGTGCGGATCCGGGCATCGATTGGGATCGGACGGCGTTCGTCCAGGTGAGCGCCGCGCCGCTCGGCCTGGAGGACGAAGCGACCCTGGCCCTGTTCGACCGGATCGAACAGCGTATCGAGGCCCTCCCGGGCGTCGAACAGGCCGCCACCTCGCTCATGCTTCCCGCCAGCCTTTTCGGTACCACCACACTCCTTCTCGGTGGCGAGGTGGGCGGTGCGGATCGCCCCACCGAGATCCCGTGGAACTACGTATCCACGGACTACTTCGAGGTGCTGGGCATCGAGCTTCTGCACGGCCGGCTTCTGGTGGAGACCGACCTCGACGGCGGCGACGTCGCCGTCGTCTCGGAGACCTTCGCGCAGACGTACTTCGGTCGCACTGACGTGGTCGGCCGCACCTATCGCTCTGAGGCGAGCCCAGATGAGCCCCGCGATATCGTCGGTGTGGTCTCGGACGCGGCCGTGCGCTCCTTGGGAGAGGCCCCGACGCCGACCATCTACTGGCCGCTCGACTTCGCCTTCGCGAGGACGAACTTCATCGTGCGGCTGGACGGGGACCCGTCCGAGACGCTCGCGGGAATGCGCGACATCGTCCGAGCCGCGGACTCGCGGATCATGATCCTCTCGACGAGCACGATGGAAGACCACCTGGGCGACACCCTGCAGCGCGAGCGCCTGGCGGGCACGATTCTCACTGGCCTGGGGGGCCTCGCGCTCCTCCTCGCGATGCTGGGCGTCTACGGCGTCGTGTCCTTCGCCGTCTCTCGCAGACGCCATGAGGTCGGGATTCGAATCGCCCTCGGTGCGGCCGGCGACTCGGTCATCAAGCTATTCGTTGGAGACGTCGCTGTCGTCGTTCTGCTGGGCGCCGCGATCGGAGGTGCGCTGTCCGTGCCCGTTGGGCGCGTGGCCGGCCAGTTCACCGGAACGGCGGGGAGCCCGAGCGTCACCGCCGGCGTGGCGGTGCTGCTGCTGGCGACCTCTCTGATGGCCACCGTCGTGCCGGCCTGGCGCGCCACGAAGACGGACCCGACGGACGCGTTGCGACAGGAGTGAATCGCCGTTAGTAACAGATTCCGCCGCCGCTCGGAGGAATCCATGAAGTTCACCGCCCGTCTTGTGGTCATCGCTCCCGTGGTCTTCGCTCGCCCCGCGGTGGTCAGCCGAACCGTCCTCGCCGGGATCGGCCGGACCGTTTTCGCCGTGTTCGCGCTGATCGCCTGGGCACCGCCGGCCGAGCTCGAGGCCCAGGTCGTGACCCGCATCGTGGCTGAGCCTTCCCGAGTCGAGGTCGTGGCGGGTGAGTCCGTCCCGCTGACCATCAGGGCCTTCGGCCCCGATGGGGTGGAGTTGTCCACTCCACTGCGGATAACAGGTGCCCGCGGCGGGATCCGGTACTCGGATGGACGCGTGACGGGATTGAGCGAAGGTACCTTCGAGGTCTTCGTCTCCTCGGTCCCCACGGATGGCAGCGCGCCGATTCAGCTCCGTGTTCCGGTGAGTGTCGGATGGCCCCCGATCGATCGGGTGGAGGTCGTGGCCGAGGCTGGGGCGCTGTATGTCGGGGGACGCTTGAGCCACCGGGCCCTGGCCTTCCACGCGGACGGCAGCCAGCGGCCCTATCCGGAGGTGACGTGGTCGGCTTCGGACCCCGCAGTCGCAACGGTGGACGCTTTCGGCAATGTCCGCGGCGCACAGCCTGGTGTCGTGAGCGTGACGGCGACCGTCGAAGGCGTGTCGGCCACGGCAAACCTCGACGTGTCAGCCTCACCCGTCGTGCGTATCGAGGTCACGGGCGGCGCCGAGGAGGTGCGCACGGGCGACGTGCAGGCGTTCGACGCGACGGCGTACGACGCCACGGGTGCCCGGGTCGGGAACGCGCCCGTTTCGTGGAGCTACGTATATCAGCCGGACGACTCGATTCGTGCGCCGGCCGGACCGGCACAGATTGCCAATGGCCGAATGGTAGCCGATGTGCCCGGCGTCTACACGGCCGTCGCGGCCACGGCCGGCGTCCGAGGGGAGTACTCCTTCCGGGTCGTCTCTCGAGACGCAGTGCGAAAGCTCGACGTGCTCGGTCAGGGCCGCGAGTCGAGGGTGTTCACGACCGATCTCTGGGTCTGGGAAGGGGTCGACGGACGCGACTACGCTCTGACCGGCTCCAAGTTCGGCGACGGGGTCACCATGGTCTGGGACGTCACGGACCCGTCCAACATCTTCAAGACCGATTCGATCGAGGTGGACGCCCGGACCACGAACGACGTGAAGGTGTCCCCGGACGGTCGCTACGGTGCGATCTCGCGAGAGGGCGCGTCGAACCGTCGCAACGGGGTGGTGATCCTCGATCTCGCGGATCCGGCGCACCCTCGCGTCGCGTCGACGTTCGAGGGCAACGGCGTGACCGGTGGCGTCCACAACATGTACGCCACGAACGACTACCTGTTCGCGCTCGCCGGCGGTGACAAATACGTGATCCTGGACGTGAGCGATCTCGAGAATCCGCGATTCGTGAGCGAGTACAATCACCCGAACTCGCGGGTCCACGACGTGTGGGTGCACGACGGACTCGCGTACTCGGCCGAGTGGGAAACGGGTGTCGTCGTGGTCGACGTCGGCAACGGTCGGTGGGGTGGGTCGATCGAGGACCCGGTCTTCGTCACCTCATTCCCGCTCACCACCGGCTCCACACACGCGGTCTTCCCCTACTACCAGGAGTCGACCGGCCGCTTCCTCCTCGTTGTCGGGGACGAACGCGTTCAACGCAATGGCCTCGCGTGGGGGGGCACCGGCCCGGACCACCGTCAACAGTACGATCCCGAAACCGGCAAAGGCGGGTACCCGCGCGCCACCTCCGGCTACACGCAGATCGTCGATTTCACCGACCCAACGAATCCCGTCCAGCTCGCGCGCTACGAGGTGAGCGAGTACGGGACGCACAACATGTGGGTCGAAGACGACGTCCTCTACCAGGCCTACTACGAGGGTGGCGTCCGGATGGTGGACATCTCGGGCGACCTGATGGGGAACCTGTACACGCAGGGGCGAGAGCTCGCGGTGTACAAGGCCTACGACCCGCTCGGATACATTCCCAACTCCGCGGCGGCATGGGGGGTGATGCCCTGGAAGGGCCACGTCTTCTTCGCCGACATCAACTCGGGCATGTGGGCCGTCAAGATGCAGCCCCGTGGGCGCCCGGTCTCGTAAGCCGTGGGGGGGGAACGAAATCGCGACTTCGCGGAGCCGTACGTTCTCCCGTGACCTCGAAGTGCTGAGTCCAGGTTGGAGCCGGGAGACGCCGATGCGCAGAATCGCAGCCCTGATGATCCTCGTGCTCGCCGCCGCCTGTTCCGACGAGGGGCCCGTGTCCGCACCGGGCACGTTGAACGCTGCGGTGGTGGGGCCAAACGGAGACGAGGGGGCGGCGCTGATCATGCTGCTCGGCGACGGCATCGAGGGCGTCAGCCCGGCTGGTGGCACCGAAGTGTACGTGAGCTCCGGCGACAGCCAGACACGCATCGTGCTGATTCATCCGACGGGTGGAGACCTCGAGTTCGAGCTGGCCGTGGCCGACGTGACCGACCCACCTGCGTGGGTCATCGAGGAGGTCGTCGGCGTCGACGACTCCGTGCGGGCCGACCTGTCCGCGTATTCCCTGGAGCTCTCACGATGACCCGGGCGTACGTTGGATGCGGGCTCCGACGAGCCATACTCCTGGGAGTGCTCGCGCACGTGGCCGCGGCCACGTGGACGCCCTCGTTCGCTCAGGTCGTGCCCCGCGTTTCTTCCGGGGTCCGCGGCTACGAGCTCATGGGACCCGACGGCCCGTTTCTGCAGGAGGGGCCCCAGGCCTATCAGTTCGAGCGCGCCCTGTTCAACCGTGTGACGCCCGAACGAGCCGCCGCGTTCGGCGAGGTGCGCGTTCCCGTCGTCCTCGTCCTCTTCGCCGACTCACCGGCGGAGCCCCACGTCACTCGGCAGCACGTTCAGGACGCGCTTTTCGGGATCGGGACCTCGGAGCGAGGCACCATTACCGAGTCCTACCTCGAGATGTCCCGGGGCGTGCTCACCGTCGACGGCGACGCATACGGCTGGGCCCGAAGCGACCTCCCGCTCGATACCGTGATGGGCACGGAGGGAAGTCGGGTCGGCGAGCGCACCGGCGAGTTCTTCGTCGACGCCCTGGAGCAGCTGGACCCGGACGTCGACTTCACGCTCTACGACAACGATGGTCCGGACGGCATCGCGAACAGTGGAGACGACGACGGCTACGTGGATTTGGTCACCTTCGAGTATCTGGAGGTGGCGATGTCGTGCGGAGGGCCGGCGATCTGGCCGCACCGGTCCAACCTGAACAATCGAGGTGTGGGGCCGTTCCTGACCGACGACATCGGCGTGAATGGGGATACCATCAGGGTCCTCGACTACATCACGCAGAGCGCAACGGACTGCACGGGTGAGAACGTGCAGGACGCCGCCGTGATCACGCACGAGTTCGGGCACGCCCTCGGCCTGCCCGATTGGTACCACTGGGTGGATCCGACCATCGGCCCCGAAGGCCGAAGATGGGTCCTGGGCTGCTGGGCGCTCATGGCGGCAGGCTCGTGGGGGTGCGGCCCCGTGGGAGAGACGCGAGAGCCGTATGGTCCAGCGCACATGATCGGCTTCTCGAAGAGTTGGCTCGGCTGGATTACGCCGGTCGACCCGGGCGAGGTCTGGAACGAGCCGATCGAGCTCACCGCGATCCAGACGGCGGGCGCTGCGCTCCGCATCCCTCTCGACGACGTGGGCCGTGAGTATCTCTGGATCGAGTTCCGGGACACCGTCGGTTTCGACCACCAGCTTCCCGCTCCGGGTGTCCTGATGTATCGCGAGGACACCTCGGTCGACATCCGGACCAAGCCCGACCCGAGCACGGACAACCCGTACCCGCTCACGATGCTCGAGAGGGACGACAACCGCAGCCTCCTGCGGACGACGCCGGAGGGCGGCAGCCGAGGCGAGGCGGGCGACGCCTGGGGTGTCGGCGGAGTGAGCACCGAGCTGAACGCCGGGTCGTCACCCTCGTTGCTGAGGAGCAACGGCACGTGGTCGTCGGTCCAGATCCATGAAGTCCGTGTCGAGGGCGACCGCGCGCATCTGGTGATCTCGACGGGCCGGACGCCGCAGCTCGTCGCGCCGGAGACGGCGGCCGAGGTCATGCAGATCCGCACTTTCTACGCGGGCGTTCGCGTCGCGGGTGGGGTCGGGCCGTACGAGGGTGTAGGGTCCCTGCCGGAGGGGTTCTGGTTCGAGGGTGGGGGAGACGAGCTGATGGTGGTCGGGTCGCTGTCGGATGAGACACCGCAGGTCTTCACGTTTGCGGTTCGCGACAGCGGCGGGAACGTGTCGAACGAGGTCGCTCTCGAGGTCGTCGCCACGGGCCCGTGGGTGGTGACACTCGAGAGTCTTCTGCAGCCCTTCCTGGAGTCCGTAGAGGAGCCCCTCACGCCCGGCGAGCGATCCCATCTCGACACCGTCGGGAACGGGAACGGGCGCTACGACGTCGGTGACCTCCGTCGCTGGCTTCGAGACAACCGCTGACGAGGAAAAGCCCCGCCCGACCTCACGGCCGGACGGGGCGACGAGCCCGTAACGAGGTGCGCGTTCGTCAGCGGGGCTCGCCGAAAGGACCGTTGGGCCGCTGGCCTGGATCGGTCGGTTCAGGTGATCCGGGGTCCCCGGGACCCCGCCGTCCGCGATCGAATCCCCGATCCGAGCCCGGGCCTCTTCGGAAGCCTCGGTTCCATCCCCGCTCGAATCCACGTGAGCCCCGGGCCGCACGGGCGCCACTCCGACCCGCCCGACGGCCACGCTCGAAAGCCCTCCGCTCGGCCCGCATCTGCTCGAGACCGGTGCGCTGATCGGGAGTCAGGATGCCGTCGATCCGCTGCTGGCGGTCCGAAACCGTTTCTTGACGGGTCGCCTGGCGCTCCTCCATGAAGGCCATCATCTCGCTGCGGGGGATCATCCCGGCCCGGAGGCGCGAGCGCATCTCTTCGATCTCGGCGCGCTCCGTGTTACGCCGGGCCACCTCTTCGGCCCGTACGGCGTCCAGGGCGGCGACCTGATCTTCTGTCAGTTCGAGGCCTTCTCTCGCCGACATGATCGCCTCGACGTCGAGCGGTTTGAGGTCACGACCGCGACGGTCCGACGGTGCCTCTTGGGCCACCGTGCTGCCGGCGAACAGGGTCGCCAACAGGCCGGTGACGAAGAGCGTCGTGGCACGGTTGTTCATCGTTCTCTATCTCCCAGCGCACCCTTAGTTGATCCGGGGTTTCTCCCCCTTCGTGAGTTGAGAGTCTCCCGGGGATGCCTTTGTTAAGCGTGCCCCGCCTTGGGCTCCCGACTCAGGCTGGGCGCCCGGTGAGGGCCGTACGAACGACGCGGGACCACTCCGCGAGAGAGTACCGGAGATAACGGGCTTGCTCCTTCCCGCTCCGGCTGATCGGCCCCTGGCTTCCCGGCTCGATGATCGCGTGCACGAAGGTGGGCCCGACCAGGGAGAGGATCTCGGGCACGGTCGCGGCCCACGCCCGAGGATCATCCGCGCGGTACACCTCGCGAAAACCTGCCGCTTCGGCCAGGCCCGCATAGTCGACCCGATCCCTCGCGGCAACCGGCTGGTGGCCGGTGATCTCGAACTCCCCGTTGTCGGACACGATCAGGATGTAGTTGCTGGGGGCCATCTCGACCGCGGTGGCCAGCGTGCCGAGCGACATGAGCATGCTGCCGTCCCCGTTGAGCGCGATCACCCGGCGCTCCGGTCGGGCCAGGGCGATACCGAGCGCGAGGTCGGCGGCGTGACCCATGGAGCTGTCGGCCGACGCGAAGTCGAGGTCGGAGTCGGATACGCGCCCCCACGGACGAACGACGCTCATCGTCGTGACGACGACCTCGTTGGTGCGATGACGGGCAAGAGGCTCGAGCAGCTGGCCGACGGTGAGCACCAGACCCGGCCCCTACGTGAGGGAGCGGGTGAGGATGAGCGCGGTGGGTCGTCCGTCGGCACGCGCGCGCTGGATGGTCCGACCGATGGCCTCGGCCGGGTCGTCTTCGCCGCGGCACACCTCGTGGGGAATGCCCCAGGCGTCGAGCGTGGGCTCCGTCAGGAGCGCGGTCGAATCCACGTCGGCCCGGGTGAGCAGCTGGAGCGTCAGCTCATCGCCCGGGCGCCAGCCGGCGTCGGCCATCTTCGCGTAACCTCGTCCGGTCACCACCACGGGAATGCCCGCGCCCATGCGCATGGCTGTGCCGCGGATGGCATCGCCCGACTCCAGCAGCCCGGTGTTCTGAATCACGACGAGCGGGAAAGCCCCTCCCAGCCAAAGGCCGGCCGCCAGGGCGAAGGCCTCTCCTTCTCGCGTCACGGTGACGAGCCGTAGCGTCGGATGTCGACGGACCTCCGGGAAGAGCGGTGCCGAGGTGTTGTCGGGTATCCCGACGACGTGGGTCACGTCCGCCCGCACGAGGGTCGCGATCGTCTCCGTCGGTCGACTCACGCGCCGCTCTCTCTCGCCGACTTCGAGCGAGTCGTGATCAGACCCGCTACGAGCATGGCCAGGAGCATGGCGCCTGCGCCCGCCGCCAGCCCCGGCTGGGTCGACACGAGGATCGCCAGGATCGCCACATAGAGCGCGATCGTGATGGCCGGAAGCACCGGATGGCCCGGCATTCGGAACGGTCGTTCCAAATCGGGATGGGTGCGGCGGAGCTTGAAGTATCCGAGGAGCACCATCGTGTCGACGGTGATGGCCACGGTCATCATGAAGCGGATGAGGAACTCGAACGAACCGGTCAGCGCGAGCAGGCCGATCCAGGCCGAGATCAGATAGAGCGCGTTTCTCGGTGTGCCCCGGGCGTCGACCTGACCGAGCGCCCGAGGAGCGAGGCCGTGCTGGGCGAGGCCGTACGCGACCCGGGGAAGGCCGAGGAAGTTGACGTTGGCGCTGCTGATCAAGATCAGAAGGCTCGCTACGACCACCACCGTACCCGCCGCCTGTCCGAAGACGGCCGCCGTGGCGTCCGCGGCGACGAGGTCCGAGCCTGCCATCTCCCCAGGGGTGAGGGCCGCGAGAAAGGAGATGTTCATGAGGAGGTAGAGGACCATCACAGCCATCGCACCCCCGAGGAGGATTCTCGGCAGCGCCCGACCCGGGTCCATGACCTCCTCCGACATCTTGGCGGCGTCCTCCCAGCCGTAGTACGCGAAGGAGATCGACTGGTAGGCGAGTGCGTACCCGAGCAGGCCTGCGGTCGCCTCACTGGCGAGAAGCGGCACGCCTTCCCCTCCGGCGGCCGAGCCGCCCACGATACCGACGGCGGCGATGGCCAGAATGATGAGGACCTTGATGGCCGTGGTGACGTTCTGGAAGGTCGTGCTGGCCTTCAACCCACGCGTATGGAGCGTGAAGTAGGCGAGCACGACGGCGAGAGCGACGAGTCCGACCCAAGGACCTGCAGGAGCCTCCGGCGCACCGGTCACCAGGCGGAAGCCGTACGCCGAGATGAGCACGGCCTTGGATGCGCCGCTGAAGCCCCGCGTGACGATCAGCTCGGACCATCCCGCGACGAATCCCATGGTGTCGCCCCACGCGTGTCGCGCGTAGACGTACTTGCCCCCGGCCTGGGGTAGTGCCGCTGCCATCTCGGCCAGCACCAGGGTGCTCAGGCCGGCCACGACCCCTCCGAAGAACCACATCGCGAGGATGATGAGCGGGTCGCCGAGGTAGCCGGCGATGAGCCCCGGTGTACCGAGGATTCCGGCTCCGATGACGATGCCGACCGTGACGGCGAGGCCGTCGCGAATACGGAGGACGCGGTTCAGCTTCCGGAGGGGCGCTTGGGTCGTCACGATGTGAGGGGACGGGGGAACGGTCTCGGCAGCTTGCCGAGGCGATCGGCGCAACATGCCGTCCACCTGGCCGAAAGGCTACCGAGCGTGACGCCGGCTGGGGGTCATGGTCGGGTGACGATTCGCGCTCGGATCAGCCGATCCAACATCGGGAATGCCGAATCCAGATAGGCGTTTCCTTCGGCCACGAGACGGTCCTGCTGGCCGCGGCGCACGCCTCCCCCGGACCTTTCGCCGTAGCCGGAGTAGATCGAGTCCACCACGGCGTCCATGCCGTCGATCACACGTCCGAACGGCGCGAATCCCTGGGCGTCGAGCCGGGTGTTGTCGACCATGTTGATGTAGACCTGGGTGGAGCGCGTGCCGGGATCGGTGAAGGCGTACGCGATCGTCCCGCGCGTGTTCGCCCGAACGACGGGGTCGTCGGGCATGCCTCGGTCGTACCAGACCGCCGTCACGTCGGGATCGCCCGCGATCCCCCACTGCGTGATGAAGCCCGGTACCACCCGGTGGAAGCGTGCGTCGTCGTAGTATCCATGGCGCACGAGATTCCAGAATCGGTCCGCGCCCACCGGGGCCCACGCCCGCACGACCTCGATCGTGAAGTGGCCGCGACCCGTCTCGACGGCGACCAGGAAGCTGTCGGGGGCCGGCTCGGACCATGCCGCGTGCCCCGCGTCGAGGAGGATCTGCCTCGCGTTGCCGCCGGAGCTCCCGCAGCCGACGACCGTGAGGAACACCACCGGCAGCATGGCCCGGCACCAAGCGCCGGCGGTCACGAACCGCCACCGGCCGGTCGCCGTCATGGCAGAGGGAACGACGACGTCACGGCACCACCGCGAAGACGCGCACTTGCCCACCGGAGCCACCCTCGATCTTGATGGGCGCCACGATCAGATAGGCGCCCACGGGTGGCAGGGAGCCCAGCTCCGCCAGGTTCTCGAGGTGATAGGCTCCCGATCCGTTGACGATGCCGTGGACCGGAAAGCCGTCGGCGTCGCCGGGGTCGACGCTTCCCGTGTCGATGCCGATCCCCACGATTTCCCGCTCCTCGACCAAGAAACGGGCCGCGCCGGCGCCGAAGCCGGGAAAGTGGAGTCGACCGTCGTCGCCCTCCCCGTAGTAGGGGGCGCCTTCACTCCACAGGCGGGACCAACCCGTGCGAGCGAGGACGACGGCTCCCGCCGGGATACGGCCGTGCTCGGATTCCCAGGCCCGAACGTCGTCGGCGGATACCGCGTAGTCGGGGTCGGTCGAGGCCGCCGCCGTCACGTCGAGCACGACGGCCGGCGCGAAGAGGTCCTGGACCGGTACGCGGTCGACGGAAGGGAGCCCGGGCCCGCCATGCACTGGCGCGTCGAAGTGTGTGCCGAAGTGCTCGGGCACGGCGTACGCGGCCATCCTCGGCGCTCCGTCGGCGTGAGCCGAGAGGGTGTCGTGCACGAAGGGGCTACGACTCGGGCCGGGCCAGTAAGGTGCATCGGCGCTGACCGGGTGCGTGAGATCGACGACGGTGATGCCGTCCGCGAACAGCAGGTCGAGTCGATCGGTGGCGGGAGCCGCGAGGTCGCCTGCCGGGCCGCACGCGGCCGCACCGATGGCGAGAAGAGATGCACGGCGTCGGATTTCCATCTCAGACTCCTGTCGATACGTCGTCGAGCACGAGTGCAACGAGGCGGCCGGGTCCGTGAACGCCCTCCACCATGACCTGGCCGATGTCCGCCGACTTGGAGGGGCCTGAGTGCAGACCGATCGCCGCGGGGAGATCGGAGGCGAGGTGCACCATCGCGTCACGCAGAGTGGGGAAGATCCGCCCGGCGTCGACGATGACGACGTGCGTCGGAGCGAGAAGCTGCGTCCGCCGCCCGTCGCGTGCGTCGAGGATCAACGAGCCAGTCTCCGCCACGGCCCCGCTCGACGCTGACAACGCCAGCGCGGCCGTGCTCGCGTCGGTTCGCGTCAGTTCGGGCACGAGCGAAGGGGGCACGCCCCGGCCGACGGCGACGGAGTCGAACGACTCGGCGAACGAGCGGAGCCAGGCTTCGGCCTCCGGAACATCCGCCACCCTGTGGAGCTCCCCGCCCGCGGTGGCGAACATGGAGGCAAAGAGGTCCAGTGGCGGTGGAGTCGGCTCCCGACGCCAGCCCCCGAAGCTCCCGGGATGGGTGGTGGCGGCGCGACCATGATTCGCATCGCGGATCCGAGCGAGGATCCGGTCGCGGGCCGACTCGCCACTGCTCACCGTATGCCCTCCCCCCAGAGCTCGCGGAAGCTCTTCGGGCTCGGCCGGGGGGCTTCGCGCGACTGGACCCAGGAGCCGATCACGGGCAGCGCCCGACTGACCGGGCGCCAAGGCGTCCATCGCAGCGCCGACCCCGCCAGCTGAAAGGCCCCGGGACGCTCCGCGAGTCCGGTGAAGAGGCTGGATGCGAAGCGTTCCGTCGGTGACGTGAGCCCCGAGCTCGCCGCTTGCTCCCGCCAGTGGAGGAGTAGCTCCGGGATCGGGATTCGCACGGGACACACGTCCTCGCACGCGCCGCAAAGGCTGGAGGCGTACGGGAGCGGCATGGCCTCCGAAAGCCCGAGCAGGCCCGGCGACAGAATGGCGCCGATCGGACCGGAATACGTCCATCCGTACGCGTGCCCCCCGGTCTGGCGGTAGACCGGACAGATGTTGAGACACGCACCGCAGCGCACACAGCGAAGCGCCTCCCATCCCTGCTCGTCGGCCAGGAGGTCGGTGCGGCCGTTGTCCACGAGAACGACGTGTACCTCCCCGGGCCCGTCCACTTCGTCGGGCCTTCGTGGGCCTTGAATGAGCGACACGAAGAGACCGATGGGCTGACCCGTGGCAGACCGCGCGGTGATCTGCAGCAGACCGGCCACGTCCTCGAGCCTCGGCACGACCTTCTCGATCCCCACGAACGCCACATGCACGGGCGGAAGGGAGGTCGACATGCGGATGTTCCCCTCGTTCTCGATGAGAGCGATGGTCCCCGTGTCCGCCGCGAGGAAGTTGGCTCCCGAGATCCCCAGCTCGGCCTCGAGGAAGCGGGCCCTGAGAGCCTCACGCGCGGCCGCGGCGAGCGCATCGGGTGTCGCGTCGAGCGGGGTACCGAGGCGCTCGTGGAAGAGTGCGCGACACTCGCCGAGGCTCCGGTGGATCGCAGGGCCGACGATGTGGCTCGGTGGCTCACCGAGGAGCTGAATGATGTACTCCCCGAGGTCCGTCTCCACGGGCTCGACGCCGAGGCTCTCCAGGTGCTCGTTCACGCCGAGCTCCTCGCTGAGCATGCTCTTCGCCTTGACGGCGGTACGGACTCCGTGCCGTGCCACGATGTCGTCGAGTACGGCGACGGCGTCCGCCGCGGTCTCCGCCCAATGAACGTGAGCACCGTTTGCTTCCAGCCGTACACAGGCGTCGGAGAGGTAACGATCGAGATGGGTCAGAGCGTGGCTCTTCACGTCGCGGGCCCAGTCCCTCCACCTGTCGTCGTCGAGGGACTCGAACGCCCGCGTGCGGTGAGCATCGAACGTGCGTGTCGCCGAGCCGACCGAGGCACGCACCCCCGGAGTGTCGCGCAGGGAGCGCGCGGCGCGCGCACGATACCCACCGGGGTCCGGCGTCGTCACGTCGTCACACCCTTCCACAGGAGGGACGCGACGTGCTCGAAGGGCGGCATGCCTGTCCGCCGTGCGGCGCGTCCGCGCAGCTGGAGTAGGCAGCCGCCGTCCGTCGACGTGACCCAATCGACGCGAGGAACGGTCTCGAGCTTTCGGTCGGCCATGGCTGCCGACACCTCGGGCATCTTCGTCGAGAACAGTCCACCGAAGCCGCAACACTCACGATCGGCTTCCCAGGGCACGACCTCCGCACCGGCGCTCCGGAGGAGACGGATCGGCTCTTCTTCCACGCCCAACTCCCGGAGCGCGTGGCACCCGTGATGATAGGCGACGGTCGAGCCCGCCAGACCGGATCCGAGCTGCTCCACACCGAGCACGTGTACGAGAAAGGAACAGAGCTCCCAGGTGCGATCGGATACATCGACGGAGTGTTCCGGAGCGGGCTCGTCTCCGGAACGGCGAGCCCCGTCGTCGACGAGGAGGCGCGGATAGTGGTGGCGGACCATGGCGGCACAGCTTCCCGAGGGCAGCACGACGTACTCGGCGTCGGCGAAGACGCGCACGGTGTGGTGCGCCATGCGCGTGGCGTCGTCGCGGTACCCGGAGTTGTAGGCGGGCTGACCGCAGCAGGTCTGAGCTTCGGGAAAGTCCACATCTGCACCGAAGTGGCGAAGCAGACGAACCGTGTCGGCGCACGCATCGGCGAAGAAGTTGTCGCCGAGACATGTCGCGAAGAGGGCTACCCGCATCGGACCCTCACTCGTCCAGTATCTCGAACAGCGCCTCGTCCTGCGTCTCGAAAGCGAGCGCATACCGGTCGTCGTTGAGCAGGTAGAGGGAGAATCGTGGATTCCGGTACGGCTGCACTACGACCCAGCGTGCCCCGAAATGGTCGCGCAGGGCCTGGTGCGTGTCGGTGGCGACCCCTGCCATGCACGGATAGGCGTCGCACGTCCACTCCGTGGTCACATCGGTCGAGAGATAGAAGAACTCCCAATAGGCGGCGGGATCGTGAGCGTACTGGAAGATGGGGTCCATCCCGCCCAGATACCGATTGCTACGGTTGTGCGCAAAGAGCGGCCCGAAGTTGTCCCAGCGAGCGTGGAACACCAACTCGCCCGGCTCGCTGTTCTCCTCGAGATACTCGGCGACCGCGGCCAGGGTCGTGGCCGGGAAGCTCACGAGCTCACGATTGAGCCGCTGTCGGTTTGCGCCCCACACGACGTGAGTGGCGAGGAAGAGGCCCAGTGCGACGTGGACACCCCGGCGGAGACTACGACCGTCCAGCAACGTCCACGCGAACGGCACGGAGAGCATGCCGAAGGCGACCCATTGCTCGAGGGCTCGCCGCGCGGAGACGAGCGCGAGCACGAGGAACGCGGAGGATACCAGGAGCCCGAGCACTGCGAGGGTGGTCCGGCTCTGGCCGAGTCGTGCCAGCTCTCCGCGCCACGCGGCGCGAGCCATGACGGCGAGCGCCGCGAGCCAGGCGAGACCGAAGGACCAGCCGGTTTCGACGAGCTCGATGAGCCCGATCGGGGCGAGCTCCGCGGCGAAGGTGAGGGGCTGGTTGGTGGCCTTCTGGGTGAAGAGCTGGACGAGCTGGACGTTGAGTAGGGTCGCCGTCGCGAGCGGATCCGGGCGGAGGAGCCAGCCCAGCAGGACCCCGAGGAGAGCCGCGGGCACCGCCTGGCGAATGGGGACGCCCGTGTCGGGTTGCTCCCGCCCCAGCAGGGCCGTCACCGGGACCCTCACGATCGCATAGGCGACGGCGAGAAGTGGCGCGATCCAGAACAGACTCAGGTGGACCCAGGCGACGAGGGCGGACAGCAGCACGACGTGCCACCAACGACCGCGCACGAGTACCGACACCAGGGCAACGGAAGCCGCCAGCGAGACCACGTGTGGCCGGACCATCAGGTGTCGGAAGAAGATGTTGGGCACGGCCACGAGGAAGAGAGCGGCCCAGACTCCAGCATTGCGGACTTCGTGGCGCCCGAGCACGCGTGTGAAGGTGAGGCCGAGCGCCGCGGTCAGTGTGACAGCCGCGGCGAGCAGTGCGACCGGGACGCTCTGCAACCACGCGAACGGGATCAGGAGCACGTGGAAACCCCACCAGAGGTCCCCCCCCACGTCTCCGATCACGGATCGGCTCGCCCATGGGAGCGACGTATCGAACAGGGAACGCTCGAGGTACGAGGCGGCGTGCCCGATGTGATAGAAGCCGTCCAGGTCGGCAACGTTGGGCACGAGGGAGAGATGACCGACGGCCACGATCCCCAGGACGATGCTGAGTTGGAGCGCCGTGGCGCGGTCGGTCACGAGATGGGCTTCTCGGCGAGCCACTCGTCCCACCATTCCTGGGTCGAGTAGAGGCGATGCAGGGTCCTCCACGGCGTCCATCCCCCGTGGTACGAGTCCGGATATCGAACCATCCGTGCCGGGACCTGCTGCTTGCGGAGCGCGACGTACATCTGCTCGGCCTCTTCGATGGGCACGCGGTGGTCCGACTCACCGTGAACGAAGAGTGTCGGGGTCGACACACCGGCCGCGTGCACGATGGGGGAGGCTGCCAGGAGGTTCTCGAGGCCCTCCTCCTCCCAGGGGGTTCCGTAGAACTCCGTCTCCTTCGTGCGCGGGATATCCGCTACCGCGTAGTCGCTCACCCAGTTCGAGATCCCGGCGCCGGAGACGGCCGCCGCGAAGCGGTCGGTTTGGGTGATGATCCAATTGGTCAGGTAGCCTCCGTACGAGTATCCGGTCACGCCCATTCGCTCAGGGTCGATCGGATAGCGGGCCAGCGCTTCGTCGACACCAGCCATGACATCGTCGTAGTCCTCGTCACCCCAACTGCCCCACGTGCCCCATCGAAACGCCTCGCCGTAGCCCGTCGACGCACGAGGGTTCGTGTACACGACGAAATATCCGCGGGCCGACTGGAGGTGGAACGGGAAGGAGAAGCTGTTGCCGTACGAGCCGTGCGGCCCGCCGTGCATGTTGAGCACCATGGGCCAGCCTTCACCCCCTCCCTCCGAGTACCCCACCGGCGGGATCACCCACCCCTCGATCATCGTGCCATCGGCGCTGGAAAACGTCATCCGCTCCGGGCTCCGGAGGTCCACCTCGGCGAGCAGTCGCGCGTTGACGGCGGTGAGCTTCCGGGCCGAGCCACCGATCGGCCCGGCGTAGACGTCTCCCGGTTGCGTCGCATCCCGGCCGACATAGGCCACGGTTCGTCCGTCGGCCGAGAAGCTGACGGCTCCGATGCGACCGTCGCCGTGGGTCACCTGCTCCACCGCGCCGGCTTCGACGTCGAGTCTGAAGATGTGGGTGTTGCCGCCCGTGTTCGCGGTGAAGTAGAGGGAGGCCCCGTCCGGGCTCCATATCGGCTCACCGGGGATCAAGTCCCACTCCTCCGTGAGGTTGCGACGAGCGGAGCCGTCGGCCTCGAACAGCCAGAGATCGTTCGGCGACCCGTGGTCCCAGCGCTCTCGGATGATCACGTCGAGTCCGACGACGCCCGTCGCGACGAGCCGACGCCCGTCCGGAGACCAGACCGGCCCCCGCCAATCGTACTCGTCGTCCGTCAGCCGCGTGAGCTGCCCGTCGAGACCCACGGTCCAGAGGTCCGCGCGGGGATACGAATGCTCGTCGCGCTGATGCTCGTCCGACCGAAAGGCGAGCCTCTCGCCGTCGGGGCTCCAGGCGACGTCCGAGGCGTCCACGTGGAGCTCCGTGAGCTGTCGGGCCTCCCCACCGTCTCTCGGGAGCACGAAGATCTGATTCGGGGGTGTGGCGAAGGGATCGGTCGGATCCGGCAGATACCCGCGTCGATCGAAACGAAACTGCATCCAATCGTACGCGCGGCCGTCGAATCGCTCGACGATCCGCTGCTCCTCTTCGGTGAGCTGCGCGTGCGGCGGGGCCGGCTCCCTCGGGGCTATGGGGCGCGTGAAGGCGATGTGCCGGTTGGTGGGATCGAAGACGGGCGAGCCATCGAGTCCGGGCACGCGGAACGCCTCGCCGGGCCGATCCATGCGCAGGAACCAGAATTGTCGTTCCACAGCGCCTTCCTCGGCGCCCCTCCCGGACCGGAAGGCCAACACGGTCCCATCCGGGCTCCACATGGGAGCGTCTGCCCCGGTCGTGGAGCTCGAGACGCGGTAGGGCTCCGACGAGCCGTCGGTCGCCACCATCCAGATCTCGGAGTGGGTCCGATTCTCGTCCTCGAGCACGCGGGACCTCACGAAGGCAACGCGCTGGCCGTCGGGAGAGAGCGCGGAGCCTCCTACTTGGATGATCCGGTAGTAGTCGTCGTACGACAGCCCACGCTGCTGAGCGGCGAGGGGCGACGCGGGGGTGAAGACGGCGACGGCGAGGACGGCGGCCGCAATCCACGTTGCGTGGCCCCGTGTGAGACGAACGGTGTTCATGGCGCAGTCCCGGGTCAGGCCCCGTCCGAGCCGGGGCGTGGGAAGAACTGGTCGATCAAGATCGGATTCCCATCGGGGTCCAGGAAGGTGATCGACGCAGGCCCGCTCTCGTCGGGGTCGAGATCCGTGGTGAGCTCGATTCCGGACGAAACGATATGGTCCCTGAGCTCCCGGATATCGGTGAAGTCCTCGACGCGCTCGGTACTCTGGGCCAGCCCCGGATTGAACGTCAGGATGTTCTTGTCGAACATGCCCTGGAATAGCCCGATCACGGTCGAGCCGTTGACCATGATGAGGTAGTGCTCGCCGTCGCCACCCCTCTGCTCGAAACCGAGCTTCTCGTAGAACTCCCGGGAAGTCCCCAGATCGTTCACGGTGAGACTCACGGAGAAGGCTCCGAGGTCGGTGGGCTGCTCCTTCATGGCGTCATTCCCTCCTTCAGACGGGGCGCTGTGAGGGTAGAGGGCCGTCAGGCGGGCGACAAGAGCCGCACGAGCTCGTCGCGCCCACCGTGTTTCGCCCATTCGAGGGGCGTGCCCTCATGCTCTCGGTCGCGCAGCGTGGGGTCCGCCCCTGCGGCGAGGAGCACGCGTGCCACGCGCTCCCGACCGAGCCATGCGGCGTGGTGCAACGCGGTCGCCCCCGTCGGTGCGTCGCGGACGTTCGGGTCCGTTCCCCTCGCGAGGAGCACTCGGGCACCCTGCGCGCTCGCGTACATGATCTCACAGGTGTTGTGTTCGGTGAGCGTGGCCATCAGGTCCGGATGTTCTGCGAGCAGGTCTTCCATGGAGGTGGCGTCCGCTCGCCGGGCGGCCTGGAGCAGCCGTACCTCGGGTGGGCTTCGGTCGAGGAGGAACTGATACGTCGCCGCACGACCGCGGCGGCGCGCGAGCTCTACGGGAGTCTCGGCCCCCTTCAGGGCCCAGACGTACTTGTCGCCGCCGCCGAGGTGGGGGTGAGAGCTGCCGAAGCGCACACTCACGTGGATCGCGTCAGGATCGTCGGCGAGAATCCGCTCTGCGAGCGGGACGTCGTCGAGAAGCACCGCTTGGAACAGGTCGGCGTTGGCCCCCCGCGAGAGAAGAAACTCCATCACGTCTTCCCGTCCGTCCGTGGCCCACATCGCGGGTGTGCTGTGATGGTCCACGCAGCGCCGGTCGATATCCGCTCCCCGCTCGAGCAGGAGCTCCGCCACCTGCGGATCACGAGCGAGGTGCAGAGGGGTGGCGCCGTCCGGCCCGGGCTCGTTCACTCTGTCGGGCACCGCGTCCAGGAAGGCTCGGACCTCTCGCATCCGACCGAGCCCGGCAGCGGCGTGGAGGTCGACGGTGGCGCCACGCTCGACGAGGTACTCGGCGAAGCGCAGTCGCTCGGGGCTCGGCCCGTCGACAAGGCTGTGCAGGGCCGAGTACGGCCCGGGGGGCCACGACGAACGAGCGTCGAGGTCGGCCCCCGATTCGATGAGCGCATCGACCATCTCGCGGTCCATCCTCGCGGCCGCGTGCACCAGGGCCGGCTTGTCGAACGGAAACCACGGTGCGTCGATCGATGCCCTGAGATCCGGATGCAGGCGGACGAGAGCCCGCACCTCGTCGGCGTCTCCGTTCTCGACGGCCCGGCAGAATCGCTCGGCTCTGGGATCATCGCGTTCCACTTCCCCTTCCCTCCCGCGCGCCGCGTCGTCTCCGGTGTCGGCTTCCACCATGCGGGCTTGGGCTGCGAAAGTCACGGGGCCTCGCCAGATTCGCGCCATGGACGCTCGCCTGCTTCACGTCATGGACGTGCGCCGCAGCAGACGCATCGCGGCTCTCTCGACGGTCATGTGCCTCACGACGCTGACGTGGGCCTGTGAGGATGGCCCGACCTCTCTCGACGTTCGCTCGCTCGCGGTGTTTCCACCGTCCGGCCTGGTGGTGGGCGTCGGCGGAACGAGTCGCTTCGGTGCCGTGGCGCGGGGCCCCGCGGGGCTGTTGCCGACCGAGACCGCTAGGTGGAGCTCCACCGATCCCGGGGTCGTGACGGTCAGCACGTCCGGCGAGGCGCGGGGGGTCGCGGCCGGGGTGGCCGAGATCGTCGTGGAGCTCGGGGGTGTGACGGCGACTGCCGACGTCGAGGTCTGGATACCCAATCGGGTGGCGGATTACGAGCCGGGCGTCAGCTACTTCGGACGCCGCGAGTACGTCGAGTACATCCCGGGCGAGCTCCCGGTGATTCTGTCCGCCGGTCACGGAGGCACGCTCAGACCGGAAGAGATTCCCAACCGGTCGATCGGGATCGTCGTTCGAGACCGGAACACCCTCGAGCTCACCCTGGCCGTGCGGGAGGCCATGCTGGACCAGACGGGTTACGCCCCCCATGTCGTGATTTCACACCTGGACCGCCTGAAGCTGGACCCCAACCGGGAGATCGTCGAAGCAGCCGAAAACGACCCCTTCGCCGAGCGCGCGTGGACCGAGTATCACGAATACATCGAACGGGCCCGGACGGAGATCCGCGTGCGGGGGGAAGGCATGTATTTCGACATGCACGGGCATGGCCATCCGATCCCGAGGCTCGAGCTCGGTTACCTCCTCGAGGCCGAACGTCTCAATCTCGGCGACCTGTTCCTGGATCAGCTCTCGGTCGTGCAGCTCACGAGCATTCGGGAGCTCGGCCGGGACACGGCGATTCCCTTTTCGCAGCTCCTGCGGGGCCCGACGAGCTTCGGGGGCTTTCTGGAGGCGGAGGGGGTGCCGGCCCTACCGAGTCCCGCGTACCCGCGACCGCTCGACGACCCGTACTTCACGGGCGGGTACAGCACCCGGCGACACGGCTCCCTGGAGGACTCCGAGCTGGTGAGTGGGATCCAGATCGAGCACCATTTCGATGGTCTCAGGGACACCGACGACAACCGGCGGGACTACGCGGACCGGCTCGCGCGAGCGATCCGCCTGTTCATGCTGGAGCACATCGGGCACTTCGAGCCCTGAGTCGATCGTCGACCCGCTGGGCAACGGCCCAGGGCCGGCAGGCTGTGATCGGGCCGGGCGAAGGCGTCTGCGCACCTGAGACGCCCCCGCCCGGCCCGATGCTCACCTGTCGGTCCGGTCCTCGCGGCGGATGTCAGCCCCCGCGGCGCCGATGGAGCGGATTGCGGTGCTCCCGGGCTGCGAGGTCGATCTCCATCGTCTCACCGTTGACGACGGCGGTGGCGATCGAGGTGCCGTCGAAGGTGATGACGATGGAGACGTCGCGGGTTTCCGTACCATCCGGGCCCGTGCGCGTCATGTGCATGTCCCGGGTGATCGTTCCGGACACGGGCCAACGGGGCTCCGAGCCCGGGATCGGGACGACGACGTCTTCGAACACGAAGGAGCCTTGCGCCGTATGGGAGCGTTCGCTGCCGTCCTCGAGCACGCCATTCCGGGCCATGTAGCTGGATCCCGAGCCCTTCCAGCTGCGATGCGTCTCCTCACCGACGAGACCCGATGCGGTCATGTCCCGCTCCCGCCTGATCTCAGCCGAGAATCGGTCGCGGACGACCGAGCCTTCGACGTCGTGGAGAATCCTGATGGACGCCGTGGTCAGGGCATCGTAGGCGTCCTGCTCGGTCCCGGACTCGTCGAAGAAGGAGACCGCTCGGGTCCCCGAGAATTCCCCGTCGAGGCCGTGATGGCCACCCGGAGGAGCCGGGTGTCGGTCGTGTGGCGTCTCGTCCACTCCGGGAATGTGGAATCCGCCGAAGCCGAATGCTCCGCGGAAGAGGGTGACCTCCTCGAGGGTGGCATCGGCTGCGAGCATGGCCGCGTCGATCGTCATCTGGTCGTCGAGACCGTCGATAGCAGTGCCGTCGTCGCAGGCGGAGAGGGCCACCGCGAACGCCCCGAGGGCGAGCGTGGCCGAGCGTCGTCTGGTGCGCTTCATCGTCATTCCTTCCTCTTCGTGCCAAACCAGGGTGTGACTGAGTGACGATGAGAGGCGCCAGCCCGCCTCCGCGTTAAAGGACGGCAGTGCCGAGCGTCAGCCAGCGGTACTCGGGTGCTCGGCCGACGTCGGCGCGAGGTGATTCGCTCCCCCGAAATGACGCCGCTCCTGGCTCCTGACGCTCGGATCGCGGAAGCGAATCAGTGAGGCCAAGTGTCGCTCGGTCGGCTTCCCGAGGGCTTTCGCGAGCTCGGAGGTGCCTTCGTCGAGAATGTCTGCGACCTTCTGCGGCTTCATGGGGGCCTTGCCGTCTCGAATCGCGCTCAGGCGGGCGAGGTGCTCGAGCCCGTTCATGAAGCCAGGGACGGCCAAGACGGCGTCGGGGTCGTTGTTGAGTAGTCTGCGCGACCTCGTGCCGATGTTGAGGAAGAGACCTTCGGTGAAGTCTGGAAGTGGGTCTTCTCCGCCCACCGCATTGAGGATGCCGCGGACTTCGTCGGTATCCATCTCGCGGGGCCCTCCTTGCCAGACCCACACAGCGTGCTCGACCGCGTGCAGCGCGTCCCACGCAAGCTGACGACCGCGGGTCTGGAGTCGTCTCCGCTCGAAGAACCACTCGACGACGGCGACGGTGATCACGATGCCGACGATCTCGGTGCCGAGGTTGATGAGCAGGGTCCCGGTGGACGTCTCGACGCCGAAGATGAACGAGACCCACAGGATGATCGCGGCGATCGACAGGAATCCGCCGATCAGGATGACCCGGAGGACGTTCACCGCGACTCGCTCAGGAAGACCGGCTGGACCCAGGCGACGTCACCCCTGGAGTTCCGGACACGCGCTCGGACGTACGGAGTGTCCGTCTCCACGCTCGAAGCGGCATCGAAGCCAGTCAGGTCGAAGACGGCCGGATTCTCTCTGGTTTCCAGGAGGTGAGCACCACCGGGGCCGATGAACGTCGTCGTGTACTTGAAGTCGCGGTCCTGCTGGATGTGGATTTCGAGCCGAGTGGGCGAGACGACGACATCGTCGAGGGCCACGCCGCTGCTGGCGTAGAAGTGCCCGGCCTCCAGCGCCTCCATCAACGCGAGCGCCTCCAGCGCCTCCGCGCGGACCGACACCCATCCTCGGCCCGGGTTGGCCCGGTCCGGTGCGAATTCACCCTGGAAGTGATGCGCGTCGTCGACGGCGATGCCGTAGATCCGTTTGCCTCCGGTGAGGAGGACGTCCCAGATCTCCTCCAGCGAGGGTGAGTCGCCGCCACCGTCGTTGTGCACGGTCGGGTGCCCGTTCCAGATCTCGAGTAGACGATCACCCTCGATCTGTTGGAGCTGCTCGGCCCCGAACGACCATCGGAAGTTCGGGTGGTTGATGTGCGGAACTCCATCGACCTCACGAATCACGTCGACGTTCGCCTGGATCGTGGCGACGAGGGACTCGGCCGTCCGGGCCGGTAGGACGTGCGGAATGTTGAGCCCGTTCACATGCACCGCCGCGGACTCGTAGCTCGTCGTGACCTCTTCACCCGGGACGAGGAGAAAGCTGGAATCGACCAGGTAGGATAGGGCCGCGGGATCGGTGAACACGTTGTGATCCGACAAGACCAGGAAGTCGTAGTCGTGATCCTTGTACCAGCGTGCGACGTACTCGGGCGAGGAATCTCCGTCGCTCTCGGTGGTGTGTGCGTGAGTGTTTCCCTTGAACCATTGCCCGGACCACTCCGGCACCTGGAAGGTCGTGAGCGATGGACCACCGGCTGGCGGCTCCTGGTCCGAGCCGGAGCACGCCGACATGAGAACGAAGAGGGCGAGCGGAGCGATCCTGGTGCGGGGTGCGCGTGAGGTCATCGGGGAGATCGTGGGTGGAGCCGAGGGCTCGCCGGAGGCAGAGCCGCTGTGGACATCGTGTCGACCGCCAGGGTGTCGACGGAGGCGGTGTCGATCGCCGTCGTTTCGACGGACACGGTGTCGACGGCCACCGTGTCGATGGCCATGGTGTCGATGGAGGACGTATCGACCGCTGCGGAGTCCAGCGTGGGGGGGATGACCCCGGCGGAATCGGTGCCTGCCCCGGTGGTGTCGGACACCGCTCCCGCGAGGGAGTCCGACTCGATCACGAGTGTGTCGAGCGGCACGCCGGCATCCGGCTGTCCGGCCGGACGCAGGGAGCCGAACCGGGGGTCGACGAAGGCCGCGACCGAGTAGCGAAACATCGCCCGGTCGCTGAGCCGGGTGACGTCGGGAGCGAGATCTTCCGCACGCGCGAACGCTTCTTCCCCGAGAATCTCCGCCGGCCGAAGGAGGTGCTCGACGACGTGGACTCCGATCGGCTCCGCTGCCGGCATCGAGAGCCGCAGCTGGACCGCGCCGTCGGGCTCACCCCAGTGGTTGATCCGCCGAGCTGGCTCGCCGTCGGCGATCTGCACACCGTTGATCGCCTGAAGGCGCGTGCCGCCATCGAGCTCGAAGCCGAGCATCTCGGCTCCGATGCGTGATCGGATCGCCAGCTCGACGCTTCGCTCGCTGCCCGCGATCGAGTCGCTCAACACCTCCACCGACGGGGGTTCAGCCGACACGACGGTCGCGCTTCGCACCGGCACCTCGCCGCGGAGATACCCGAAGGAGGTGAGGTCGCGCGTCTCTTCGAAGCGACCGCCGGCTCGTGTCTGGGCCCACGCCCGCGCGGCGGCGTCCGACGACTCGGGTCCGACCCCGTCCGGAGCGGTCACCCACAGGGCGTCTCCGCTCCCGTGCTCGTACGCGTATGCAAGCGTGGTGAAGAGCGGGCGGTCCGCGCTGGGACGAGCCGAGGCGATGCCCATCGCCAAGGAGCCGGCCGCCAGGCCCGAGGCGACGAGCGTGGCCCACCAGACGTTCGGACGGCGCAGGCCCTCGAGTGCGGGTGCGCACAGCAGGAGTCCGAATGCCGCGACACCCGCGAGCGCCGGGGCGAGACGGAACGACAGACCCAGCCAGATCAGCTCCACCAGCGGCGTGATCATCAAGACGACCGGCAAGGCCAACGCGAGGGAAGTGAGCCACCCGACCGTCCCACCCGCGCGCTGCCCGAGCAGCGACGCCACCAGCGCGGCGAGCAGGGCAGCGCCGACCGGCCACTGCACGTTCATGGCCCCGAGCGGCGCGACCACACCGAGCGCTACGGCGGCCACCATGGGCAGCACGAGCACGCCGACCGCGATTTCGTCACGCGTGAGCCACCGTCGGGCCAGGGCCACGGTCGCGCTGACCGCTGCCAGGGCACCCCAGGCGATGGCCAGCATGTACCAGCCCTCCCGGTGAAACAGCGACCCATGGAGGGAGCCGATCTCGGCGTGCTGCGTGGAGACACGATCGAGTAGTGCCCATCCGATTCCGACCGCACCGGCACCGGCCACGAGTGACGCCGCCAGCCCGCTGACGATCGCGCCGGGTCGAGCACCCCCTCGCACCGCGACCGCGACCAGCAATACGAAGAGGACGAGCAATCCCCCCGATATCGGGTGAACGAGCTCCTGGGAGTACGTCACCAGCCCGACGACCGGTAGCGAGAAGTACACGCGGTTCGGCGCATCCACGGTCGAGAGATCGGCCGAGCCGAAGTACTGCAGGGCCGAGAGCGCATGCACACCGTGATGCTGGAGCGTCGCCTCGGACAGGTTCTCAGGTGTATCGAAGGTCTGATGGTAGACGCTGGCCCGGTCCACGGCGGCGAAGTTCAGTCCTTGGACGCCGGCCTCTCGGAAAGGCGTGAAGTCCGTGTCGTTCGGCATGCGTTGGTAGACGTCGTACGCCAGCGAGTTGGCGAAGGGCGCCGGGTCGAAATCCGCCAGCGCCTCGACGACCCATCCGTTCCGGTCGT